>JAOPVX010000043.1 GCA_025965975.1 Mycobacterium sp. | reverse complement strand
GCGCCGACCCGCAGGCCGCGGCTCGTGCCCGCGAGCGCTACGCGTGCTTTGACCAGTTTGGACGCGACCCGCAGGTGTATGCGTACGAGACCGGCATCGCCGGCGCCGAACCATGCGGGCAGCAGGCGGTCCAGCAGCTCGTCGAGCTGCTCGGCAGGTCCTCGGGCGAGGGCGCCACGGGAGAGCGCGCCGCCGACGCCGACGCGCGCTTCTACGCGGAGCAGAACGCGCGGCTGGTCGTCAACGCCGAGCGCTACTACCGCTCCATGTTCCGCGGCGGGGTCGAGAGCTGGAACCTCCGCGACCGCCACATGGCCGAGACCCTCGAGCAGCTCTCGGCCCATCTCGAGCGCACCAGCGGGCGCGCGAAGGTCGCGGTGTGGGAGCACAACTCCCACCTCGGCGACAACCGCGCCACCGAGCTCGGGCAGGCGGGACAGTTGAACGTCGGCCAGCTCGTGCGCGAGCGCCACGGATCCGACGCGCTGCTCGTGGGATTCACCACGTTCACCGGCACCGTGACCGCGGCCTCCGACTGGGGCGGCCCAGCCGAGCGCAAGAACGTGCTGCCGGCCCTCCCCGGAAGCTGGGAGGAGCTGTTTCACGAACAGGGAACAGCAGCCTTCCTGCTCGATCCCTCCCGGCTGCATGGGCGCCGTCTCGAGCGCGCGATCGGCGTCATCTACCAGCCGCAGACCGAGCGCGTCTCGCACTACTTCAACGCCCGCCTCGCCGATCAGTTCGACGCCGTCATCCACCTCGACGAGACGAGCGCCGTCGAGCCGCTTGAGCGCACGAGCGAGTGGGAGCAGGGCGAGCTGCCCGAGACGTTCCCGACCGGCGTCTAGCCGCTCGGCCGGCGTCCGGCAGACCGCGCGACTCCTTCTAAGCTGGATTCGTCAAGCCGCGCGCCGTCCGGCGCGAGCGTCACGCGAACATCACCGGAGGAAGCATGGCGACCTGCACCCACCTCGACCACGTCCTGGTCACAGAGCTGCCGAACGCGGTCGATGGTTGTGAGGACTGCCTGCTCACGGGCGATCCCTGGCTGCACCTGCGCATCTGCCTCGAGTGCGGACACGTCGGCTGTTGCGATGACTCGCCGAACCGGCACGCGAGCGCCCATGCCCTCGCGAGCGAGCACCCGATCATCCGGTCGCTCGAGGCCGGCGAGACCTGGTCCTGGTGCTTCGTGGACGAGGTCGCGATGGTGATCCCCGACGTTCACGGGCAGACGCGCATCCCGCCCTCGCCGCTGGGCGGATGATGTGAATATGTGACGGCCGGCTTTGCGCGGGTGGCGGGTCCCCGCCGGGCGAGGGTGCTCGTGGCACCGCTCGCCCCGGCGAGTATTCCGCTCTCAACGGCTGAGTCAGAGCACCGTGCCGCGGCGTCCGCCGCCTAGGAACACTACGAGTGCCAGCAGTGCAATCAGGAACAGCAGCGGGTTCACTGCTATCCCGCCCGCGAGGGCGACGATCAGCAGGATAACTGCAAGAGCTACAAGCATTGCGGTCCTCCTTTCGAGGCTAATAGATACCCCGCCAACCCGACCGCAAACCCCTGGCAGAGAAGTGACGGCTGGAGTGGAATTCACGCTGGGCGGGTAGTAGGTAATCGCGGGCGGCATGGACTACTGCTTGTTGAAGTGACAGGCGATGGTCCACCAGCACTCGTCGCTGGTCGGAGAATGGAATCCCGCGAACGGACTCGAAGTCCCCGCGGATGGGGCATGCCGCCCCACAAGCCGCTCGGTCCAGGCCCCCCGCGGGCGTCGTGGGTGAAGCGGAATCGGTTAGCCTTCCACCGTGGCTGACACCAGCACGATCGCGTCGCTGGCGACGGCAGGGGGAACGCTTGTACTAGCGCTCGCCACGTTCGCCTCGACGCGCTCGGCCAACCGCGCGGCGCGCGTCTCTGAACAGTCGCTGAAGGTGGGGTTGCGCCCCGTACTGTTCAACGCCCGTCAGCAGGATCTCCCGCAGAAGGTCGGATTTGCCGACGACCACTGGCTGCTGCTCCACGACGGGTTGGCCGCGGCCCAGGAGGCGGACGGCAACCTGTATCTCGCGATCCCGCTGCGAAACGTCGCGTCCGGCCTCGCGGTCCTGCACGGCTGGCATGTCTCAACCGAGCGGCCGACCCCTGAGGCGCCGCCTCCGCCACTGGAGGAGTTCCGGCGCCTCGCGCGCGACCTCTACGTCCCCGCGGGAGACATCAGCTTCTGGCAGGGCGCCGTGCGCGACCCCGCCGACCCGCTCTACGCCCCGTTGCGCGACGCGATCATCGCCAGAGAGAACCTGTACATAGAGATCCTCTACGGCGACCACGAGGGCGGACAGCGCACGATCACCCTGTTCTACCTCGTTCCGCGCTCGGAGACCGCGGAGGAGCCGTGGCTGTGCCGATGCTCAACCTCGCGTCACTGGAACCTCGACCGGGCCGACCCGCGCTAGCGCATCACGAAGGGCGGTAGGGCCCTGGCTTGCGCCTCGACCTGCCGCCGGGGAACGCGAGGCGCAGGATCGTGCGGTGGACGGTCCCGAGCTGACGGTGCAACGGGCCGGTGTTGTAGGGCAGCTCATAGCGGCGGCAGATGTCCCGCACGCGCGGCGCGATCTCGGAATAGCGGCTCGAGGGCATGTCGGGGTAGAGGTGATGCTCGACCTGAAAGCTCAGATTGCCCGCGAGCAGGTGAAACAGCGGGCCGCCGTCGATGTTGGCCGATCCGAGGAGCTGTCGCACATACCAGCCGCCCCGCGTCTCGTCGGCCACCTCATCCTGGCTGAACGTGTAGGTCTGATCGGGAAAATGACCGCAGAAGATGATCGAGTGGGCCCACACGTTTCGCACGATGTTCGCGGTGAAGGTCGCCGCCAGCGTCGACTTGAACGCCCTGCCCGAGAGCAGGGGGAACGCGATGTAATCCTTGACGATCTGCCGGCGGGCCTTCACGCCGATCGCCTTCACCTCCCGGGTCAGCTGAGCCTTGGACTTCTCCCCGGAGATGATCGCCTCCCGGTTGAGGTCGTGGACGGCCACGCCCCACTCGAAGAAGCCCATCAGCAGCAGGTTGTACAGGGGCTGAAAGAGATAAACCGGATGCCAGCGCTGGTGGGGATCGATGCGCATGATCTCGTAGCCCAGGTCGCGGTCCTTGCCCCGAATGTTGGTGAAGGTGTGGTGCTCGTAGTTGTGGGAGTGGCGCCATGCGTCGGCCGGCGAAGCGGTGTCCCAGTCCCAGCTCTGGGAGTTGATGTCCGGGTCGTTCATCCAATCCCACTGGCCGTGCATGACGTTGTGGCCGATCTCCATGTTTTCGACGATCTTGGCCACGCCCAGGGTCAGGGTTCCTGCCCACCACGCGGAGCGTCGCGAGCTCCCGGCCAGCATGAGCCGGCCGACGACCTCGAGAGCACGTTGGGCGGCGATGGTGCGGCGGATGTAGCGCGAGTCGCGCTCGCCCCGGGAGTCTTCAATGTCCAGGCGGATCGCGTCGAGCTCGACAGCCAGGCTTTCGATGTCGGCGTCGGTGAGATGCGCGAATGCCGGTACGTCGGTAATTGCCATTGTTCTTCCTCCCTTCGTAGACCTACGATACCGTAACCTACGAAGCCGTAGGTTACCAGTCAGTAAAGTCTAAACGTCCAGCACGCAATCGCCGGACGCTGCAGAAATACACGTCTGGACCCGGCTGCCCGGTTCGTGCTCGGCACCGGTCCGCAGGTCGCGAACGTGGCCGTCGAGCAGCCCGACCACGCACGACTGACAGATGCCCATCCGGCAGCCGAAGGGCATCTGGATGCCGACGCTCTCGCCGGCGTCCATCAATGGTGTCGCCCCGTCCACGGTGAGCGTCTTCTGACTGCGTGCGAACGCCACCGTGCCGCCCTGGCCGTGCGCCCCGGCTTTGGACACCGCGAAGCGCTCGAGGTGGAGCCGGTCAGCGATGCCGCCCGCATGCCAAACCCGCTCGGCGTCGTTGAGCATGCCCTCGGGCCCACACGCCCAGGTCTGGCGCTCCCGCCAGTCGGGCACCTCGTCGCCCAGCCGGGACAGATCCAGACGACCCTGAGTACGGGTGGACCGCAGCCGCAGCCGATATCCCTCGTGACCGGTCTGCATCCCTGCCAGTTCAGTGGCGAACAACACATCGGATTCCGTTGGCGCCGAATGCAAGTGGACCACATCGGTGACCTGGTCGCGACGGGCCAGCGTGCGCAGCATCGACATCACCGGCGTGATGCCGGAGCCGGCTGTGATGAACAACACCGAGGCCGGCGCAGGGTCGGGCATCACAAAGTTGCCCTGCGGCGCGGCCAGCCGCACGATCGTGCCAGGCGCTACCCCGCCGACCAGGTGGGTCGACAGGAACCCCTCGGGCATGGCCTTGACGGTGATGGTGATGATGCGGCCGCCCCAATTGGATGTCGCCGGCCCGGCGGCTCCTGCTACCGGGCTGGACGTCAACGAATACGACCGCCACCTCCAGCGCCCGTCGACCAACACGCCGATCCCGATGTACTGGCCGGGCTGATAGTCGAAGGAAAAGCCCCACCCCGGCTTGATGACCAGGGTCGCGGAGTCGACGGTTTCGCGACGCACCTCAAGCACCCGACCACGCAGTTCCCGCGCAGACCACAACGGGTTCGCGAGCTTGAGATAGTCGTCGGGCAACAACGGTGTGGTGATCCGCTCGGCGATCGCACGCGCGGTGTCCCAGCCGCGATGCTTACCGGCGCCGGCGATGGTAGGCCGCACGGTATCCGCGAGCAGGGCCGCGGGCCTGCTGCTGCTGTATTTCTTACCCAACGAAAGCTCCTGCCCCAGTTTCAGGATTGCGGCACCCGTCGTCCGGGAGACATAACCTACGGTACCGTAGGTTCTGCGCCTGAGCCAATGGAGAAGCATCACAACAACTCGAGAAGGAACGGCAGTTCTTGCGGCGCATACCAGGCAAGATCGTGGTCCTGCGCGTCGCCGACAATGAATTCAGCGTCCTCCTGCCCCAGGTCAGCGGCGTCGACAGCCTCGATCGCCGGAACAACCGCGGACTCGGCGTCGGCGTTGTCGACGTAGGCGGCGACCACCTGGTCGTAGGCGATCGGCTCCGACAGCCGCACCACCGCGTCGTCCAGATCCGGACGGGCCGTCGCACCCTCGACCTCAGCGACCACCACAGCTCGCCGCGGCGGCAAACTGGATATCCCCTCGCCGGCCAACAGCCGCAACGACGCCACTGCGGCGTCGCGCAGGGCCACGTCGGCCAACTCGTCGTCGTCGCCTTCGGCGTAGGCCTCGCGCAGCGTCGGCGTCACAGCGAAGGCGGTGCCGTTGCGGGCACGCAGCGATCGGTCGGCGACGAGCTGCTGCAGCATGGCCAAGGTCGCCGGGACGTAGACACGCACGAGGCGACTGTAGGCGATTATTGCGCGGCCTCCAGCAGTTCATCCAGCGATTCGCGCAGCAGCGAGGGCAGTACGTCGACGTCGCTCATCGCATCGCGGTCGGCGTTGATGCCGAAATAGAGCATGCCGTTGTAGGACGTCACCCCGAGCGCCAGCACCTGATTGTTCAGCAGCGGCGGAACCGCATAGGTTTCCAGCAGTTTGGTGCCCGCGACAAACATCTGCTTCTGCGCGCCGGGCACATTGGTGATCAGCAGGTTGAACTGGCGCGCCGAGAGACTGGTCGCAACGCGAATTCCCATGGCGTGCAACGTCGGTGGCGCAAATCCTGACAGCGTGACGATGGTCCTGGCATCGACGAGGCTGGCCGCGGTCGGATGCGACTCGGTGGCATGGGCGATCTGCGACAGCCGCACCACCGCGTTGCCCTCACCGACCGGCAGGTCGATCAGAAACGGCGATACCTCGCTGATCGCCTGCCCCGGCCCTGTCGTATCGAGGTCCGCGTCCGGATAGACCGACATCGGGGCCATCGCGCGAACGGTCGTCATCGCCGTCACCGGCTCGCCGCGCGACATCAGCCAGTTCCGCAGTGCCCCGGCCACCACGGCCAGCACGACGTCGTTGACGTCGCAGTCGTAGCGCGCCCGCACCAAGCGATAGTCGTCCAGCCGATGGCCGGCCACGGTGAATCGGCGGTTGCGCGACACGGTCTTGTTCAGCGGGCTGTTCGGCGCGGTGCCGCGGGCCACGGTGCGCGCGGCGGCGACGAACCGGCGCCCGACCTCGACCAGCTGACCGGCGTTGGTCGCCACCTCGGTCACCGCCGAGCGCACAGCCCCAAGCTGCTCGGCGGGACGGGTGATCCATTCGCCGACGGCGCCGAGCAATAGCTGACGGTCGCTCGGCTCACGCGCAGGGATCCAGATGTCCTCACCGAACTCCGGCGGCTTCTGGGTGCGGTCGGCGACGACGTGGCCGATCTCGAGCGCCGTCATGCCGTTCACCAGCGCCTGGTGCGATTTGGTGTAGATCGCGACGCGGCTACGGGCCAGGCCCTCGATCAGATACATCTCCCACAGCGGCCGCGACTTGTCCAGTGGCCGCGAGCCGAGCCGGGCGATCAGCTCGTGCAGCTGCGCGTCGCTGCCCGGCGCCGGTAGCGCCGACCGTCTGATGTGATAGGTGATGTCGAAGTCGCGGTCGTCGACCCACATCGGGCGGGCCAGGCCCAGGGTGACTTCGCGCACCTTCTGGCGATAGCGCGGGATCTGCGGGAGCCGTTGTTCGACAGTGGCCAGCAAGGTTTCATAACTCAATCCGTTGCGCGGCTTGCGCAGGGTCGACAGCGTGCCGACGTACAACGGGGTTGAGCTGTCTTCCAGGTGATAGAACGACGCGTCCGACGCCGACAACCTGCTGACCATTGCGGCGTCACCCTCCCCCTGGCCTGATGCGCGGCTCGGCCGCGGTTGCCCTTTTGTCGCTTTCAATGAACCCCCCGAGAGGTTATCGGCCGATTCTCCTGTCGCGCACTACGGGTGCATGAAGGGGTGCCGGCCGTGGGACCATGAATGGGTCCGCGACTCTCCAGCAGATGCCGTCCGTGTCGCGCCGAACGCTGCAGAGCACCGTCGCAGGACCGTCACACACGGCGTCCGCTCGTGTCGTCCTGCAGATCGGCTGAGGCGGCTAGCGTTACAGACGTGCAAGGAAACACCGTCGGCGTCGAGCGGGTCATCAACGCGCCGGCCGCCGACATCTTCGCCTTGATCGCCGATGCCGGAAGCCATTCCAGCTTCGACGGATCGGGCACAGTGGACCATTCCACGGAGAAGTCGGCGCCGTTGTCGCTTGGCTCGAAGTTCGGCATGTCGATGCGGGGCCGGCCGGAGTCGTTGTTCCTGCCGTACCGCACCACCAACACCGTCATCGAATTCGAGCCCGACCGTCGCATCGCATGGAAGACCACCATGGGCCCCGGCGGTCTGATCGGCGGGCGGATCTGGCGTTACGAGCTGCGCCCGGCCGACTCGGGGCCACCTCCCGCCCGAAGGGCAGGGGAAAGGCACGCTGGTGCGCGAGACATGGGACGTCTCGCAGGACCGGCAGCGGCCCATGCTCAGGATGGGCTCGATGCCCAAGCAAGCCGAGGACGGCATGCGCGCCACGCTGGAGCGCATCGCCGCGCTCGTCGAACCGTGAGCTAGCGCCTGCGGCTGTGCTTGGCCGTCTTGGCCTGCTGACGCGCGGCTTCACGGCGCTCCCGCCGACTGCCGCTGGTGGGTGCGGCGTGCTTGGGGCCGCCGCTGGATCGTTGCACCTCCGCCGACCCGTTCTCGGAGGGTCCTGTGTAGGTCAGCGGCGGCGCATCGCTTTCAATTCCCTTGGCGCGCAACGCCGCCGGACGCTCCTTGGTGGCCACAGCACCCTCTTGAGCCTTGGCCGCGGCCTCCGCGGCGAATGCGGCCAACCCGGAAGGCGCGGCGACCGGCGCCACGGTAGGCGCAGGCGCGGCTTCCACGGTGACGTTGAACAGGAAGCCCACCGACTCTTCCTTGAGCCCCTCGAGCATGCCGACGAACATGTCGTAGCCTTCGCGCTGGTACTCGACCAGCGGGTCACGCTGCGCCATCGCCCGCAGCCCGATGCCCTCCTTGAGGTAGTCCATCTCGTAGAGGTGCTCACGCCACTTGCGGTCAAGAACGTTGAGCAGCACGTTGCGTTCCAGCTGCCGCATCGCGCCGTCGCCTGCGATCTCCTCGAGCTGTTTCTCGCGTTCGGCGTATGCGCGCTCGGCGTCCTCAATCAACGAGTCGAGCAGCTCGTCGCGGGTCAGCTCGCCCGCCTCACCCACCGCGTCGGAGTCGATCAGATCGTGGTGATCGATGCCGACGGGGTACAGCGTGCGCAGCGCCGACCACAGCGATTCCAGGTCCCAGTCTTCGGAGTAGCCCTCTCCGGTCGCCCCGTTGACGTAGGCGGTGACCACGTCGATGAGCATCTTGTGGGCCTGCTCGGCGAGGTTCTCTCCTTCGAGGATGCGGCGACGCTCGTCGTAGATGACCATGCGCTGCTGGTTCATCACTTCGTCGTACTTGAGGACGTTCTTGCGGACCTCGAAGTTCTGCTGCTCGACCTGCGTCTGCGCGCTCTTGATCGCGCGGGTGACCATCTTGGCCTCGATCGGCACGTCGTCGGGCAGATTCAGCCGGTTGAGCAGCGCCTCAAGGGTCTCGCCGTTGAACCGCCGCATCAGCTCATCGCCGAGCGACAGGTAGAACCGCGACTCGCCAGGGTCGCCCTGGCGGCCCGAGCGCCCGCGCAGCTGGTTGTCGATGCGGCGTGACTCGTGGCGCTCGGTACCCAGTACATAGAGGCCGCCAACGGCGATGACGTCCTCGGACTCCTCGACCGCCTCGGCCTTGACCTGTGGCAGCACCTCGTGCCAGGCCGCCTCGTAGTCCTCGGGTGTCTCGACCGGGTCAAGGCCCCGCTCGCGCAGCCGCTTGTCGGCCAGGAAGTCCACGTTGCCGCCGAGCACGATGTCGGTGCCGCGGCCGGCCATGTTGGTGGCGACGGTGATCGCGCCGAGGCGGCCGGCCTCGGCGATGATCCCCGCCTCCTGCTCGTGGTACTTGGCGTTGAGCACGTTGTGCGGGATGCGCCGCTTCTGGAACTGTCGCGACAGGTACTCGGAACGCTCCACGCTTGTGGTGCCGATCAGGACCGGCTGGCCCTTCTCGTAGCGCTCGGTGACGTCGTCGACGACGGCGATGTACTTGGCCTCTTCGGTCTTGTAGATCAGATCGGACTGGTCGCCACGAATCATCGGCTTGTTGGTCGGGATGCTGACCACACCGAGCTTGTAGATCTCGTGCAGCTCGGCGGCCTCGGTCTGGGCGGTGCCGGTCATGCCGGCGAGCTTGTCGTAGAGCCGGAAGTAGTTCTGCAGCGTGATGGTGGCCAGCGTCTGGTTCTCGGCCTTGATCTCGACGTGTTCCTTGGCCTCGATGGCCTGGTGCATGCCCTCGTTGTAGCGGCGGCCGATCAGCACGCGGCCGGTGAACTCGTCGACGATGAGCACTTCGCCGTCGCGGACGATGTAATCCTTGTCGCGCTGGAACAGCTCCTTGGCCTTGATGGCGTTGTTGAGGTAGCTGACCAGCGGCGAGTTGGCGGCCTCGTAGAGGTTGTCGATGCCCAGTTGGTCCTCGACGAACTCGACACCGATCTCGTGCACACCGATGGTGCGCTTGCGCAGGTCGACCTCGTAATGCGTGTCCTTCTCCATCAGCGGCGCCAGCCGGGCGAACTCGGTGTACCAGTTCGACGCGCCGTCGGCGGGGCCGGAGATGATCAGCGGCGTGCGGGCCTCGTCGATCAGGATGGAGTCGACCTCGTCGACGACGGCGAAGGGGTGGCCGCGCTGAACCAGGTCGTCCAGCGAATGCGCCATGTTGTCGCGCAGATAGTCGAAGCCGAACTCGTTGTTGGTGCCGTAGGTGATGTCGGCGGCATAGGCGACGCGCCGCTGGTCGGGCGTCATCTGGGCAAGGATCACGCCGACGTCGAGGCCAAGGAAGCGGTGCACGCGGCCCATCCACTCGCTGTCGCGTTTGGCCAGGTAGTCGTTGACGGTGACGACGTGCACGCCCTTGCC
>JAOPVX010000358.1 GCA_025965975.1 Mycobacterium sp. | reverse complement strand
TTCGGTGAACGCCATCATGCCCTGCGTAATCGAGTTGCGGGTGGTCTCGTTACCTGCAACTGCGAGCAGGATGACGAAGAAGCCGAACTCGTCGTCGGTCAGCTTGTGCCCCTCGACGTCGGCCTGGACCAGTTTGGTGACGAGATCGTCGCCCGGGTTCTTGCCGCGCTCCGCCGCCATCTGCATGCCGTACATGATCAGCTCGACCGATGCGGCCGTCGGGTCGTTCCTCGCGTACTCGGGGTCCTGATCGCCGACCATCTGGTTCGACCAGTCGAACAGCTTCTTGCGGTCCTCCTGGGGCACACCCATCAGCCCGGCGATCGCCTGTAGCGGCAGCTCGCAGGACACCTGCTCGACGAAGTCGCCGGAGCCCTCCGCCGCGGCCTCCCTGGCGATGTCGTGTGCTCGCTCGCGGAGTTCCTCGCGCAGCGACTCGACGGCGCGCGGGGTGAACGCTCGCGAGACGATCTTGCGCAGGTGGGTGTGATGCGGGGCGTCCTGGTTGAGCAGCACGACCTTGCCCGCCTCCAGCGAGGCGGGATCGGCCTCGTCGCGGTACCTCGGCAACGCGGTCTTCTTGTTGCTGGAGAAGACGTCGCTGCGACGAGACACCTCCTTGACGTCCTTGTGCTTGGTCACCACCCAGTAGCCGGTGTCGCCGAACGCGAGGTTGCCCTTCTCCTGTTCCTGCCACCAGATCGGAGCTACCTTCCGCATGTGGGCGAGCTCGTCGATCGGCAGCCGTTCGGCATACATGTCGGGGTCGGTGAAATCGAAGCCGGGTGGGAGGTCCGGAGACGGCATAGATGTACTCCTCAAATGACGTTGTCTAGTGCCCCTATCGCATTGCTACACCACAGTTGGGGAGTGGTGAGGCGGGTTACATCAAACTCCAAGTGAAACGTGTTCTCCAGTGCCGAATTCTAATTAACCGCTTCGTCACGACAACCACAGGTGTAACAATTTTGCCAGCCAGGCTGAAGCACCCAGTAGCACCGCCTCTAAGCGGTAACCGGAAGGGGAATTGGTGAGGATCGATATCGAGGCGAAGACGCTGACCGTGATGTCGGGGGCGCTTGGGATCGTCGCGGCGCTGACCTTGAGCGCGCCGACGGCGCTCGCCGACCCTGCGCTGCCGCCACCCCCGCCACCGGCGCCGGCGCCGGTGCAGGCCGCTGCCGGCGATCCGGCAACACCGCCCGATGGCACGCCGCACTTGTCGAGCCTCCAGAACCTGCCGCCGGGCACCACCGACAGCCCACCCGACGGGAACCAACCCCGCGGCCTCGGATATCTACGTGATCTGTGGCACGCGGTCCAGACCCAGGACGTGAGCGGCAAGGACGCCCTGCTGTTGCTGACACAGCGCCCGATGAACGCAGATGCTGCGCCGCCGCCGGGAATGCCTGCCAACCCGACGCCACCGCTACCACCTGGGCCACCGCTACCACCTGAGCCGCCGCTAGCGCCCGGGGCGCCCCCCGTTCCCTAGGTTCGGAGCCGTTGGCTCGCCTGATCCAAGATGTCGCGCACGACCCGGACATGTACCGGCTCGACTACGGCCCATACCGCCCGCGCGATCAGATTCCGCTGCGCTACGAACGTCGCGAATAGCAGTGCGTCGCGCTCTTTTTTGAGGAGCAACTCGCCGGGCATTCCGATCCGAGAGTCGGCACCGAGGAGCACGTGATCGGGCACGGTTCGGCGGACGTGCCAACCCAGCACTGACCGTTTCGACGTGTTGCCCACCTTCAGCCCGATCGCCGACCATCCCGACGTGAGCTGGGTTCGCACGGCGAGCGGTGCCCCCTCCAGGATTTCGCGGATCAAGTCCTCGGCGCTTTCATCGTGAGTCGAACCAACGTCGACGAGAAACGCGTCGCAGTAGTCGACGCGGGCCAGGGTGCTCAGCGTGCGCGCCGATGACGGAAGATCCACCTGGCGCACCGCGGCGCTCACCGGCGCGCTCCTGCAACGGATTGCCGCCATGCGCGTCCGATGTCGCGCATCATCAGCGGATACACCACGAGGTGGCGGAACGGGGCGATCGCCGCCAAGTAGGCGACCCCGAGCGCTCCGTTCGGCCTCACCAGGACGGCCATCTGGCCGCGATGACCGCCCGTTCCGTCGGGCACCCAGCCGACGTGCATCACGCCGTGCACGGTCTGGTTGGCGATCTCCATTGCGAACTCGTCGTCGGTGACGAACAGCGGTGTGAACAGATGTGTGTCGAAATCGCTTGGAGTGTCAGCCAAATCGGCAGGTAGCCGATCGCGCAGGCGCCGAACCCGGGTGCCAAGACCAGTCTCCTTGCGGTCAAGGCCGAACACCCGCCCAATCGTCCACCGGATCGCGAACAGAGCGCGCACCACGGGCGACGTCTGCGCGGGGTCGAGCGTGGCCATCAATCGGACCAGATGGCCGAAGTCGTCCGGCCCGCCAGGTGTCGGCAGCGCCCATACATCGAGAACATGAAAGTCCGTGGTGACCTCGTGGATTCGCCACGGGCGCGCGGTGTGTTCGGCAGTGCCGAGCATTTCTGAACCAAACATACAGTACTGTATGCTTGGCGGTGAACTGGCGTCAAGCCCCAACCGCGAGAGGGAGAAGCGATGGTCGCCGCCACCCGCACACCGCGCAGCGCGTGGATCGATGCCGGGCTGCAGGCACTCGCGGCGGGCGGACCCGACGCGGTGCGAGTGGAGCCGCTCGCCAAGGCGCTCGGCGTGACACGCGGTGGCTTCTACTGGCACTTCGCCAGCAGGGCGGCCTTTCTGAACGAGATGCTCGACACCTGGGAGCACCGCAGCACCGACGAAACGCGTGAACGCGTCGAACAGGAAGGTGGCGACGCAAGGGACAAGGTCCGCCGGGCCGGCATGCTCACCTTTTCCAGGGAGCTGCTGCCGATCGATCTCGCCGTCCGGGACTGGGCCAGGCGCGACCGGTCGGTGGCCAGGCGGCTGCGGCGCGTCGACAACCGACGGATGGAGTATCTGCGGTCGCTGATCGGGACATTCAGCGACGACCCTGACGATGTCGAGGCGCGGGGGATGCTCGCGTTCTCACTTGCGATCGGCAGCCAGTTCATCGCCGCCGAGCACGGCGGCCGCAGGCGCAGCCAGGTATTGGAGCGTGCGACGCAGCGGCTCCTGGCGTAGCGGAGTTACGATCGGCCACATCGATCAGACCTGGATCGGCTCCATCGAAGAAGCGTTCAATGCACTAATCACACTGTCCGGCAACATATAACAGCGAACGGAGATTGTCATGCGGCCTCGGGTCGTGCTGATCACCGGAACGTCGTCGCGTCGGGGTATCGGCTACGCAACCGCACGGCGGCTCGCCAACGGTGGGCACACGGTGTACGCGACGATGCGCTCGTTGGAGACGGCTGCGGATCTCGCCGCAGACACCGGTCCTGGGCGCATCGAGGTTCGGCACCTCGATCTGCTCGATCGGTCCGCGATGCGGCCGTTGCTCGACGACATCGTCGGCGCGGAGGGCCGCCTCGACGCCGTTGTCAGCAACGCCGGATACGGCGTGATCGGCGGCGTCGAGCAGGTGGCGCTCGACATCGCGAGGACCAGCTTCGAGACAAACGTGTGGGGAACCATGGCGCTGGCACAGGAGGCGTTGCCCGTCATGCGCGGTCAGGGGCACGGTCATCTCGTGTTGGTGTCGTCGTGCTTCGTTGCGGGGCTGCCCGTGATGGGAATGGGCTATTACCTTGCCGCCAAAGCGGCGTTGGAGACGCTCTTCTACAGCATCGCCGTCGAGGCCGCACCGTCCGGTGTGCGGGTGTCGTGCTTTCAGCCGGGGCCGGTGATGACGGAGCTTGAACGGGTGTGGGGTGATCGCACGCCGCCGGGCGGCGACCCTCGACCAAACCTCGGCGACGAGCTCTACGCGTGGGTGGCCGAGTCCGGTCCGGCGGCACAGGAGCCCGACGAGGCGGCGGCGGCCCTTGCCAACCTTGTCGCCGCCGGTGATCCAGCGCTGGCAGAGCAGTCCGGTCCGGCATCGCACGCCTATGCGGCGGGCGCCTTGCGGGATCCGAGCCGCTCGGCCGAGTTCGCCGCGCTACTGGCCGGCGTCAAGACCGGTTAACCGGGAGGATTGCGTGACTCAGGCGGTACTGAGGGCGGTACTGAAGGCGGTACTGAACGCGCTGGCCACCGGCTCGATGCGGGCAGGAACGTGTTTGTGCCACGGTGTGCCGGCGTAGGCGTCGCGCCACTCGGTGGAGGTGAGGGAATTAGGCGCAACGCCAGGGACCGTCGCGCGCCCGTCGGTGTCGATGTAGTCGAGGCCGAAACCGTTCGGCAAGGATGCGTGCCCGGGCAGCATCGCCTCGCTGATCTCCACGCTGGCCTCGGCGCTGCCGGCCGCGGTGGTGACCCGCGCGCGGCCACCGTCGGTCAGGCCAAGCGCCTCGGCGTCCTCGATGCTGACGCGCAGCGCCCCGTCGGCGTCGCGCTTGCGCCAGGACGGGTCGCGGAAGATGTCGTTGGCGGTGTAGGCGCGCCGCTCGCCGGCCGACAACACAAGCGGGAACTCGGGCGTCGTCAGCCCGGCCGGCGCGTCGGACAGCTTGCGAATCTCGGCAAGCATCTCCCGCATGTTCATGGCGATCTTGTGATCGGCGTGGCTCACCAGCTGCCAGTCATCCTCGTACTCATGAACGGTGAACGTCACGCCTGACCGACTCGAAAGGATCGCCTCGAACAGTGCATTGCCGTCGACGTGACCCGCCCGGCGAACGGCCTCTGGATACGTCATGGCGGCCTTCTGCGCCAGACCCCACAGCGCCGCAGCACCCGCAAGTCCATCGGGGAGCGTGGGTCCCAGGGTCTCGTACAACACGAACGGAAGCGCCTTGCTCAACATCGGATTGGCGCCGACCGCCGTCAGGAACGCCTGCGCGTATGCCGCCAGCCCCTTTTCGGCGGCATCGCGAAGCGGCCGCAGCTCGGCCTCATCGATCACACCCAGCGCACGCACGAGCCGCGACCAGATCTCGGGCTCGGGCAGCGTGCCCTCGAGCGGCGCCAGTAGCGGATGGCGCAGGTGAAATGTGTTGTGCGGGAACTCAAGGTTGAAGAACGTCGCCTCCGGCTTCTCATACTGACTCGCCGCGGGCAACACGTAGTGGGCCAGCCGGGCCGTTTCCGTCATCGCAACGTCGATGACCACCATCAGCTCGAGTGACTCGAAGGCCGCCCGGCATGCCGCGGAATCGGCAAGTGAATGCGCGGGATTGCTGCTCTCCACGACCATCGCGCGGAAGCGGTCAGGATGGTCGGTCATGATTTCCTGGGGCACCACGTTGCTCGGTATCAGCCCGCCGATCACGGGAGCACCGGTGACCGGCGTGCGTCCGACCCCAGTCTCATGGCGGAACAGCGGCCCGAACGACGAATGCAGGTGCTGCCCACCGCGTTTGGCGAAGTTGCCGGTCAGAATCCACAGCAGCTTGTTCAGATAGGAGCACAATGTGCTGTTGGGCGCTTGCTGGATACCGAGGTCCTCGAACACCGCGACGCTGTCGGCGCCGGCGATGCGCCGCGCCGCGGTGCGAATCAGTTCTTCGTCGACGCCGCATCGCTGTGCGTAATCGCCGACGGGGACGTCGCGCAATGCGTCGCGCACCGGCTCGACGCCGTTGACATGCTCGGCGAGAAACGCCTCATCGCACAGGTTTTCTGCCACCAGCACGGCGCCCAGTGCGGCCAGGCACCAGGCGTCGGTCCCTGGCCGCACGCGAAGATGGATGTCGGCCATCTTCGCGGTGTCGGTCAGCACCGGGTCGATCACGATCATCGAGCGGCCGGGGTCCTTGGCGATCTCGTTGAGGACGACGCGGGCACGCGGGAAGCTCTGCGACATCCACGGGTTCTTTCCGATGAATACCGACACCTCGGCGTATTCGAATTCGCCGCGGGTGTGACCGCCGTAGAGGTGGGCGTCGACCCAGGCCTCACCGGTCTTCTCCTGCGCGAGCGCGTTGGACCGGTAGTGCGAACCCAGCACCTTGAGGAAGGCGCCGCTGTAGGCGCCGCCGAGATGGTTACCCTGCCCGCCGCCGCCGTAGTAGAAGATCTTGTCCCCGCCGTAGGTACCGGCGATGCGCTTGAAGCCCGAGGCGATCTCGGAAATCGCAGTGTCCCAGTCGATTTCCTCGTAGTTCCCGTCGGGGCTCCTGCGCATGGGGGAGGTCAGCCGGTTGCCGTTGTTCTGGTAGTGATCCAGCCGCAGCGCCTTGTTGCAGGTATAGCCCTGCGAGGCGGGATGGTCCTTGTCGCCGCGGATCTTGGCGAGGTTGCGGCCGTCGAGTTGCACGACGATGCCGCAGTTGCACTCGCAGAGGATGCAAGCGGTGGATTGCCAGTCTTGCGGAGCCGCTGTGCCGGCGACATCGCTTCTAGCCATTGTGGGGTTTCCTTTCCGACAACTCGGCCTGCAGCAGATCGCGCAGCTGGCCGTGGACAAGGTCGAGAGGCTTGAGGTCGCGGCGCGCACGGGCGACGACGATCGCACCCTCGATTGCGGTAGTGCTCAGCATCGCGAGCTGTTCGGCACGCGGTTCGGAGACGCCGTCGGCGACCATCCGCGCTGCGATGAGGTCGGTCCAGCGGGCGAAGGCAGCGGCCGCGCTGTCGATCACCGGCGTCGCCCGGTCCTGCTTGGCGGGGTCGCCGGCTTCCACCGTCACCGCGACGACGGGACAACCCGCGCGGTAGTCGGAGCGGACCAGCTGCGTGCGGTAGGCGCCGATGAGGTCATCGAGAGCGTCGAGTCCGCTCTTCGCGCCCGCGATTCGCGCTGCGATGTATTCACCGGCGTAATCGATTGCCTCGCAGAGCAATTGAGTCCGGCCACCGGGAAAGTAGTGATACGCCGAGCCGCGCGGGGCGCCGCTGTGCTCGAGCACGTCGGCGATCGCTGTCGGATGGGCGCCGCGTTCCCTGATCAGAAGCGCGGCAGAGATCACCATCCGCTCGCGGGGGCTTGGCATGAGCCTGGATCCCTTCGTCCGACCTGTTATGTATGTCACCTTACATAGCCGGAGGACGCGCGTCTAGCACCGGCAGTCCGGGTGGCATTGGCTCAGGCCACTGTCGTCAGCCACAGCACGAGAAATGCGGTCACGCTGCCCAGACAGAACAGGTGGTCCCGACAGATGGCGCGGGCCAGCCGCGACTGTTCGGCGAGGCCGTCGGCACGGGTGCCGAGCCGGACCGCGTTGGGGACGGTGCGGACCATCGCCAGCAGAATCGGGACGCCGGCGAGGACGGCGGCTACGGTCAGCAGCCAGACCGGATCGGTACTGAGGACGAACCGGAATCCCAACGCGCCCAACAGTATCACCATCACAATGGCGATCAGGAGACTCATCGGACGTGATGTCGTCGTCGCGCGGTGGTAGTAGGCCGAGATGGAGTCGAGCACCGAATCAGGCAGCTCGTCGGTCCCACGGTGGCGAAGAACCTGAGCGTCGAAGATCAGGTCCATCCACAGGACGGCGAGCAGAAAGCCGCCGCAGGCGACCGCGATCAGACGCTGGCCGCCTCGTTGAGCTCGTTGAGGGTATTGGTCGCCTCGAGGTATTCCTGCACCCAGCGCTCGATGACGGCAGAGGACTTCTCCACCTTGGTGAACTGACCCACCACCTGACCGACCGGATTGAAGGCGACGTCGACGCTCTCGTTCGGATACTTGTGAGTGGCGGCGACCGCCATGCCCGACACCATGTACTGCAGTGGCATGCCGAGCGGCTTCGGGCTGTCCGGCTGCTCCCACGCCTCGGTCCAGTCGTTCTTCAACATGCGGGCCGGCTTTCCGGTGAACGAGCGGCTGCGCACGGTGTCGCGACTGCTCGCCTTGGCATACGCCGCCTGCTGAACCGCGGTGTGTTCGGCTTCCTCGACCATCAGCCACTGCGAGCCGGTCCACGCGCCCTGCGTACCGAGCGCCAACGCCGCGGCGATCTGCTCGCCGCTGCCGATTCCGCCTGCTGCAAGCACCGGTAGGGGCGCGACCTCCTTGACGACCTGTGGCCACAGCACGATCGAGCCGACCTCGCCGCAGTGCCCACCGGCCTCTCCGCCCTGGGCGATGACGATGTCCACACCCGCGTCCGCGTGCTTGCGGGCCTGGGACGGCGAGCCACACAGCGCAGCCACCTTACGACCGGCCTCGTGGATGTGTTTGATCATGTCGGCCGGTGGAGTGCCGAGCGCGTTCGCGATAAGCGTGACCTTCTGATGCTGCAGTGCCACCTCGACCTGAGGGGTCGCGGTGGCCTCGGTCCAGCCGAGCAACTGCAGCGCGTCCTCGTCGCTGTGGTCGACCGGGACCCCGTGGTCGGCGAGAATCTTGCGGGCGAAGTCCAGGTGCTCCTGCGGGACCATCGACTGCAGCGTCTTGGTGAGGTCTTCGGCGGACATGTTCGAGTCCATGCCCTCGTATTTGTTCGGGATCACGATGTCGACGCCGTACGGGTGGTCGCCGATGTTCTCGTCGATCCACTTGAGCTCGATCTCGAGCTGTTCTGGCGTGAAGCCGACCGCGCCAAGCACCCCGAAGCCGCCGGCCTTGCTCACGGCCACGACGACGTCACGACAGTGCGTGAACGCAAAGATCGGGAACTCGATGTTGAGTTCGTCGCAGATAGGGGTGTGCATGCGTGCTCCTCGGGTGCGGCGGTCGCCGAACTGAAACGTGTTCTAGTTTAGCGTAGGCGCCGCTGCGCCATGCGGGAAGGCCTCGCGTGCTGCGGCTGAGGCCGGGTGCGGTCGCAGAGGTCAGCTCGGCCGCTGCGCGCCGGCGGCGATGGCCCGAAGCGCCGCAGATCCGTAACCGATCAGCCGGCGCGGCCGGCTCTTGCGGCCACCGGGTCCGACGACCCGCAGCACCGGCCAGCCCTGCGCTGCGGCCATCGCGGCGAGACCCGAGCGGGGGTTCACCGGCCTTGGGTTACCGACCACTTTCATCAACGCGACATCTTCGTCGCCATCGGCGTAGAAGTAGCTGTGTTTCACGTTCACGTCATGGTCCGTGCAAAACCGTTGCACCGCAATGGCCTTGTTTCTTCCCCAGATGACCGGCCTGGCGATCCGCCCGGTGAGCAGACCCCGATCGTCGAGCTCGAAATGGTTGCACAGCACGTGGCCGATCTCCAGGTAGCGGGCAACGGGCTCGGCATGGATAGTGAGCGCCGACGAGCTCAACACCACCGTGTGGCCCCGCTGCTGATGGGCCCGCACAACCTCGTGCATGTAGGGAAAGACGCGGGAGGAGACGCGCTCGACGAACAGCCGCTCGCCGAGTTCGTCGAGTTCGGCAAGGGATTCACCCCGCAGATAACCGGCGGCCCTCGTCATCAGCCGATCGAAGTGCATCCGGCCGAATCGGTATCGCATCGACGCCTCGATGACCCCAAGCACCTCGCCGATCCGCGCCTGCCTGCGCCGAATGCGGTCGCCTGCGTGCGCGGTCGCGGTAAAGCCGTCAACGAGTGTGCCGTCCAGGTCGAAGAACGCCCCGACCTGCGGGCCTTGCGTGCTGGCGCCGATCTGCGCGATCGGATCCGTCGGCGACGGCAGCGAACTCATGCGCTCCAGCCTAACTAGCCGGCATATAACCCTTTTCCGGTCACCAGTGGCAGGTCCAGCGTGCTCCGGATGCCGGGCGGTGCGGCAACAACGTCCGGGATGGCGTTCACGATCCTGCCTGCCGCCGCGAGGATGGCCGCGTAGTTGTGGTCACCGCTGCGGCTCGTTGGGCAAACGTCCATGGCATAGGACGGCTCGCCGATGATCTCGACGCGGTACGACCCGCCGGGCTGAGCGGGCTGCGCCCAGTCCGGTCGCAGGTCACCCCGCAGCCGGGTGACGTGCTCGACGACGATCACCGGTTTGCCCTTGACCATGCCCTCGATCTGGAAGCGCAGTGCCGCCACGGTGCCCTTGGGGATGTGACCCGCCGCGATGTCGAAGTCCTCCGGCGCCGGCTCCTGTTCGACGGAGTCTCTGATCTCGTCGACCTCGATCCCGAGGCCGGCCGCGAGCTGCCGGATGGCCGTGCCCCAGGCGATGCTGAGCACGCCAGGCTGGAACAGCATGGGGAAGTCGCCGATTTCACTGCCGAAGCCCATGACGTCGAACATCACCGTCGCCCCGTCGTAGGTCGCGTAGTCGGCGATCTCCATGGTGCGCACCGACTCGATGCTCTGGCACGTACCGGCCAACGCGAATGGCAGAAGATCCGTCGCGAAGCCCGGATCGACCCCCGTCATGAAGACACTCGAATTACCTTCTCGCGCAGCCTCTTCAACGCGTTCGATGTACTTGCCGGGAATCACCTGCCACGGGTACTGCAACACCCCTGGCGCCGAACCCACGACGTCGACACCCGCCGCGAGAATGCGCCGAATGTCAGCCATGGCCTCGGGCAGCCGGGTGTCGCCCATCGCGCAGTACACGATGCAGTCGGGTTTGGCCGCGATGATCGCGTCGAGGTCATTGGTCGCGGCAACACCGGTCGTCACGTCAAGCCCGGCCAGCTCACCGG
Organism: Mycobacterium sp.; assembly: GCA_025965975.1. GTDB lineage: Bacteria > Actinomycetota > Actinomycetes > Mycobacteriales > Mycobacteriaceae > Mycobacterium. Next base: position 4,414 of record JAOPVX010000358.1, on the reverse strand, counting down.
CGTCCTTTCCCACCTTGACCTCCGATGACACCCAGACGCCGGTCAGGTCGAAGCGCGCGTCGTTCACCAGTTGCTTGAGGGCGAGGCCACCACAATTGCCGGTGCCGATGAGCGCCACCCGGATCGGCCCCGCCTGCCGAGCCGGCGATTCAGTCATCGTGTTTCTCCTATTTCAATAACTGGAACAGGTTCTACTTGTAGCACGCCCGCAAGGTAGCCTGACCCGTCATGGGACGCGTGAACGAAAAAGTTGCACTGATCAGTGGCGGCGCTAGGGGCATGGGCGCCGAACACGCGCGGGCGCTGGTGGCCGAGGGCGCCAAGGTGGTGATCGGCGACATCCTCGACGACGAAGGCAAGGCACTGGCCGACGAGATCGGTGACGCCGCACGCTACGTCCACCTCGACGTCACGGCGGCCGAGGAGTGGGAGGCCGCTGTTGCCACCGCAGTGAACGAGTTCGGCAAGCTCAACGTGCTGGTGAACAACGCAGGCATCGTCGCTCTCGGCGAGATTGGCAAGTTCGACATGGCGAAGTGGCAGAAAGTCATCGACGTCAACCTGACCGGCACGTTCCTTGGCATGCAGGCTTCGGTCGAAGCCATGAAAACGGCCGGCGGCGGATCCATCATCAACGTCTCCTCGATCGAGGGCATGCGTGGCGCCATCATGGTGCATCCGTACGTGGCCTCCAAGTGGGCGGTGCGGGGGCTGACCAAATCCGCGGCGTTGGAACTCGGGTCGCATCAGATCCGGGTGAACTCCATCCACCCCGGCTTCATCCGTACCCCGATGACCAAGCACTTCCCCGACAACATGCTCACGATCCCGCTGGGGCGCCCCGGGCAGTCCGAGGAGGTGTCGACGTTCGTGGTCTTCCTCGCCAGCGACGAATCGCGTTACGCCACCGGTGCGGAGTTCGTTATCGACGGCGGCCTTGTCAACGACGTTCCTCACAAGATCTGACCCGCGAGTAATCGACGCGCCGCGTGAGCCTGCGCTGACGGCGTGGATCTCTCGTTGAATCCGCGCCCTTGGCGCCGAATCAATCCGGCGGTGCAAGACTTCTGCCATGCACGAGGTCGACCAAACCACCGAGCAGATGGTGCGCAGTGTGCTCGCGTACGCCGAGAACCGGCTGCGGATGAATCCTGTACCTCTCGACAAGGGGGTGCTGCCCGCCGACGAGCTCTACGAACGGCTCGACGGCGTGATCCGCGACGAGCCGCGCCCGCCCGACGAGGTGCTCGGCGTCTACACATCGGTGATCGCACCGAGTGTGATCTCGGCGGACAGCCCGCGGTTCCTCGGCTTCATCCCTGCCGCCCCGACCAAGGCCAGCCTGCTGTTCGACATGCTGGTGTCGTGCGCCTCGATTCAGGGCATCTCGTGGCTGGAGGCCTCGGGTGCGATCGCCGCGGAGAACAGCGTGCTGCGGGTGATCGCCAACGAGGCCGGCCTGCCCAACACGTCCGGCGGGTGCTTCGTTTCGGGCGGCTCGGCGGGCAACCTGTCAGCGCCGGCAGTGGCGCGCGAGACCGCAAAGAAGCGCGGCGCCACCGGCCGGCTGCGGGTGGTCGTCGGCTCGGATGCGCATTCGTCGATCGTCAACACGCTGCGGCTGCTGGAGATGGACGCACTGGTGATCGACACCCCTGACCATCGGCTCACCGCCGACACCGTCCGCGACGTCGTGCCGCCCGGCATCCCCAACATCGCCGCCGTGGTCGCCACGTCGGGCACGACCAACGCCGGCATCATCGACGACCTGGCCGGCGTCGGCGCGCTCGCCCTTGATCGCGGCTGGTGGTTCCACGTCGACGGCGCCTACGGCGGCTCGGGCATCTTCGCGCGCTCGCTGCGGCCGAAGTACAAGGGCCTCGAGCAGGCGGACTCGTTCATCCTCGACCCGCACAAGTGGTTGTTCACGCCGTTCGACTGCTGCGCATTGCTGTATCGAGACCCCGAGCTGGCCAGGGCCACCCACACCCAGGACGCGTCGTACCTCGACGTCATTCACACGTCCGACGGCGAGTGGAACCCGTCGGATTACGCCTACCACCTCACCCGGCGGGCCCGCGGGCTGCCGCTGTGGTTCTCGCTGGCCGTGTACGGGCTCGAGGCGTATCGCCAGGCGATCGAGGTCGCCGCGTCGCTCGCCGTGCAGACCGCCGAGCTGATCAAGGCCGCCCCGCAGTTGGAGCTGATCCGCGAACCCGACCTCGGGGTGGTGTTGTTCCGTCGGCTGGGCTGGAAGCCCGAGGACTACGACGCCTGGGCCCAGCGGCTACACCAGGATCAGGTCGCCTTCATCCCGCCGACGAAGTGGGAAGGCGAAACGGTTGGCCGATTCGCCTTCCTGCACCCCGACACCGGCCTTGGGCTGGTGCGGGAGGTGTTGGCGCGCACGGAGTGACCAGCGCGAATTCCGTTGCGCTGCTTGGGTGAGCCGGTTCCTCGTGCTGCGGGTACGGTGATCCGGTGGACGGGGCGCAGATGTCGGTTAAACGACGTCGGCACATCGTCTTAAGAATCCTGATGTCCGTGGCGTTGTTGCTGCTGCTCTGCGCGGCGGACTTCCCGGACTTCGCCAAGCCAGGGCCACCGCCGGGAGAGATCGAGCTGGCCCAGGGCTGGAGCCTGGTTTCCGCCCGCAGCGTGCCTGCAGGAGGGGCGCTGCTGTCCAAGCCTGACTACAAGGCGGCCGGCTGGCATGCGATCCCTCGAATGCCTGCGACGATTCTGCAGACCCTGCAGCAGGACGGCACCTACCCCAACCTCTACTACGGAACCAATCTGCTCGACGATGTCCCGCAGGACCTCTACAAGCAAGACTGGTGGTATCGCACCACGTTCACCGCACCGGCCGGGCATACGACGTACATGTTGGACTTTCCCGGCATCAACTACCGCGCCGAGATTTGGCTGAACGGCCACCTGATCGCGGGTAACTCCCAAATCGTCGGCATGCACACCGCCCACGAACTCGATGTCTCCCGATGGGTGAACCAGGGAGCGTCCAACACAGTGGCGGTCAAGGTCACGCCGGAGCGCGCGCTGGAGGATGTCGACGGCGTCGAACTGGCGGACAGCTGGTATGACTGGATCAACTGGAACTACCTGGGTTACCACGGGCCAGGGAAGAATCCGGCCAACGGGAATTCGTTTGTCCCCGACCGCAATGCGGGCATCTGGAAGCCGGTTTACCTCAAGGTATCCGGCGCCGTGGTCCTCGGCTCGTCCACAGTCAACTCCGAACTTCCGCTGCCGCGAACGAACTCCGCGCGCCTGACGATCTACAGCAGCCTCCGCAATTCGTCTGCCGCGCAGGTGCGCGGCGTTCTGCGGGCGACGATCACCCGGCCGGGCAAGCCCGATGTCCAGATCGAGCAGCCGATCACGCTCGCGGCGGGGGAGCAACGCGAGGTCAGCTTCAGCCCCGACAAGTTCGCTCAGCTGACCGTGCAGAATCCGGACCTGTGGTGGCCCTATACCCTCGGGCGGCCCGACCTATATGACCTGCAGTTGGAGTTCCGGCAATACAACCGGCAGGTCGATACCAGCCATCTGCGCTTCGGCATCCGCTCCGTCGAGCAATATCGCGATCAGGACCAGCAGTTCCCTGAACTCGGCAAGGGCGGAAACTTCTATCTGAAGGTCAACGGCAAGGACTTTCTGGTCCGCGGCGCGGCGTACACGCCCGACCTGCTGTATGCGAACGACTCCAACCGCGACGCCGCGATCCTGGGTTACGTGAAAGACCTCGGGCTCAACATGATTCGACTCGAAGGCAAGTTCCCGGGTGATCACATCGCGGAGATGGCTGACGAGATGGGCATTCCACTGATGTACGGCTGGATGTGCTGCAATCAGTGGGAGAAATGGAATCAGTGGGACGAGGAGGACAACAGGGTCGCACAGGACAGCCTTCGTTCACAGGTCGAGGGGCTTCGTAGTCATCCGTCGGTGTTCGTGTGGGCCAACGGAAGCGACGGGAAGGCCCCGCCTGCCGTGCTCGCCAAGTACCACGGGATCCTGTCGGAGCTGCACTGGCAGAACGCGACCGTCGACACGGTGTCCTCCTTGGCAACCGATGAGGCGGGGGAGCGCGACTGGGACGGCATTCAGATGGCCGGTCCGTACAGCTGGCGACCGCCGAGCTACTGGTTTTCCGGACGTTACGCCGCCACCCGAGGATCGACCGCCGAACAAGGCGACAACGAACAGATCCCGCCGTTCGCCAGCCTGAAGAAGTTCATCCCACCCGACAAACTGTGGCCCATCAACGATGCCTGGTATTTCCACGCAGGCTCGAACCCGAAAAACGGTGAACTGACCAGCATTCGGCGTGCCGTCGACCGCCGTTACGGGGTGTCTTACAGCGCGGAGGAGTACACGCGCAAGGCACCACTCG
>JAOPVX010000348.1 GCA_025965975.1 Mycobacterium sp. | reverse complement strand
CGGCGGCAATGTGGTGCGCTCATTGACTGAGGGCATCCGTCGCGTGAAGAAAGCCGGATCGCTGCAAGGGCTCGGCCGTCAAGCCTGTGCTGAACTGTGCGACGCGCTCGGCTTCGCCAACGCGCTGTTGTCGTTCGTCGAAGACGACGGATTCGTTGTCGAAGAATCCGACCACTGCGTCGGCGGCCCCACCGTGATCCGGCGTCGTGGATGCGTGGCTGAACGGCACTGTATTCGCTTGCGCGACACCATCCGCACGAATGACGACGACGTGCCCGCTTCGCCCGGGTACCGGGACCTGCTCGGTTCCGTGGACTATCTCGTCGCCCCGGTCATCGCCGAATCGCGGGTGGTCGCACTCCTTCACGTGAGTCGCCGCAGCGAAGGCAGCCTTTCTTCCCGTGACATCGATCTACTGGATACCTTCGCCTCTGCCTATTCGTTGCTTCATGAGCGGATGCTCAATACCGAACGGGTGCAGCAACAGCGCACGTCGATCGCCCGTGCGGCGGCGCGGCTGACCGAGGAGGCGGACCGCATCGCCGCAGCAGCCATCAGCCTTGATGTCGAATGCGACAACCGTGTCGAGCCCCCGACCATCGCGCCGGATTCCGCGCTGGCGGGCGCGCTATCGGACCGTGAACGCGAAGTGTTCGAAAGGCTGGTCCTCGGAGCCTCCAACGCCGAAATCGCGGACCAACTTGTTATCACGGTGGAAACCGTCAAGACGCATGTGAAGAGAATCCTTCGCAAGATCGGGGCCATCAACCGGTCGGAGGCGATCGCCCTTTACATGGAGGCCAGAACCGGGTCTTGGCGACACACCGGGTAGCGGCGGGTTTATGCCGCAGAGATACCGCCGTTGACGCTGATTGCCTGCCCGGTCAACCGTGCGGCCGCGGGGCTGCACAGGAACACCGTCAGCGCGGCGATATCCTCGGCTGTCGGCACACCGAGATGCGCCTGCTTGGCGGCTCGCTCGAAGAGCTTTGCGCTGAACCCGTCGCTCGTGATGCGTTCGGTCGACGCGGTGCCGTAGACCAGCGATGGCGTCAGCGCGTTGGCGCGGATACCGTAGCGCTTCTCCTCGATGGCGATCGTCCGGGTGAACATCACGATGGCGGCCTTCGCCGCGCCGATGACCGCTTCGCCTGGCGTGGCAGTCTTTGCCGCGTCGGATGCCACGTTCACGATGACGCCGCCTCCGCGGCTTCGCATGCCCGGCAGGACGGCGCTGGCCATATGCATCGACGGCAGGCTCAGCTGGGTGAGTGCGCGAGCGATGTCGGATGTCGGGACATTGATGAACAGTTCAGGCCGGACGTCGGCCGCGGTCGTGCACATCAAGATGTCGATTCCGGACAGGATCTGTTCCGCCTCCGCCGCGACGGCGACTGCGGCATTGGGATCGGTGGCGTCACCGGCGACGAAGTCTGCTTCCGCACCGAGTTCGGCGATCGATTTCGCGGCCAGCTGACCGCGTTCGGCGTTGCGGCCGACGACCACGATCCGCGGTACGCCGGCGGCGGCGAGTGCTCGCGCTGAAGCAAGCCCGATGCCGGCGGTGCCGCCCACGATCAGCGCAGCGGACTCGTTGAGGTCTTTGGGCACGGGCACGTGCGCCCGGGTGTCGTCAGTCATGGTTTCATCCTCACTATGCGTCGTGTACCGCCGGAAGTGCCGATACCCTCTGTAGCCACCGCACAAGGTCGTCGATTACTTCTGCCCGGTTGATCTCGTTGAGAATCTCGTGCCGGCCCTCCTCGTAAACGCGGACCGTGACATCCGAAAGACCGGCGTCACGGTAACGGTCGACGAGTGCCCACAGCAGTGCGAGCTCCGCGTTGACGGGGTCTTTCGATCCGACAGCCACGTATAGAGGCAGGTAATGGGGCATGCGCGCCACATCGGTGGGGACCGCGAGTCGGCGGGCGCCGGCGAACATGTCTTTGGCCGAGGCGGCGTCGATGCCGAACCCGCACAACGGATCAGCGAGATACGCGTCGACGATCGCCTCGTCTCGGGACAGCCAGTCGAAATCGGTGCGCGCCGGCCGGAAAGCTGCGTTGAAAGCGGACAGGTCCAGATCGGTAGATAGATCCAGGGCCGGTTCGAGGAGGTCGAGGGCCGCGGTTCCGGTGAGTGCGACCGCGTCGACGTCGGTGCCGTGATCCAGCAGAAATTGTTGAGTCGCAAAGGAACCCATGCTGTGGGCGACCATCGTGATTGGCAGGTCGGGATGGTCTGATTTCGCGCGGGCGATCGCCAGATTGAGGTCGTCAACCAGTGCCGCCCACCCATTCGGTCCGAGGTTGCCGGGTTCGTCGGCCTCGGCGAGGGAGGCGCCGTGCCCGCGGTGGTCATGTCCGTACACCGCGAAACCCACTGAGGTCAGCGCGTCGGCGACATGGTCGTATCGGCGGAGGTGCTCGCCCATGCCGTGGACAAGCACGACAACGCCTGCGACCGTCTGGCCGTCGTCTGCGTCCCAGCGATAGCCGGCGAGCTGCCGGCCGTCCGCGGAACGGTAGGTGAACGTGTCGGGAGCCATGGGCTTAAAGGGGAGTGGCCGTCGCGCCGTTGCGCTCGCGATCGGCGTTGTCGAAGAACTGTTGTGATCGCTCCATCACGGTGGTATCGCCGCCGCACAGCGCAGCGTTGCGGCCGACGATCGCCACGTCCGCGCCGAGGGCGGCGAGTTCGTGGGGGGCCGTGCATCGGCCGATCCCGCTGCCCCCACCGGTGATCACGACCGTCCGGCCGGCGAATAGGTCTTTGGTGAAGATTGACTGATAGCCCACTCCGGATCTCCTTCAGGACGACTTAGGTTCGCTGCGGGTTCGAACGCGGGCAGAATCGCCAGGGACGCACCGCTATACAGCGCCGACAGTGATACCCAGGTGCCAGCCAGGTGGAAGTTCGGCAGGACCATCAGGCCGATGTCGTCGGAATTCCACTTCACCGACGGTTCCTTTGCGGCGGCGCTGAACCACCTCCCGAAGGCGCTATGCGAAATCGGTACACCCTTCGGTGCCGCGGTGGTGCCCGACGTGTAGGCCAACAGGGCGCCACCGGTCAGCGCAATGCCCGGGTCTGCGGCGTCGGCATGCAAGGACCAAGTGTCTAGTTCGGCTTCGGGAACGACCTGCACGGTCGTCTCCGCGGCCCGGCGCACCTGCTCCGCGAGTTCGGCGAAGTCCCGCCCAGCGAAGATCAGCTTCATCTCTGCGTCCTGCACGACTGCGGTGAGTTCTGCTGGCGCGCAACGCCAATTCAGTGGCGTGAACGAACACCCAGCTTTGTTGACGCCTATCCAGATCTCGAAGAACGCTGCGGAGTTCTCGCCAAGGTAGCCGATGTGAGAGCCGGACCGGATACCGGCGGCGATCAGCGTATTTGCGATGCGGTTCGATCGGTCATCGAGTTGGACGTAGGTGACAACGCGATCGGTGTCGATCAACGCGGCCTTTTCAGGAGTCTTGCCCGCCCAGACCCGCGCCATGTCGGGAATACCACGGATGTCAGGCATGACCGTCATCGCTCCCCTTGCCAAATATTCCAATGGTCAGACCATATCGGTGAAGGAGTGTTGGGTCAAGGTGGATGTACGCCGCGCGCCATGCCGGCCTGCACGGACATCCCCCGTTCGGGAGGTCAATACCCCCTACGGAGGCTTACCGGCATAGACCTGCGGTGATTGCATAGATGTCAATCGCTGATCGGAGCCTTCCATGACCACACCATCGTTTGACGACACGGATGTCGCACCAACTAATGACGTCGCTGCGACACGGCCCTACGACGAACTCAACGTTTCCTCTGACGCGTTTTGGGAGCAGGACACCGAGGAACGGGACCTGATCTTCCGCCAGCTACGCCACGAGCGCCCAGTCAGCTGGCAGCGGCCGATCGAATCGGCGTTGCACCCGGACCCGAACGATCGGGGCTTCTGGGGCGTGGTGCGCCACGCCGACATCGTCGAAGTCAGTAAGAACACCGAAGTATTCGTATCCGGCTACGGCGTCATGTTCGACGTGCTTCCGCCGGTGTTTCTGCAGATGGCGATGTCGTTCTTGGCCATGGACAACCCGCAGCACGATAAGGTGCGCGGGCTGGTCGGCAAGGCGTTCACCCGCCCCCAGATCCAGCGCATCGACGAACACATCGCCTCGCGCGCTCGCAGGATCGTGGCCACGGCGCGCGAAAAGGCGACTGCAGGCGAGCCGATCGACTTCGTCAGCGACATCGCACGGCACCTGCCGATCGAAATGTTCGGTGACATGTTCGGTGTCCCCGAGGAGCTGCGGCCGACCGTCGCGCACCTGGCCGACGAGATCGTGGCGTGGGCCGATCCGGTTTTGCTGGCCGGACGCGACGGCGCCCAGGTGCAGGTCGAGGCAACGACGCAGATCCACCAGATCGCTCAGCAGCTCATCGCGGAGCGGCGGGAGCGCCCGGCCGACGACGTGTTGACCAATCTGGTGCAGGCCGAGGTCGATGGTGAGAAACTGACAGACCCCGAAATCGGGGCCGTTATGGTGCTTTTCGCTGTCGCAGCCACCGACACCACCCGCCATACGGCCAGCTTCGCGGTTAAGGCGCTGACCGATTACCCCGATCAGCGCCAATGGTTGTGGGAGGACTTCGAGGGCCGCATCAACTCGGCGATCGAAGAGTTCCTTCGCTGGGGATCGGTGGTGCTGAACTTCCGGCGCACCGCGGTCGCCGAGTACGAGCTCAACGGGCAACGCATCCTGCCCGGTGACAAGGTCGTCATGATGTATCCCTCCGGCAATCGTGACGCCGAGGTGTTCGACCGCCCTGACACATTCGAGCTGGCGCGACAACCCAACCCCCACATCGCATTCGGCGGTGGCGGTCTTCACTTCTGCCTCGGCAACCAGCTCGCCAAATCGATGCTGCGCTCATTATTCCGTGAACTGCACCGACAGATGCCGGACTTCGTCGCCGGTGAGCAGACCCTGATGAAAACCAACTTTATGCGCGGCGTCGTCAGCCTGCCGTTCGAGCCCAACCTGGTTTCCCAACCATGACCACCGCACCGCGCCCGATGACATCCACCCTCGACGCCCTTTCGCGCACCTCCGATCAGCTCTATGACGACCTGCTGCTCTGAGTAAACCGTCAAGATCCGTGCCGAGGCTCGGGACTTCGCGACGACTGTGCTGGCACCGCGCGCAGCGGAGCTGAACTCTGCAGAGGAGTCCAAGGCCGCATTCCCACGGGACATCCTCGACGCGACTCCGATTACAAGATTTCCCCGTTCGGGTTGAAGAGCGTGCTCATCGAGCATCCGGCGGTGGCCGAGGCGGCGGTGGTCCCGGCCCCCGATCCAACCCAGTTGGCAGTGCCCAAGGCGCATATCAGCTTGGCGGTGGGGTGGGCCCCGGTCAGGCCGCCGCCGATGCCATCTTCGCGCATGCACACCCCAACCTCGCGCCCTG
>JAOPVX010000338.1 GCA_025965975.1 Mycobacterium sp. | reverse complement strand
CGATCGCTCACCAAAGAACCGTAGTTGCGCGGGCGATCACGGGGCGGCCAAATCTGGCTGTGTTCTCTCCCTATGATAATTCGATTGGGCGGTATTACGCGGAAGACCTGGTGCTCGAGCGGCCGCTGGCACCTTCGCTTGGGTTGGCCAATGCGAAGGATTTCAGCTTAACGTGGACATTGCCGGACCTGAAGGACGTGATGGCATCCGCCAAGCTCGTCGCGATGAATTACAATCCGGCTTACATGCGCGAAGTGTTTGAGCGCGACTAACACATAACAATAAGTAGAATTCGCGTCAGTATGCAAGTGGGAGCGAGCCGTCAACGTAGTCACAGAAAGCGTGCGTTCCAACCTGTTCGAGAACTTCGGCCTGAAATGGGTGGACGCCCAACGAGCCCGCAACGCCTACTTCGCTCGTCATCACGACAGGCTCTGGTGGGGCGGCGGTCAGACCCGAATCTGGTATGCCACCACGAACTTCGATCCTGCCTTGGAAGCCGACATCCAGCTCGACGACAGCTTCAAGTTCATCGATGCTTTCGTAACTGCCTTTGGGGCGGGACTGTCGCTTCGGAATTGGGGCCGGAGCAGCCACCTTGATTGGCGTTTATTCACCGCGAATGACTCGGAATCGGCCGGAATTGCTCGGTCGTTTCCGGAGCCTGAAACTAGCAATTTACTTGCCGCGCAACGTCATTGAGCATCGTTCGGCATTGCCCGATCCGACGGTTCGTAAATCCATTGGTCGCGGGCCCGAGCCCCGCCCGCCCACCGCACAGCTGAATTGAAATCAGTGTAGCGAGCCCATCATATGAGATTGTTCGGTATGCCTGGTCTGCAGTCAGTCCTTGGCGGTGTGCGGACGCCGTGCCGTCTCGTATCGGGCCAAGGCTGTCCGAAAGTGCGCCGGCTTCGCTGATAGACAACACACGAGTGCGGCCGCGTCTTTGACGGCCTGCCCGGCGCCCTGGGCGAGGAATGGAGGAATGGCAGCATCGGATGGCACGCATCACCGAGCAGGGTTGTGGTCGCGGTGCCGGACGATCGCCGAGACCGCCACCGTTGCTGGTTGTTGGTTGGTCTTGAAATGCCAGGATTTGCTGGTGCTTTGGCGCGAAGGGCCTTACTAAACCATGGAACCTCTCGACACATCGCGGCCGTCCTTTCAATGGCTCGTCAATCGCTCGCCCGGAGTACGATCGAGAGCGGGTCGGTGGGACCGAGATGGCACCGCTCCGCGTCCCAACGGCACGGCCTTGGCCAGGTTCGACAGCTGGATTTGGCCGATTTCGCGGCACCGAGGATCGGTGGATCATTGGGACGGTTCGGAGTCAGTGCCACAAGACACGGAGCTGTACTGCACAGGGGTTTTGATGGCGAATCTGAAAACAATCGCGACCGGCGCCACGATCGCCGGCGCACTGGCCTTTACCGCTCTCGGAGTGGGAGCGGGCGTGGCGAACGCCGATCCAGCTTCACCCCACCCAGTGGTGATGACGTCGAAGCTCGATGGATTTGCGTTGGATGATTGGGGAGGCCCGGGCTGGGGTGGGGGCGGTGGACCCGGCTACGGCTACGGCGGTGGACCCGGCTACGGCTACGGCAGTGGACCCGGCTACGGCTACGGCGGTGGACCCGGCTACGGCGGTGGACCCGGCTACGGCTACGGCGGCGCTTGTGCTTTTGTACCGCCAGTGGTGGCCGTTTGGATACCGCCAGCAGCCTGTGGAGGGTAGTCCCGCTTTAACCGCGGGTCGTGCTCAAACGGCACGTCGTTCTATGGGGCCTCGCGGCCGGCTCGCCGCCGATTGGTACGCCCAACATGCGTCCGGTGTCGGTTGAGTCCGACCGGCGGGCGGTATCAGGATTGTGCTGGCGCAGAGGCCGCCGACAGCGTGTCAGCCGTCGAAACGGCAGCGACGAATACTCTGCGGTCCATTTCACATTTCGCAAGGTTGCCGGCTAGCTCCGGTCCCTACGAACGCCACGCGCGGACGTTGCCACCGCGCTGTCACAACTCGCTATTTGCACGCCCATGCGAGTGGAGACGTGTAGAGACCATCGCTCCAGGTCAATGTGAGGTGGTGGACAATCGGTCCACCATCTACAGAGGTCGTTACGGCTCGCCCCTCCACAAGACTTCCTGACCTGCGACGACACGCCGAATAAACATGTCGCGTCACGGGTGATCCGGTGCTTGTTCCGGCATCTCTCGCAAGACGGCCGGCCTGTCAAAATCTCAGCGCAGGTGTTCTCAGAGGTTCAACTCGGCCGGTGCGCTGCGCTACAACGAGCACGGCCGCAAGGACAGCAGGACGTATCGAACGCACTTCACCAGCCCCACTTCACAGCGCCCGATAACCACCCGGCTCGGCGACATCAGTCGAAGCTGCTAAGGGAAGGTCTGCGACGGTGATGTGGTTCTACCGTCACAGACACGTGCACTACAGGAATGAGGCACCACCCATGACCGCAGATTTGCCTGAGAATGCATTGGAACTGCGGTCGTTGGTGACGTCGCAGGGCACGCTGGAGCTCTCGCTGCACGACATCCCACTTCCAACGCCCGCCGCCAATGAGGTGTTGGTACGCGTGGAGGCCTCGCCGATCAACCCATCAGACCTGGGGCTCCTCGTCGCTGGCGCGGACATGACGACTGCGACGGTGGCGGGCACGCCCGAGCGCCCCATCGTCACCGCATCGTTGGGAGCGGGGGCACTAGGCGGCCTTTCGGCGCGCATCGACAAACCGCTTCCGGTGGGTAATGAGGGTGCGGGCATCGTCGTGGCCGCAGGATCGTCGTCAGCGGCCCAGGCCCTTATCGGAAGAAGGGTCGGGATCGCCGGCGGCGCGATGTACACGCAGTACCGAGTGATTGATGCTCGCGCGTGTCTCGTCTTGCCCGAGGGGGCCACGGCCAGGGATGGGGCGTCGTCCTTCGTCAATCCGTTGACGGCTCTCGGAATGCTGGAAACCATGCACCACGAAGGTCATTCCGGTCTGGTGCACACCGCTGCGGCGTCGAATCTGGGCCAGATGCTCGTCAAGCTCTGCCAAAAGGACGGGGTACCGCTGGTCAATATCGTTCGCAAGCCCGAGCAAGAAGAGCTGCTGAGGTCAATGGGCGCAGTCCATGTCTGCGATTCGGGCTCGCCGTCGTTCGCGACGGATCTCCTCGAGGCGCTGAAAGCGACGTCGGCGACGCTTGCGTTCGATGCCACGGGTGGAGGAACGCTGGCGAGTCAGATTCTCAACGGCATGGAGGAAGCGGCCAGCTCAGCCGCGGGGGAGTACTCACGCTATGGGTCGACCGTCCACAAGCAGGTGTACATCTACGGCGGACTCGACACGGGTCCGACCATACTCACAAGGAACTTCGGCATGGCGTGGGGTATTGGAGGGTGGCTGCTCACACCGTTCCTTCAGAGCGTCGGGGCCGAGGCCATTGGCCGGCTCCGGGCCCGCGTGGCCGCGGAGCTAACCACGACGTTCGCGAGTACCTACACCCGGGAGGTTTCACTCGCCGGCATGCTCCGCCCCGATGCGTTCAACGCTTACGTCAAGCGGGCGACCGGGGAGAAGTTCCTCGTGACTCCGCAGGCACGCCCGTGACTGCAAGCTAGAGCGCGCCAGCGCTCTCGACGTTGACCCAGAAACAGTGCAGCGGCGGGTCCTAAGCGGTTACCGCTCATTCAGCGTCAATGACTGGGAATCGGCCGGATCCGCCGGGGTCGATGCCGGACAGACCCGGCGACCAAATCTGTTGTTACCCAAGGCAAGATAAGCAACGCCGGTTAGTGCGGCGCATGCACAGCCACCCGTGATGGCGTGGGCTGCAGACGCCCTTTCAAGCTTGCACTCCTGAGCAACCGAAACGCCAGGTTCGTGGACGTCAGCATGGGGATCACGCCGAGAAACGTGCGCTCGGACGGTGTGGCTCCGTGCAAGTGTTCAAGGCTGCCGAACACGTAGAAACATCCGATGCTGAAAAGGGCAGCGGGGATGGAGTAGGCCATCAACGATCGGCGATCGGAAACAACCCGCTTCGCAAGAGCCAACTCGTCATCCGACATCGGTTCGCGTTTCCGCAGCTTTCGCAGAACCAGGAAGATGCTTCCGACTTCTTCGCCCATCGGAACAGGTGCTCGAATCAGTAGCCGTCTGACGAATACGAAGGCAAGAGTGGCGAACACCAATACGGCCACCAAGGCAATGATCGTCAGATAACCGAACAAGCCCAAATTCATCGTTTCACTCCCGTGCTCGGCGCGCTCATCGCTGCCGTAGCGGACGAGCGAGCACCCTTGTTGGCCACCAGAACCACGGCCCGAGGATTCTGAGGATGCACGGCACGACGAACGAACGCACGATCAGCGTGTCGAGAAGCAGCCCGATGCATACGGTCGAACCCACCTGGCCGATGGTCCTCAGATCGCTCGTGAGCATCGCCAGCATGGTGAACGCGAACACCAAACCGGCCGACGTCACCACGCCACCCGTGCTTCCGAGCGCGCGGATGAGGCCGGTGTTCAACCCGGCTTTCGTCTCCTCTTTGACCCGGGCGATCAGCAGTAGGTTGTAGTCCGATCCGACCGCCACAAGGATGATGAAGGTGATCGGTAAGACCAACCAGTGAAGGTGCAGACCAATGAGGTGCTGCCAGACGAGTACGGAAAGGCCGAACGCGCCGGCGAACGAGAAGGCCACCGTGCCGGGAATAACCAAGGCGGCGACCAGACTTCGCGTGATGAACATCATGATCAAGAAGATCTGGACGAAGGCGGCAATCGCGACGATGAGTAGATCGGAAGCGGCGTACTCCTTGATGTCTTTGTTGTTCGATGCCGAGCCGCCGATGTAGATCCTGGCCCCGGCCAACGACGTTTCTTTCAGCGCTATCTTGATGGCGTCGGGGAACGCTTGGACATGTTCGACACCTTCGGGGCCCATGGCGTTCCCCTCGTGGGTGACGATGAAGCGGGCCGCTTTACCGTCCGGTGACATCATCAGCGTCATACCGGTCTTGACGTCCTCGTTGTCGAAGGCCTCTCGTGGCATATAGAAGAAGTCATCGCTGCGGGACTTGTCGAAATCGTTGCCCACGTTGATCAAGTCGTCGAAGGTCTGGTCGGTCTGCGTGGACTGCAGATGCGCCGGGCCGTACGTGTTGACAACGACAGCCTGGAGTGCCTGCGTATCGTCCATCAGGATCTTCAACTGGGTGATCAGCTGGGGGAGGAGGCGGTCGACGGCCTGGAGATCGGTGACGGTGTGCGCGATCTCGACGTCGAGGCTGTCGATGCCGTCGAGTCCGTCGAACAGCGATCGGAATGCCCAGCATATGGGAATGTCAAAACAGTGTGGCTCCCAATAGAAATAGTTCTTGAGGGGTCGGATGAAGTCGTCGAGATTCGAGATGTCACTGTTTATCTCATCGGTGACCTGCTGCAGATTCTCCGCGGTGAGCACCGTCGCGTGCAGGTCGTCTGACAATTGTTGCGTGAGATCGATCGTTTTCCCTAGCACCGTCACGGTGTCCGCCTGGATCTGCGCCTGCGTGTCGGTATCGGCGTTCTGCTGCTGGTTGAACGGCAGCTGTTGACCGCTTCCGCTGCCTTGCGTGGTGAACAGGTAGGGGATTGTGGCGCGGTCGAGTGGTCGGCCCAGGGGCCGGGTGATGCTCTGCACCTTGGCGACGCCGGGAAGACGGCTGAGGGCTCTGGCCACTCGATCCAGCGATATGAAGTCTGCCGAGTTCCGCAT
>JAOPVX010000320.1 GCA_025965975.1 Mycobacterium sp. | reverse complement strand
CAGAGAGTACTGGAGGGCAACGGTCGAGTCCTACGAATAGTCACCGCAACCTCCCGGGCCAGCGTTATCTGCACCCCGACCCGCAGTCCGTCACGAACCCGGGGAACTGCTCTCTGCACTTGTGGTCGGCAAAAGGTCCCCAACTTCGAGTCGTTAAGTAGAGTAACTATCGCGTCGTCGCAGGCCAGAGACCCTGTTCGTGAGTCGGGCTGACAGGATTTGAACCTGCGACCACTTGACCCCCAGCAAATCGCGGTAGCACGTTTCCCCTGGTCGCCGCGAGTGTGCGGCCGACGTGTGCCCGTGTGAGACGTTCATAGACGCGCAGGTCGTTCACCATCGCGCACAACGTGTGCCCCAAGCGGTCCCCAAATCGGTCCGGTGCGATAACAGCGATTATGCGGTACGCCGTGGCCGTCGTAGCTGGGAAACGAGGAGGAACTGGTGACCCGTCAGCCGCCCTGGCCGCGAACTCCCACCTGGGCAAGCTAGGCGCCGCGGTCTTGCGCAGCTGGCTGGTCCCGGTCGGTGACCGTGACGAGCAGCGTGGCGTTTTCACCCAGGATCGGCAGCGCCCGCGCCGCCGCGGGTAGCGGCAACTTGAACTGCCAGTGACCGTCGGTGTGGGTGAGCCGACTCGAGTCGGGGGTGATCGGATCCTTCTGGTCGTTGGCCCCTTCGACCTCGCTGTTCCACGCCGCCCAGGCTGCCAAGCCGTCGCCTGTCGCGTTGGGCCCGACGTCGAAGATCGCCGTGTCGGCCCAATCGGGAACCTGTTCAAGGTGCTCGCTGAAGTCGAAGCTGTGGTCGTCCTGGGTCAGCTTCGCTACCCGAAGTGTCAGGCTGTACCGTACGCGCCCCTGGTGCCTGACCGTGTCTTGTCCATCCGGAGTCGGCGTGGTCCCCGACGCGGTGGTCTGGTCGAAGAGGAACGTGGTCAGCAGTGGCACCGGATGGTCCGGGCTGTCTTTGCGCTGCTGCAGTTCGGCGTTGAGCTGGATCGGGGTGTACTGGTCGGCTCGTTGTTCACTGAGCACAACGGACAGTCCGCGCACCGAAAGCCGCACGTCCGCCTGCCAGACCGCCGGCGGCTGTGCCCCCTCGACCTTCGCATAGGTAGGTAACCCTGCCAAATCCACACGCACCTGCCAGCGGCCGAACAGGAATCGCTGCAGGTTCTGGTAGCCCTCTTCGGAGTTGACCTCACCGTAGCTGCCGGAGTGCGACTTGAAGACGAAGGCGCGGTTGGCATTCCGTACGTAAGCGTGCTCGATCCGCACCAGCCCGTCGCTCTTTGGGCCCACCGCAACCTTCGAGACGCCATAGTCTTTCGAGTCGCTGCCGATCAGACAGAAAACGTCGTTCGTGTCGAAGATATCCGGTGGTATCGACTGCGGATCCCAATCCTTGGGCGCCAGATCGCCGAACGTGTGGTCTTTCGTCAGATATCCGTACATCTTTTCTGGCGCAAAGATATCCGCACCCGCCGGGCCGATGACGTCCTCGAACCAGTTCGCCAAGCCGGTTTGAAAGACGATGCCACCATGCGGTGTTCCGTAAGTGAACAGCTTGGCGACAAGGTTTCTCGCTGGGTCGTTCTTCTCGACTGCGACCTTCTGCATCATGCAACGCGCGATCAACCCACCCATCGAGTGCGCCACCAGCACGACTCGCTTGTCGTCGGATTTGATCTTGCGCTGGATCAACTTGATCAAGTCATACAGGCCCGCCGCCGCCGACTCGATGTTGAATCCGTCAGCGGTGAAGTGCCGTCCGATGTCGGTGAAGATCCGCTCAAAGAAGGGGCGACGGGGCGGGTCGGCGAACGTCGTGGCGGCCTGGTCATAGAACCGGTACACCCAGATCGAACCCGGGTCGACGCTGCGATCGTCGCTGTTCTGCAGGTAGGCGTGCTGATCCCCCTGCACGAGTAGCTGATAGTGGTGATCGATCATCAACCGCAGCATCGGGCCCTCGAATTGATAGAAGGCTGGCTCACCGGATCCGCCCACCCGCACGTGGGTGGCACCCCTGTTGAACCCGTAGAACGGATCGTCGACCTGTGCGTCGATGCCGGTGGTGGGCCCGGCATACCCCCGGATGTAGACGATCGGCAGACGCTTCACAATGCCTCACTTAACCCTGATCGGAACGTGGTGACGGTGAGCGCCTCTCCGTACGGCGCCGTCCCCGTCAACATGAATCGTCTCGCCCTTGGAGTCGGCGGTGCGGGTAATTCACTACTCGAATCGTAATCGTGACCAAACGTGACGGGCACCGGCCCCATTTCCCGAAGCGCTACTCGCGCCCTCAGAGTTCCGTTTGTATTCGGCCGGGTTCACGCCCCGCAGGCGTTGTCGATGCTCCGCGGATTTCTCGCCTAGCGGCCAAGGACGAAGCGCACTGGTGGCTCACCATGGAGGACTCGAATCCCGGACGGGAGCTATCGGTCTCGGTGCTCATCACCAAGGCGCTTGATTCGCTCTGGGACGTCGCCCGCCGCCACTACCTCGGAGTCTTGAAGTTGGGCAAGACCTGTGACGTTCACGGACGCGCAGGTCGTTCAGGACCGTGCATAATGTTTGGTCCCAGAGTGGTCCCTAAGGTGGGTTCGCGCCAATCGGCTTGAGACGCAGCGTCTCAGCTGCGCGCTTCGCTCGGGTACGGGATGAAACCGTCGATGCCGGAGAGGGCATCGATTCCCATACATCAGGTCGTCGAGCTCCAGGTGGCCTCGAAGAGATCGTCCCTCTCTACGACCGACACGATCGTGCGGTGGAGGCTCAGTCCATCCCGCCGGGGCCGGCAAGCATCCTAGTAGCGAACTCGCCGCAGTCGCAGCCTGCGACTTATTCCGCAGGATCAGCTTGGTCAACGCCTCGGGCTGCATGCCGCGGGAAACCGACCCAAGCGCCGGTGTACACAATTCACGCGCGACACTTATTCCTGACGGACTTTTGAAACATCGCGACAAGGGAGAGAAACACGCCGGACGGTGCTCCGCAGCAAGGCTCATATGTGGTCTATCTCGAGATCGCGTTCAGTTCTGTTCGGGCCTGGTCGATTTGGTCGTAGGCGTAGGCCACCATCGCGGCGGTGGTCATCGTCTCACCCTGGCGAGCGAGCGATTCGTAGGTCGCCTCGCCGAGCACATCGCGCAGGTGGGTGATGGCGGTGCTGAGTTCGGGGAACGCCGACGCGGTGAAGGGACTGAATGCGAAACCTGCGATGGTGGCCCCTGACTCGAGGCGTCCGAGGCAGTCGAGGAATACCGCGAGAGTTGCCAGGGCGGCACGGATGTAGGTGACGTTGCCAGAGTCGTAGAAGTTGCGGATGGCCAGAGTCATGTGATCGAGCGCCGCCGGCGGGTCGCCGTGTTCAGCCTCAAGCCGAGACAAACGGGTCGCCAGCTGTGATTCGACGAAGTGGTTGCCGCTGTCCTGGGCAATCACCAGGCCGCGGCGCAGGGCTTCCAGCGCGCGGACGGGATCAGCATCGCGGAACGCGAAGCCGTAGGCGCGAAGCGCGTTCGCGAACGCATAGGGGTTGTGGGTGGCTTCGGCGGCTTCGATCAGCCCGTTCGCGGCGGCCCGCGCCTCCTCACCGGCCCCCGCGACCGCCAGTGTGGCGACCAGGGATGCCCTGGTGAGTGTATGGGTGTCGCGGCCGAGCGCGAGCTGGGCGCGGCACCACTCGACGCATCGTTCGGGCTGGCCGATGACCACGTACACGCCGCCGAGCATCCCCTCAGCGCCGGACGGCACCTCGCCGCCACTGCCGATCACCGTCTGACCGGCGTCGGCGTAGCCAACAGCCTCCTCGAACCGTCCCACCACCCAGCACAGGGACGCCAGCACGGACAGGGTGGCGAGCCGAGAATGGTCGAGGGCGCGGGCGGGCTCGATCAGCTCCTCGGCCCAGGCGATTGGCTCATAGGTTTGGACCGCAGCGCCGAAGAGTGCCGCGTAGGTGGCGAGGGCGGCGGCGGCGTCGAGGTCGCCGTGGTCGGCGGCCCACCGAAACGCGGCGCGCAGATTGGCCAGCTCGACGCTGAACCAGGTGTACGCCTCGCGTTGGCGGGGGCTGTCCCACAGGGCCATGATGTCGGCTTCGCGCTCAGCGAAGTAGTGGGCGTGCGCGGTCCGTGTCGCGTTCGCCTCGCCGTGGGCCACCAATTGTTCCTCGGCGAACTGGCGGATCGTTTCCAGCATCGAATACCGGGTCTGCCTTGACGATCGGTCAGCGACGAGGAGCGATTTACGCACCAGAGCGTCGAGTAGGTGAAGAGTAGTGTATTCGTCGAAGGCATCCGATCCGGCTACAGCGCAAGCACTTTGGAGGCAGAAACCACCTGTGAACACCGAACAGCGTTCCAGCACGGTCCGCTCGGCGTTGTCGAGAAGGTCATAAGACCACGCCACCGCGTGGCGCAGCGTCTGGTGGCGTTCCAACCCCCGCCGTGACCCCACCAGTAGCCGGAACCGCTGATCAAGACGGTCGCGCATCTCTGTCGGGGTCATCGACGCCATGCGCGAGGCCGCCAGCTCGATAGCCAAGGGGATACCGTCGAGTTGGCCGCAAATGTCCACCAACGCCGCAGTTTCATCAGCATTGCTGAGCGAGAATCGCGGCGAAACAGCTTGCGAGCGTTCAACGAACAGGGACACTGCGGCGGAATCGGTTCCCGCGGCGACCTCCAGCGACGGCACCGGCCACAAATGCTCGTCGGTGACCCGCAATGCTTCTCGGCTCGTGGCCAGGACCGTCACGGTCGCCGAATGTGTGAGGATGGCTTCGATCAGGTCGGCGGCAGCGTCCAGAACGTGCTCGCAATTATCGAACACCAACAACCGGACTCTGCCCTCCAGCGCGGCGGCCACCGACTGGCTCACCGTCTTACCCGGTTGTTGGGTGATGCCCAGCACCGCTGCGACGGCGTCGGGCACAGCCGACGGATCGGTGACTGCCGCTAGTTCTAAAACCCAAACCCCGTCGGGGAATTCTTCGCTCAGTTGCGCCGCGACTTCCAATGCGAGGCGGGTCTTTCCGACCCCGCCCACCCCGGTCAGCGTCAACAACCGATGCGCCGTGACCGCCGCTTCGATCTCGCCGACCTCGGACTCGCGCCCGATCAAGCTGGTGGTCGTAGGTCGCAGGTTCCCCGGCGTCGTGTCCAGTGCCCGCAGTGGCGGAAAGTCCGTAGGCAGGCCCGGTGCTTGCAGTTGAAACACCGTGATCGGGTTCGGTAGGTCCCGTAACCTTCGCGGACCCAGATCGACCAGGTCAACGCCGCTCAGCAGACCCGCTGTCGAATCGGCCACCAAGATCTGACCACCGTGACCGGCGGCCATCACCCTGGCAGCGCGATTGAGCACCGTCCCGAAATAGTCGCCATCGCGCAGCTCAGCCTCACCGGTAGCGATGCCCATCCGCACGGGTAACTGCAGTTCGCGTTGGGCGTCGATGGCGGCGTTGATCGCTGAGATTGGCGAGGTGAACGCGGCAACGACACCGTCGCCGGTGTGGCTGAACAGGAACCCGCCATGGTCCTCGATAGCAGTGCGCAGGACTTTGTCATGGGCAAGCAGGGCGATACGCATGGCGTCAGCGTCGGCTTCCCACCGACGGGTCGAACCCTCGATGTCGGTGAACAGGAACGTCACGACCCCCGAAGGTCGGCCCCCCGTGGACACTCGTACAGGATCTCACAAAATACCCACGTCAGCCGTCGATCGCGACTGAGTTTCGAGACTCTCGTAACTCTATTTCGAGACGCGGCAGTAGTCCTCACGGACCGCCGTCACTGCAGCGCCTCGGCCCACTTCGGTGCCATGATGTGGGCCGCACGGACGTTGACGTCTTGCCGCCAGCCGCCGTGACGCTGGTTCGCGGCAAGTGCTCCGGTGGGTGCCAAAGTGCTCTTGTCGGCCCGATGGGCGGCGTAGCGTTCATGTTTGACCCGGTCCGCTCCTCGACCGAGGGATGGACTGTGGTCCAACGAGAGAGGAGGAGACAGTGGCCGACGCAGCTCTTTTCATAGGTTTCGGAGAAGTCGTGCGGGGTCGGGAGAAGCGCGCCCTCAAAAATTTCAACGACTCGACGGAGTACTACACGGGTCTGCAGAACGAAGGACGCATCGAGAGCTTCGACGTGGTTCTTCTTGGGCCGCATGCACGTCTAAACGGGTTCGTCGTGATGCGGGGCACGGAGGAGCAGCTCGACGCGGTTCGCCATAGCAAGGAGTTTCGGGTGCAGGTCGCCCGTGCGAGGCTGATCGTCGATGATCTCGTGCTCGCCGAGGCCTACGTTGGCGAGGGACTCGCTCAAGTGCTAAGTGAATACCAGGAGGAGCTAAAACAGCTGGACTGACCGGATGCGCTACGCCAGCTAACAGCAATGCTGTGGCAAACGGCTACGACCTTCGAGTCAGGCGGTGACGGCGGCCAGTCGTGCTCACCCGTGTCCGCGCGGCTGGCCCAGTCACCTTCAAGTCGCGCTCGGCGCGAGACGTGGCCAGCAGCCGCGACTCACTGACCCGCTTCCTCCAACTCGGGGTGCAGCCCGTACAGACAGTCCAGGCTGCAGAACCGATCGCCATCGCCATCGGCAACGTGCGGCCAGCGCTGGCCTTCGGGAGGTATACGGCGGCAGTTGGCGCACCGGTTCATCGGCCCTAACAATACGACGCTCATACCTGCTCTAACTGCTCCAAGAACCTTTCGGGGCCACAACCACCCCGTGATTTTGCGCACCAAGAAATGGCCAGCACCTTTGCTGATGAAAACCCAACAGTTCTGCGCTTCCGCAGCCGTCTTGGCTTTCCCTGCCGCCGGGTCGGGTGACATTGGACGCTAACGCGATTACGTCGGAGGTACACCCTTCCGTGGTCGGTCTTATTCGTATCCACCCAGGTCGTTGCTCATCGTGCGCCTACCGCTCAGCGCAATCCTGGGCTCGCCCTGGCAGACCCAACATAATGGCAGGACCATAACCCGGCCTGCACCACGCCGCATCTTGTACACGAGCGTCGGCCATTCGCGCGGGCAGGCGTCGCGTCGTCTCGAATGTGGGTGTTTATTTCGAGACGGCGTTCAGTTCCGCTCGGGCCTGGTCGATCTGGTCGTATGCATAGGTCGCCATTTCGGCGGTGGTCATCGTTTCGCCCTTCCGGGCGAACGATTCGTAGGTCTGGTCGCCGAGGACGTCGCGGAGGTCGGCGATCGCGGTGTTGATCTCGGGCATCCACATTGCGGTGAGGGGATTGAAGGCGAATCCGGCGATGGTGGTCGCTGGTTCGTAGCGTCCGAGCCGATCCAGACACCCCGCGAGTGCAGCCAAGGTGGCACGCATAGTGGCGGTGTTGCCCACGTCGTGGTAGTTGCGAATGGCCACGGCGGAGTATTCGAGGGCGGCCAGCGGGTCGCCGGAGTCCACCCAACGAGCGTGGGGTTGGCGTGCCGTCCAGTCGGAGCTTGGCGCGGCATCTCGTGAAGCAAAATCAGTCTACGAGGGGCGGCCCGGGCACGGGCACATTTTCATCGGCGATGGACTCGCGGCCGTTAAGCCGAGCGGCGCGGTGTAGGCCGTCGATAACGGACTTTCGGACTCACCTTGTCAGATCCGCTTCCGCCGAGTTCGCATCGCGCGCACGATGGATGGAGTTTATGAACCACGTATTGTTCTGGCGCGCAATGGATTTCAGCTAATCAGAATGGCCGTCAGGCTGACACCCGCCACCCATTGCCATGCCTTGCCTGTCGGAGGACGATGAAGTAGTCCGGCGGCGCCGTCGAGACGCTGCCCCACATACAACGGAGGCAGATCATGTATGCACGAAGCACCACCATCCAGGGGCAGCCCTCGTCCATTGACGCCGGTATCGCGCATACGCGCGACAGCGCGATGCCCGCGCTCGAGGGCATCGACGGGTGCGTTGGCGTGTCCCTGTTGGTCGACCGAACGTCCGGCCGCTGCATTGTTACCACCTCCTGGGAGTCCGAGGAGGC
>JAOPVX010000315.1 GCA_025965975.1 Mycobacterium sp. | reverse complement strand
CCGGTCAACCGGTCCCACACCTCGGCGTCTTTTTCGTCCTGCAGGCGGTTCCAGTTGATCGCCGAAACACGGTCAACCAGCTTCATTCCTTCGGACACCAGAACCCCATTTCGCCGCAGAAGTAGGTTTGCCGACTACGAGCCCGATGTCGCCGCCGGGAGCGGCTCCGAGCTAACCCGACACTACCCCTGGGGTGCGACAACGGTTGTAACCGCGACATCTTGTGTGAGCGTGTCGCGCCCCAGGCCGAAGAATTTGTACTCCGATGCCCTG
Source organism: Mycobacterium sp. (assembly GCA_025965975.1). Taxonomy (GTDB): domain Bacteria; phylum Actinomycetota; class Actinomycetes; order Mycobacteriales; family Mycobacteriaceae; genus Mycobacterium. The sequence continues at coordinate 7,608 of JAOPVX010000315.1, read as the reverse complement.
AACTTGCGGGTGGCCATCCAGTACTGCCACGTCATCCCGCTCCACAGCGTCCGGTTCACCCCATGCTCGTCGAGATACCAGCTCCGGCAACCTCCGGTGTTCCACACCGCACCCGCCAACTCGCCCTGCAACTCGTCGTTGTAGGAGTCCGCCGCGGCGCGCGTCGGCGCAAGCGCCTGCGCGCCGGCCCGGTCCACCGCGGCGATGGCCTGCGCCGCGTACCGGATCTGCGACTCGATCATGAACACCACCGAGTTGTGCCCCAGCGCGGTGTTGGGGCCGAGCAGGAAGAACAGATTCGGCATGTCCGCAATGGTGATGCCGCGAAGCGCGGACACTCCCTCGCGGGTCCACCGGTCCACCAGGTCCTCGCCGCCGGGCCCCTTGATGTCGACATAGGTATGGGAGTCGGTGACGTGGAATCCGGTGGCGAACACGACGACGTCGACTTCGCGCTCGGTTCCGTCGGCCGTGACCATGCCCCGCGGGGTGAACCGGACAATGCCGTCGGTGATGACCTCGGTCTTGGGATTGGCGATGGCCTGGTAGTAGGTGTCGGAGTTGAGGATGCGCTTGCAGCCGGCGCGGTAGTTCGGGATGAGCTTGCGGCGCAGCTCCCGGTCCTTGACCGAACGCCGGATGTTCCATTTGCCCAGCAGCTCACCGATTTTCAGCAGCCGCGGCTGCCGCGTCATCGCAAAGCCCACGGCCTCGTGAATCCAGTAGATGCCCCAACGCATGAACGCGCGCGTGCCAGGGACGTTGGTGAACATGTCCCGCATCCACTCCGGGATGGGATTGTTGGGCCGGGGCATCACCCAGGCCGGTGTCCGCTGATACAGCTGCAGCGCCCCCACGTCTTTGACGATCTCCGGGACGATCTGGATCGCGCTGGCACCCGTGCCGATGACCGCCACCCGCTTCCCGGCCAGGTCGACGCTGTGGTCCCACTGCGCGGAATGGAATGCGGCGCCTCCAGCATCCTGGTACTCGTCGAGCCCGTCGAACTCGGGGATTAACGGGATGTGCAGACCACCCACGCCGGACACCACGAACTGCGCGACGAACTCGCGGCCGTCCTTGGTGAACACGTGCCAACGCAACTCGTCGTCGTCCCAGTGCGCGCGGTCGACGTGTGAGTTGAACTGGACGTAGCGGCGCAGGCCGTACTTGTCGGTCACGCCCTTGAGGTAGTCGAAGATCTCCGGCTGGAATGACCACATGTGCTGCCAGTCCGGCTTCGGCTCGAAGGAGAACGAGTACATGTGCGACGGGATGTCGCACGCGCATCCGGGATAGGTGTTGTCACGCCAGGTGCCGCCTATCTCCGCAGCTTTCTCCAGGATCACGAACTCGACGCCCCGCCGCTGCAACTCGATCGCCATGCCGAGACCGGAGAAGCCGGTGCCGATGATGAGCGCGCGGGTGTGCACGGGCTTCGGGGTGCTGCTCTCGGCAGCCTGTTCTTGGGCGACCGTCATCGAGCGGATCCTTCCTGGGAACGCCGGTACCGGGTATTTAGGCCAGTGTCCTGACGACTTCCTCGGGTGTCAATGCGGGGGTTCAGGCGACGTGTTCGCGGCGTCGAACGCCCTCATGGAGCGGCAGGTCCGGGTCGATCTTGATGCCCAGCAGCTCGCAGGTGCCGTTGATGGCGCCGATCATGATCGTCGTCATGTGGGCGATGAACTCCTCCGGTGGCATCCGGCGCGGACTGTCAACGTCGGGCCCCAGCCACCAGTCCGTGGCCGCCGCGGCCGAGCCGAATGTCGTGAACGCGGCGAGTTCGATGGCCGCGCGGTCGAGTTCCATCTCCCGCAGTTCGTTGTTGAACATGTCCGCGATCGCCAGGGTGATCCCGCGTCCCTCGTTGAGCGCGCGCATGGTCGATTCGCTCTGCTCGGCGAAGCGGCCCTGGATCAGGAAGCGGCAGACGTTGGGGTGCTCGTCGACCAGGCGCACGTACTGCTCGACGCTGCGGCGGATGACCTCGCGAGCGGGATCGGAGGCGAGGTTGATAGACGGGAAGATCGCGGCCCACAACACGTCGCGCAGCCGCTCACCGATCGCCTGGAACAGATCCGACTTGTCGGTGAAGTGTCGGTAAATCTTTGGTTTCGCGGTGCCGGCCTCTTCGGCGATCTCGCGCAGGCTCAAATCGGGTCCGAGCTGGTCGATCGCGCGGAAGGCGGCATCGACGATTTCCGACCGCACCTTCTTGCGATGCTCGCGCCAGCGCTCGCTGCGGGCGTCCACCTTGACAGCCGGCTCGCCGCTGGGACGTGACCTGGACATTCGTCGCACGCGATAACTGTACCGCCCAGACACCGCTGACCTGCCCAGACCGTGCCGCAGCGCAATGATTACCGAAGTATTAGGGCATTTTTGCCGAAGGGATGGCTACCGCCGGCTTGGGTACTATTCCTGCGAAAGCCCATAGACGAGAGAGATTCATGACGCAGCGATACGACCTGGTCATCGCGGGTGGCGGGCCTTCGGGTTCGGCCGCCGCGTGGCAGGCCGCGCAGACCGGTGCGAACGTTGTGGTCCTGGACAAGGCCGAATTCCCGCGCGACAAGCCGTGTGGCGACGGCCTCACCGCGCGCGCTGTCAGCTATCTGCAGAAGATGGGCCTGGCCAACGAGGTCGCCAAGTTTCACCGCATCAACCGGGTGACGGTGTTCAGCCCGAGCCAATGGGAGCTGTCGTTCCCGAAGCGCCCCGGCATGCCCAACCACGGCCACACCGTGAGCCGCACCGAGCTCGACACGCTGTTGCTCAAACACGCCGAGTCGGCTGGCGCGGAGGTCCGGCAGTCTGCCGAAGTGACCGCGCCGATCGTGGAGAACGATCGCGTCGTGGGTGTGACCCTGAAGAGCGGCGAGAAGGTATACGGCGACGCGGTGATCGCGGCCGACGGCGCCTACTCCCCCATCAAGCGGGCGCTGAAGATCGATTCGGAGTACAACGGCTACTCGGCGATTGCGATCCGATCGGAGATCCACGCCAACCGCCCTGACTCCGACAGTCTCGACATTCATTTGAAGCTCGCGTTCCAGGGCGACCAGCTGCCGGGCTACGGCTGGGTGTTCCCGATGGGCAGCGGGCGGTTCAACATCGGCCTGGGCTACGTCAACAGCTACAAGAACTGGCAGTCGATCAACGCCACGCAGTTCTTGGGCGAGTTCCTGCGGACGCTGCCTCCCGAGTGGGAGCTGCCGCCGATCGATGAGCTGAAGAAGAACAAGAGCGTCAGGGCCTGGCGGCTGCCAATGGGCTTCACCGCGTGGCCGCCGTGGCGACCGGGTGTGCTGTTCACGGGTGACTCGCTGGGCGCGGGCAAGCCGGCGTCGGGCGCGGGCATCTCCAAGGCGCTGGAGTCGGGGCTGGCCGCGGGCGAGTGCGCGATCGCGGCGCTGCAGAACGGCGGGCCCGACGACTTCACCAACTATGCGCAACGGATGGAAGCGGCGTGGGGCAAGGAGTACCGGCGCGGCCGTTACTTCCACAAACTCGCGGGCATCCCGGCGGTGGCGAACACGGGCATCAAGTTCATCGACAACGGCATCATCCGCGACCGGATGCTCAAGGCGCTGTACAAGAAGGCGCAAGGCCCGCAGCACACGTACAAGTAGGCGCCGAGCGGCCACTCGGCGCGCTACAGCGGGGTCACTCGGCGACGGTCAACACCGGGGTGGCGGCGACGTACCCCGCCGCGATTTGCGTGTATCAAGTCCACACTCCTCGGCGGTGCGGTCCTACAGCATGCAGGACACGCAGCCCTCGACCTCGGTGCCCTCCAGCGCCATCTGGCGTAGCCGGATGTAGTACAGCGTCTTGATTCCCTTGCGCCAGGCGTAGATCTGCGCCTTGTTCACATCGCGCGTGGTGGCGGTGTCCTTGAAGAACAGCGTCAGCGACAAACCCTGATCCACGTGCTGCGTCGCGGCGGCATACGTGTCGATGATCTTCTCGTAGCCGATCTCGTAGGCGTCCTCGTAGTACTCGAGATTGTCGTTGGTCAGGTACGGTGCCGGGTAGTACACCCGCCCGATCTTGCCTTCCTTGCGGATCTCAATCTTCGACGCGACGGGGTGGATCGACGACGTCGAATTGTTGATGTATGAGATCGACCCCGTCGGAGGCACCGCCTGCAGATTCTGGTTGTAGATGCCGTGGGTCTGCACCGACTCCTTGAGCTTGACCCAATCCTCTTGTGTAGGAATGCGAATGTCGGCATCGGCGAACAGCTGCCGCACCCGCTCGGTCTTGGGCTCCCACACCTGCTCGGTGTACTTGTCGAAGAACTCTCCCGACGCGTACTTGGACTTCTCGAATCCCTTGAAGTGCGTGCCGCGCTCGATCGCTATGCGATTCGAGGCCCGCAGCGCGTGATACAGCACCGCATAGAAGTAGATGTTTGTGAAGTCGACGCCCTCTTCGGAGCCGTAGAGGATCCGCTCTCGCGCTAGGTATCCGTGCAGGTTCATCTGCCCGAGCCCGATCGCGTGGGAGTCGTTGTTGCCCTGTTCGATCGACGGCACCGACCAGATGTGCGTCTGATCGGACACGGCCGTCAACCCCCGGATCGCCACCTCGATGGTCTGCGCGAAGTCCGGCGAGTCCATCGTCTTGGCGATGTTCAGTGACCCGAGGTTGCATGAAATGTCCTTGCCCACTTGGGCATACGTCAGATCTTCGTTGAACACCGACGGCGTGGACACCTGCAGGATCTCCGAGCACAGGTTGCTGTGGGTGATCTTGCCCTCGATCGGGTTGGCCCGGTTCACGGTGTCCTCGTACATGATGTACGGGTAGCCGGATTCGAACTGCAGCTCGGCCAGTGTCTGGAAGAACTCGCGCGCCTTGATCTTCGTCTTGCGGATCCGGGCGTCGTCGACCATCTCGAAGTACTTTTCGGTCACCGAGATGTCGGCGAACGGCACGCCGTGGACACGTTCGACGTCGTACGGCGAGAACAGGTACATGTCCTCGTTGCGCTTGGCCAGCTCGAACGTGATGTCCGGAATCACCACGCCAAGCGAGAGCGTCTTGATCCGGATCTTCTCGTCGGCGTTCTCCCGCTTGGTGTCCAGGAAGCGGTAGATGTCCGGGTGGTGAGCGTGCAGGTACACCGCGCCCGCGCCCTGCCGCGCACCCAGCTGGTTGGCGTAGGAGAACGAGTCCTCCAGCAGCTTCATGATCGGGATGACGCCCGAGCTCTGGTTCTCGATGTTCTTGATCGGCGCGCCGTGCTCGCGAATGTTGGACAGCAGCAACGCAACCCCGCCGCCACGCTTGGACAGCTGCAGCGCCGAATTGATCGAGCGCCCGATGGACTCCATGTTGTCCTCGATGCGCAGCAGGAAGCAGTTGTGCACGACCGTGCCACGAATCGTGTATGTATGCGTGCCCTCGACGTGGAGGTTGTACACCGTCTTTGGAATTTCCCGCGTACGCACCATTTCGCGGATTCCGTACACATGGCGCCCATGCACAACCTGGTATGTCGTGCGCGACGACCCCTTCCGGCCCACGTAGTTATGCAGGTTCTTGCCGACATCGAAAATGAACTCTTCATTTGTGCCGGGCAACCCAGGAACGAATACCTGACCAGTCACATTGCCGGCACGATTGACGTACTGGCGAACGACGGAAATGATCCCTAGACGGCGGAGGATCTGCTGCACCTGATCAACCAATTCCGGATTCAACAGGTCGAGCATCATTCCGCCGGTGGTGCTGCACCCGTCGCCGCGGAACAACCCGGCCAGCAGTCCACGCTGGAACTCTTCATCGGCCGTCAGAACATCGTGGGACAACCGCTTCGAGCGATATCCGGTTCCAGCCATGGAAAGAATCAGCGACGACACGATCCTGCTGTTGCACACCATGCGAACCGAGTGGTCCGAGGCGCTCTCATGCACTGCGAGGTCGGCTGCGAACACCCGCTTGAATGCCGCAGCCAAGTCTTGCTGGTATTCGATCTCATGTGCGCCAAGCGTGAAGTGAATACCGTTAGGCGCTTGTCCGTCTGAACCTGACCGCTTGGAGACGTAACCTTCAGATACGTACCAGCCCAGGATGAGGCCGAGATGATATGACTCCTCGACATAGCGGTTGACCGAGACGAAGCCGATCGGGTGACGCTGCTTGCTGCGGTGCTTCGAGTCGGAGTTCACCTTACGGATCAGTCCGTCCACTTCTTCGTGAACACCTGTGCCAGCGTGCTCCATCAGGTCATGAACGCGCCGCTCGCGTCCCTCCAGCGGTGCTGCCGTCACGATGAAGTCCGTGGGCTGAACGTCTTTGGCGGCTAACCATACGAATCCATTGAACGGATCGGCACCATCGCCTTCGATGAGAGTCTCGACCTCGCGCGTCGTCCATACGAGGATCGGATGCTCCGGGGTGCATCGGATCGGCTCTTTGTGCCCGAAGTGTGAGATCGATACCAGAGCGTGGTAATTCGGGTTCTCAACGACAGCTTCCACTACAGAGTAGGACCCGTCGTGCGAGAGCACGCGGTCACCCGCCTCCACAGTCTCGATCGCCTTCGGCCCTTCGGGGGTATCCACTGGAGTTCCGGCTGGGAAGCAGCTGACCGGCTCACCGCGCTGCTTCTTGCCCGAGTTCAGGAACGTCGGGGTGGCCGGCTGGAACCGGCCGTCGATGATCTCGTCGACGAGCTTCTCGGCCAGCACGGTGTCGCCTGCGGCCAGCGTCATGGCCACCATGCACACCCGGTCCTCGAACCGCTCGAGGTAACGCTTACCGTCGAACGTCTTCAGCGTGTAGGAGGTGTAGTACTTGAACGCGCCGAGGAACGTCGGGAACCGGAACTTCTTGGCGTAGGCCCGGTCCAGCAGGGTCTTGACGAAGTTGCGCGAGTACTGGTCGAGCACCTCGCGCTCGTAGTAGTTCTCCTTGACGAGGTAGTCGAGCTTCTCGTCCTGGTTGTGGAAGAACACCGTGTTCTGGTTGACGTGCTGCAGGAAGTACTGGTTCGCGGCTTCCCGGTCCTTGTCGAACTGGATCTTGCCGTCCGCGTCGTACAGATTCAGCATCGCGTTGAGCGCGTGGTAATCCGTCTCGCCGGGCAAGGCGTTGGAGATTACAGGCTCTGCAGCTGTGACGGTTGGTGACACGTCTGGTCCTTCCAGAAGTTCGCGAGGCCCGCACGGACGGCGGCGACGTCGTCCTCGGTTCCCATCAGTTCGAAGCGGTACAGGTAGGGCACGCCGCACTTGCGGGAGACCACGTCACCCGCATAGCCGAATTCGGCGCCGAAGTTGGTGTTGCCCGCGGCGATGACACCGCGCAGCAGCGACCGATTGTGTTCGTTGTTGAGAAAGGCGATGACCTGTTTGGGGACGTATCCCCCGGCATCGGGATCGGGTCCGTTGGCATGCCCACCGCCGTAGGTGGGCAGAACCAATACGTAGGGCTCTTTGACGAACTCGGGGTCCTCGATCCGACCAAGAACCGGAATCCGGGTGGCGGGCGTGCCCAGCTTCTCGACGAAGCGGTGGGTGTTCTCCGAGACGCTGGAGAAGTAGACGAGATTGCTCATCACGCCCTCCTTTCCAGTGCCTCGAATACCCGTTA
>JAOPVX010000300.1 GCA_025965975.1 Mycobacterium sp. | reverse complement strand
ATCGGTGCGTCTGGCGCGAAGCTCACCGAGATGCCGCGCCACGCCGACCGCGGCCTGTGCTGCGGCGCCGGCGGTGCGCGGATGTGGATGGAAGAGCACATCGGCAAGCGCGTCAACCACGAGCGTGTCGAGGAGGCGCTGGACACCGGCGCCTCGAAGATCGCCACCGGTTGCCCCTTCTGCCGCGTGATGATCACCGACGGTGTCGATGACGTCGCCGCAGCCAACGATGTGCCGAAGGCCGAGGTGCTCGACGTCGCCCAGCTGCTGCTGGGCTCACTGGACAAGAGCTCGATCACACTGCCCGCCAAGGGTGCCGCGGCCGAGGCCGCCGCTGCGAGGGCCGAGACCGCCGTCAAGGTGGACACCGCGCCCGCAGCGCCCGCAGCGCCCGCCGAGCCAAAGGAAGAGCCGAAGGCGCCGGTGGCCCCTTCCTCCGAAACGCCTGCGGCAGCCGCGCCCGTCAAGGGTCTGGGCATCGCCGGCGGGGCAAAGCGGCCGGGCGCCAAGAAGACCGCCCCGGCGGCATCGACATCAGCACCCGCCGAAGCCGCTGCGCCCGCCGAAACGCCCACTGCCGCAGCACCTCCCGCCAAGGGGCTCGGCATGGCCGCAGGCGCGAAGCGGCCCGGCGCCAAGAAGGCAGCGCCGGTCGAGCCGACGAAACCGGCCACGGCCCCAACGGCTTCCGCCGAGCCGGCATCGACTGCCACGGAGCCCGCGTCCACGGCTACCGAGCCGACGCCCACCGCGGCCGAGCCACCGGTGAAGGGCCTCGGCATCGCCGCGGGCGCGCGCCGGCCGGGGGCCAAGAAGTCAGCGCCTGTTGAGCAGGCGAAACCGGCTACGGCCCCAACGCAACCCGAACCGGCCGCCACTGAAGACAACGGCGAAGCATCAACGCCACCGGTCAAAGGGCTTGGTATAGCTCGTGGCGCCCGCCCGCCGGGTAAGCGTTAACAGGCGGTTTTGCAAAATCGCTGGACGACAATGAGATCATGGGTGACGTGACTACCCACCAGATGCCGTGGCATTCCACTAGCCACCATCCGCGGCAGCGCACGTTCACGCAGTCGTCCAAGCTGCAGGACGTCCTGTACGAGATCCGCGGCCCGGTGCACGATCACGCGGCGCGACTGGAGGCCGAGGGTCACCGCATCCTCAAGCTGAACATCGGCAATCCCGCGCCCTTCGGCTTCGAGGCGCCCGACGTGATCATGCGCGACATCATTCAGGCGCTGCCGTACGCGCAGGGGTATTCGGACTCCAAGGGAATCCTGAGCGCGCGGCGCGCGGTGGTCACCCGTTACGAACTCGTCGATGGCTTTCCCCGATTCGACGTCGACGACGTCTATCTCGGCAACGGCGCCTCCGAGCTGATCCAAATGACATTGCAGGCGCTGCTGGACAACGGCGACCAGGTGTTGATCCCCGCACCGGACTATCCGCTGTGGACGGCCTGCACCTCGCTGGCGGGCGGCACACCGGTGCACTACCTCTGCGACGAGACGCAGGGCTGGATGCCCGACATCGCCGACCTGGAGTCGAAGATCACCGACCGCACCAAGGCGATCGTCGTGATCAACCCGAACAACCCGACCGGCGCGGTGTATACCCGCGAAATCCTCACCCAGATGGCCGATCTCGCGCGCAAGCACCAACTGCTGCTGCTGGCCGATGAGATCTACGACAAGATCCTCTACGACGACGCCGAGCACATCGCCGTGGCTTCGGTGGCGCACGACGTGCTGACGCTGACCTTCAATGGGTTGTCGAAGGCGTATCGGGTCGCGGGCTACCGGTCGGGTTGGCTGGCGATCACTGGACCGAAAGACCACGCGGAAAGTTTCATCGAGGGCATCAGCCTGCTGGCCAACATGCGGCTGTGTCCCAACGTCCCGGCCCAGCACGCGATCCAGGTGGCGCTCGGTGGCCATCAGAGCATCGAGGACTTGGTGCTCCCGGGCGGGCGGCTGCTCGAGCAGCGCGACGTGGCGTGGACCAAGCTCAACGCGATCCCCGGGGTGTCGTGTGTGAAGCCCGAGGGGGCGCTCTACACCTTCCCGCGGCTCGATCCCGAGGTGTACGAGATCGCCGACGACGAACAGCTCGTTCTCGACCTGCTGCTGCAGGAGAAGATCCTGGTGACACAGGGCACCGGCTTCAACTGGCCGACGCCGGATCACCTGCGCATCGTGACGCTGCCGTGGTCGCGTGACCTGGCCAACGCCATCGAGCGGCTGGGCAACTTCCTGTCGTCCTACCGCCAGTAGCCGCTTGCCCAGCCGCTTTCCAGCGCTACCTGCGCTTCGATGTCTCTACTCATCGGCTCCTCCACCTTGATGTAAATCACGCCCAGCTCGCCCGTCTACCCTGTTGCGCGTGACGCACTCCCACGCTCACTCGCACTCGCTGCGCGGCCCGGCCCCGTTGGGTCCGATAGCGGCCAAGATCGTCGTCGGGGCACTGATCGCCATCGGCGTTGCCGTGCTGGCCGGTGCGGTCTGGCTGTGGCCAAGCCACCAGAAGGTCGACATTCCGCTGCCGTTCCAGAACACCGCGGGCGGTGCGGTCACCACCGAGGCCGGCCATGTGTTGTCGAGCAAGGCCGCAACCTGCGGGAGCCCGTCGGCGGGCGGCGTGCTGACGGCCGATCCGGGGCGGGCCCCCGAGGGCGGCGCCCAATGCGTGCAGACCCTGGTGGCCATCGACTCAGGACCCAACAAGGGCGCCAACACGCTGCTCGAATCCAGCGGCGGGCCCGGCCAACCCAACCTCGCGGTCGGCAACCACATCCGGATCAGCCGCCAGGTCGACCAGGCCGGCACGACCAGCTACGCGTTCTTCGACTACGAGCGGACGTGGCCGCTGATCGTGCTGGCCGCGGCGTTCGCCGTCGTGATCGCCGCGGTCGCGGGCTGGCGCGGAATGCGGGCGCTGATCGGCATCGTGGTCGCGTTCGTCGTGCTTGTGGTGTTCCTGCTGCCAGCCCTGCGCGACGGCGCATCTGCGATTCCCGTCGCGCTGGTCGCGTCGGCGGCGATCCTCTACGCGGTGATCTACCTGGCGCACGGCGTGAGCCTGCGCACCAGCGCGGCACTGCTCGGAACATTGGCGGCACTATTGCTCGCCGCGCTGTTGTCCTGGGGCGCAATCGAATTAGCTCACCTGACCGGAATGTCGGAGGAGCAGAACAACGAGGTGTCCGCCTACCTCGGCAACGTGTCGATCACCGGGCTGCTGCTGGCGGGATTCATCATCGGCTCGCTCGGCGTGCTCAACGACGTCACCGTCACGCAGGCGTCGACGGTCTTCGAGCTCGCCGAGCTCGGCGACGGCAGCTCGCGGCGCGCAATCTTCCTCGGCGCCATGCGGGTGGGCCGCGACCACATCGCCAGCACCGTCTACACGCTGGTGCTGGCCTATGCGGGCAGCGCGCTTCCACTGCTGCTGTTGTTCAGCGTGGCCAACCGGTCCCTCGGCGACGTCTTGACCAGCGAGAGCGTGGCCATCGAGATCGCAAGGTCGGCGGTCGGCGGCATCGCACTGGCGCTGTCGGTGCCGTTGACGACGGCGATCGCGGCGGTGCTCGCGACGCCCGCTACCGCTCAAGCAGCTCCAGCAGGTAGCCGCCGTATCCGGACTTGAGCAGGGTGTGCGCGCGGGCGGCGAGCTGGTCGTCGTCGATGAAGCCGACCCGCCAAGCCACCTCCTCGGGCACGCTGATCTTGAGTCCCTGCCTGCGTTCGATGGTGCGGACGTAGTCGCCGGCGTCCAGCAGCGAGTCGAACGTGCCGGTGTCCAGCCATGCTGTGCCGCGGGCGAGCACCTCGACCGACAGCCGGCCCTGGTTCAGATAGGTCTGGTTGATCTCGGTGATCTCGTACTCCCCGCGCGCCGAGGGTTTCAGCGACCGCGCGATCTCGACGACGTCGTTGTCGTAGAAGTACAGACCCGGCACCGCGTAGTGCGACTTCGGCGTGGCCGGCTTCTCCTCGATCGACAGCGCGGTACCGTCGGCGCCGAACTCGACGACACCGTAGGCCGACGGGTTGGCCACCCAGTACGCGAAAATCGCTCCACCGCTAATGTTTTGGAATCGACTCAAACTGGTGCCTAGGCCCGGTCCGTAAAAAATGTTGTCGCCCAACACCAATGCCACTGAACCGACGCCGATGTGCTCGGCGCCGATCACGAACGCCTCCGCCAGCCCGTCGGGCTGGCTCTGCACCGCATAGGTGATATCGATGCCTAAATCCGAACCGTCGCCTAACAATCGGTGAAATGCCGAAGCATCGTCGGGGGTGGTGATGACCTGTATGTCGCGGATTCCGGCCATCATCAGCGTCGACAGCGGATAGTAGACAAGTGGCTTGTCGTACACGGGAACCAACTGCTTGGACACGCCCATCGTGATCGGATACAGACGCGTCCCCGATCCACCGGCCAGGATGATGCCCCGCATCAGCCGGCGAGATCCTTCTCGGTCAGCTCGGTCGCGGCAAGCGCGGAGGCGAGGTCGGGGTGCCGGAACACCGATGTGACGTGGTCATGCACCACGCGGAACGCCGAGGCCTTGCCGTCCTGCTCTTCGGCGACCACCACGCCGTCGTGGACATACATCCGGCCGGGGACAGTGGCGGTGATGTCCAACGAACTCGCCCATTCGCGCAGCGCGTCATGGCCCTGTCCTGCGCCGTTGGCGTCACCGAACTCGATGTCGTCGCTGGAAACCCGAATCAGGGTGTCGAAGTCCTGCTCGTTCAACGCGTCATGCCAGGCGAGAACGGTCGCGATCTCCGAAGTGGTCATGGTCGAGAAGGTACGCCACCTAGAACGGCGTGTGCTCCAGCCAGCCGTCCCACACAGCGGTGTCGCCGAACACCTCTACGGCGCCCTCGGCGGCGGTGCGCCGGCGCACGACGGCCAGCAGCAGATCCTTGGCCGGGCCGCGCAGCGCAACGTCTCCCTTGCCGTGGTCGTGCGACCACGCGATGCCGGCCTGTTTGTCGCTCGTGATGGTCCACTCACCGCTGGGACCGAGGCCGTCGTCGGTGGCGTGCAGGTGCAATGTGCGACCCGGCTCCAACGGCAACGGCTGCGATCGGGCCTCGATGCTGACGCGCTCGATCCATTCGCTGATCCCGTCGGCGGCCAGCTCCGGCGACAGGTCGTAGCCAAGGCCAACTGCCAGCCCCGCGTCGGCGCGGTGCACGGTGGCCTCGTGCAGGCGACGGCGGATCCACCAGCCGCACGGCCGCGCGCCAATGAATGTCCACACCCGCGTGTCGGGGCCAACCCGGTCCACGGCGTCGATGATGAGCTGTGCGCCACTGTTCAACCAGTCGATCGCCGCATCGGGGTCGTCCGGCGGCTTGCCATCGCGGACATCGCGCGGGTCAAGTGGCTCGGTCCGGCGGTCGGCGATGATCTGTGCGGCCCAACGGTTTCCGCGCCCGACATGGCGCAACAGCTGTCGCAGCGTCCAGTCGGGGCAAGTCGGCACGGGCGTTGTCGGGTCTGCACTGCGGATCAGCTCCCCGAAGTCCCGGGTCTGGTCGAGCAGCGCCGCTCGGAAATCCACGTTATGAACTTACAGCGGTCCGTGCCCTGCCAAGCGTGATGGGCAGTGACGACCATCCGCGCAGCACCCGGGTGTCGCGGCGGCTGCCGCCGCCTGCCAGCCGGGCGTCGGGGAATCGCTCGAAGAACGTCCGCAGGCCGACCTCGCCTTCCGCGCGCGCCAGCGCCGCGCCAAGGCAGAAGTGCCTGCCGCCGGAGAACGACAGGTGCTTGCCCGCGTTGTCGCGTTCGATGTCGAAGCGGTGTGGGTCGGTGAAGACCTTCGGGTCGCGGTTGGCCCCGGCGATGTGAACGAGAACCATCTCGCCGCGCTTGACCGACGTGCCCGCGAGGCCGATGTCCTTACCCGCCACCCGTGCGCTCATCTGCACGGGAGAATCAAGCCGCAGGATCTCCTCGACGGTGTTGGGCCACAGCTGCGGGCGGGCGGAAAGCGTCTCGAGGTGTTGGGGGGTGTCGAGCAGCATCCGGATCCCATTGCCGAGCAGGTTGACCGTGGTCTCGAATCCGGCGGCCAGTACAAGACCGGCAGTGGCCTGCAGCTCCCGCTCGGACAGCTGTGCCCCGTCGTCGGAGGCAACGATGAGCTGGCTCATCAGGTCATCGCCAAGGTTGCAGCGCAGCCGCTGTAGATGTTCGGCGAGCCATGTGTTGAACCCGGCGATGCCGTCATGGACCCGCAGGTACTGCTTCCAGGACAGGCCGATGTCCAGGCTGGGTGCGCCCAGCTCACCGAAGTGCAGGATGCGTGAGCGGTCCTTGTCAGGGACCCCGAGAATGTCGCCGATCACCGCGACAGGAAGCTGTGCACAGTACTTCTGCACGACTTCCACGACGCCCGTCCCCTCGCCGATCTCGTCGAGCAATTCGTTGGCGGTCTGCTGCACCCGTTCCCGCAGGCCTGCGACAGCCCTGGTGGTGAACACCGATGACACGAGTTTGCGACAGCGGGTGTGGTCAGGCGGCTCGATCGACAGCAGCGACGGCGGCTCGATGGGATGCAGCAGGCCGGGGTCCGTCTTGCGCATCACCCACTGCATTGGCGCGGGCAGGTTGGCGCCGAGCGAGGAAACGCGGAAGTCCTCCGAGCGCAACAGCTCGTTGCCGACCTGGTGATCGAAGGTCATCAACCCGGCACGGCCGCGGATCAGCGGGCCCCGGCTTCTCATCTCGTCGGCGAACGCAGCCGGGTTCTCCCGCACCTGCGGGTCGGCGATCAGCCGGGCCTGCGGGTCGCCGCGACGGGCAGCGAACGACGAGAGCCCTCGAACGAAACCATGCAGGGCCAACCAACGGATCCGTTGTTTCAAGGGCGCCATGAGACACTCCGTTCAACCGAATTGCCGTTCGGTAATGTGCCCGCAGCCTACCGAATTAGTATTCGGTATGGCAAGGATCCGGATACCGGCGGCAGAGCGGCGGGCCCGCATCCTGGATGCGGCCGTGGAAGTGTTCGCCGAGCATGGATTCGCCGAGGCGAAAATGCAGGACATCGCCGCGCGCGCCGGTGTCGTGCCATCGGTGCTTTACGACCACTTCGGCTCCAAACGTGAACTCCACATCACGGTCCTCCAGCAACATGCCGAGCAGGCGAGGGACCGCTCGCTGCGCCGCCTCGAGGGCGCATCGGCCGAGGAGTTGGTCAGGGCCAGCGTCGCGAGCTATTTCGAGTTCGTCGAGGAGGACCCGTTTCTCTGGCGCTTCCTGCACCGGGATCCCCCGGCCGACCCGGAGATCGCCGCCGTCTGTCAGGAGATCGCCGATCGCGGCACCGCCGCCATCGCCGATCTCATTCGGTTCGGTGCCGGCCAGGCCAAGTCACTCAAAGGCATCACGCTAGACGAGGCGGCGTGGATCCTTGCCTGCGCGACGCAATCGGCGAACGACGGCGTCGCCAGATGGTGGTACGAGAACCGCGACGTGCCGCGAGAGCGAGTGGTCGAGCTTGTCTTCATGCTGTTGTGGCAGGGATTTGACGGAATGCTCAAGCAGGCGTCTGCTGGTTGAGCGTGTTCACGCTCCTGCCCAGGCAGTACACCCGCCAGCCGGCGCGGGTCCACCGATCGGTATCGAGGCAATTGCGGCCGTCGACAACGACTTTGGCCCGCACGGTGTCCACGAGGTCGGCGGGATCCAGTTCGACGAACTCCCGCCATTCGGTGAGCACAAGCACCGCGTCGGCGCGGTCACAGGCTTCCACCACCGACGTCGAGTAGTTCAGTGTCGGGAACAGGCGCTGCGAGTTCTCCATCGCCTTTGGGTCGTAGACGTTCACCGTGGCGCCGTTGAGTTGCAGCATGCCTGCGACGTTCAGCGCCGGGGAGTCACGGACGTCGTCGGACTCGGGCTTGAACGCCGCTCCGAGCACCGCGATGTTGGCCCCCAGCAGCGAGCCGCCGCAGGCCTTGGTGGCCAGTTCCACCATGTGGGTGCGACGTCGCATGTTGATGCTGTCGACCTCCCGGAGGAACGTAAGCGCTTGGTTGGCGCCAAGCTCACCAGCCCGTGCCATGAACGCGCGAATGTCCTTGGGCAGGCATCCGCCGCCGAAGCCGAGGCCTGCGTTGAGGAAGCGACGCCCGAT
>JAOPVX010000294.1 GCA_025965975.1 Mycobacterium sp. | reverse complement strand
CGCTGGTGCTGGGCAGCTATGTCCTGGTCACCTTCGACGCGAACATCTCGTGAGGTTTCAAAGGAAAATGAGCTCCAGATGATCATTGAACATCGCTACGACGTCGTCATCGTCGGCGCGGGCGGCGCCGGTATGCGAGCCGCCGTCGAGGCCGGGCCGCGCGCCCGCACGGCCGTGTTGACCAAGCTGTACCCGACGCGCAGTCACACCGGTGCGGCGCAGGGCGGAATGTGCGCGGCCCTGGCCAATGTCGAAGAGGACAACTGGGAGTGGCACACTTTCGACACCGTCAAGGGCGGCGACTACCTCGCCGACCAGGACGCCGTCGAGATCATGTGCAAGGAAGCCATCGACGCCGTCTACGACCTCGAGAAGATGGGGATGCCGTTCAACCGCACCCCCGAGGGCCGCATCGACCAGCGCCGGTTCGGCGGGCACACCCGCGACCACGGCAAGGCGCCGGTACGCCGGGCCTGTTATGCCGCCGACCGCACCGGTCACATGATCCTGCAGACGCTGTATCAGAACTGCGTCAAGCACGACGTCGAGTTCTTCAATGAGTTCTACGCCCTCGACATCGCGATGACCGAGACACCAGCCGGACCCGTTGCCACCGGCGTCATCGCCTACGAGCTGGCGACGGGCGACATCCACGTCTTCCACGCCAAGGCCGTCGTGTTCGCCACCGGCGGCTCGGGCCGGATGTACAAGACCACCTCCAACGCCCACACGCTGACCGGTGACGGCATTGGCATCGTGTTCCGCAAGGGACTTCCGTTGGAGGACATGGAGTTTCACCAGTTCCACCCGACGGGTCTGGCCGGGCTGGGTATCCTGATCTCCGAGGCGGTGCGCGGCGAGGGCGGACGCCTGCTCAACGGTGAGGGTGAGCGCTTCATGGAGCGCTACGCGCCGACCATCGTCGACCTGGCACCGCGTGACATCGTCGCCCGCTCAATGGTTCTCGAGGTGCTCGAGGGTCGCGGCGCCGGGCCGAACAAGGACTACGTCTACATCGACGTGCGCCACCTCGGCGCGGACGTGCTCGAGGCGAAGCTTCCCGACATCACCGAGTTCGCCCGCACCTACCTGGGCGTCGACCCGGTCACGGAACTGGTGCCGGTCTACCCGACGTGCCATTACGTGATGGGCGGCATCCCGACCACGGTGAACGGCCAGGTCCTGCGCGACAACACCACCGTGGTCCCCGGGCTATACGCCGCAGGCGAGTGCGCCTGCGTGTCGGTGCACGGCGCCAACCGCCTTGGCACCAACTCGCTGCTGGACATCAACGTCTTCGGTCGCCGCGCCGGCATCGCCGCGTCGAACTACGCACTGGGCCACGACTTCGTCGACCTGCCGCCGGACCCGGCCGAGATGGTGGTCGGCTGGGTGGGCGACATCCTCTCGGAACACGGCAACGAGCGCGTCGCCGACATTCGCGGCGCGCTGCAGCAGTCGATGGACAACAACGCCGCGGTGTTCCGCACCGAGGAGACACTCAAGCAGGCATTGACGGACATCCATGGCCTCAAGGAGCGCTACGCCCGAATCTCCGTGCACGACAAGGGCAAGCGCTACAACAGCGATCTGCTCGAGGCGATCGAGTTGGGATTCTTGCTCGAGCTCGCCGAGGTGACCGTCGTCGGCGCGCTCAACCGCAAGGAATCCCGGGGCGGCCACGCCCGCGAGGACTACCCCAACCGCGACGACACCAACTACATGCGCCACACCATGGCCTACAAGGTTCCAGGGGATGGGAGCGACGCGACTGTGGCGACAAATCGAGCCACCGACCTGTTGTCCGACATCAGGCTGGACTACAAGCCGGTGGTGCAGACGCGGTACCAGCCGATGGAACGGAAATACTGACGATGAGCCGCTTGCGCGAAGAGCAAATACCAACGATGAGCCGCTTGCGCGAAGAGCAAATACCAACGATGAGCCGCTTGCGCGAAGGGCAACAGCCATGACGATCACGCCTGACGTCGACGACCCGGCGACCAAGGATCCGGAGCTGCCGCCCATGCCAGACGGCGCGGTGATGGTGACGCTGAAGATCGCCCGCTTCAACCCGGAGAATCCCGACGCTTACGCCGACTCGGGGGGCTGGCAGAGCTTCCGCGTCCCGTGCCTGTCCACCGACCGTCTGCTCAACCTGCTGCACTACGTGAAGTGGTACCTGGACGGCACTTTGACGTTCCGGCGATCCTGCGCGCACGGCGTGTGCGGCTCCGACGCGATGCGTATCAACGGCGTGAACCGGCTGGCGTGCAAGGTGCTGATGCGCGACATGCTGCCGAAGAAGCCGGGTAAACCGCTCACGATCACGATCGAGCCGATCCGCGGGCTGCCGGTGGAAAAGGACCTCGTGGTCGACATGGAGCCGTTCTTCGACGCCTACCGTGCGATCAAGCCGTACCTGATCACCAGCGGCAATCCGCCAACGCGGGAACGCATTCAGAGCCAGACCGACCGGGCCCGCTACGACGACACGACCAAGTGCATCCTGTGCGCGTGCTGCACGACGAGCTGCCCGGTGTACTGGAGCGAGGGCAGCTACTTCGGGCCGGCCGCGATCGTCAATGCGCACCGGTTCATCTTCGATAGCCGCGACGAGGCTGCCGCCGAGCGACTGGACATCCTCAACGAGGTCGACGGCGTATGGCGCTGCCGCACCACGTTCAACTGCACCGAATCCTGCCCGCGTGGCATCCAGGTGACCCAGGCCATCCAGGAGGTCAAGCGCGCGCTGATGTTCGCGCGCTAGGGATCCACTCGGCGAGAGCGAGGTTGTGTGCGAGAAATCGCAGGCACAGTTCTCGAGCACAAGCTCGGTGTCGACCGGGGCTATCGGGGCTGTCACACATTGCCGGGCTGTCTCGTCTACCGGGTATGACTCAGAAAACGCGCATCGATCCCGTATCCCCGCAGCAGGCCTCTCTGCTGACGAAGATCTTCTACCGCGTCGCCAAGCGCCGCTTCGGCGAGGTGCCGGAGCCGTTCGCGGTGGCGGCCCACCATCCACGGCTGATGGTGGCCAACGCCGTGCACGAGACCCTGCTGCAGTCTGGCTCGAAGAAGCTGCCCGCCAACGTTCGCGAGCTGGCCGTGTTCTGGACCGCAAGGACGATCGGATGCTCCTGGTGCGTCGACTTCGGCTCGATGCTGATTCGGTTGGAGGGCCTCGATGTCGAGCGGCTGAAGGACATCGACAACTACGCGACGTCGCCGAGCTACACCGACGACGAACGCGCCGCGATCGCCTACGCCGACGCGATGACGACCGACCCGCATACCGTCACCGACGAACAGGTGGCCGATCTGCGCCGCCGCTTCGGCGATGACGGTGTGATCGAGCTGACCTACCAGATCGGCGTGGAAAACATGCGGGCCCGCATGTACTCGGCGCTCGGCATCACCGAGCAGGGCTTCAATTCCGGTGATGCGTGCCGGGTGCCGTGGCTGACCGACGAGCGCTCGCGCGTGGGGGCACCTCCCGCGGGGGGAGAGCCAACAACTACGGAGGATCCGCAAGCGGCGAGCCACTGAACTTGTCCGGGTTCGCGATATCCCAGATGGCGCAGACCTTTCCGTCGCGCACCGTCATCGCCGTCACCCGCGGCGTCATCGCCGGATAGCTGCCTCGGGCTGCGCCACCGCGGGTGTAGCTGCCGAGCTGGCCGTTGACCATCGCCAGCTGATTCGTCGACAGCCACTCCGGACCGTAGCGACGGGCAAGACCGAAGAGGAACCGCGCCACCTTGTCCGGGCCGTGGATGACGCGCGCGGCGGTCGGCGCTCTGCGATTCGAGTCGCCGGTGAACGTCACGTCCGGATGCAAAAGGCGCACAACGGCATCCATGTCCCCTGCGGCCAGCGCGGCCATCAGCGCGCCGGCCGCCTCATTGTGCGTCTCGTCGGCCACCGACGGCGGCGCGGACGCGACCGCCCGTCGCGCACGGGAGGCCAACTGGCGCGCGGAGGCTTCGCTGATGCCGAGCACCTCGGCGATCTCACCGAACGGCACCGCGAAGCCGTCGTGTAGCACGAACGCCACCCGCTGATCGGGGTTGAGCCGCTCAAGCACCACCATCGCGGCGAACCGGGCGTCCTCACCGGCGACCACCGCGGCGAGCGGGTCGTCGCCGTCGAAACCCGTCACCACCGGTTCGGGCAGCCATTCGCCAACATAGGTTTCGCGCCGGTGTGCGGCCGAACGCAACCGGTCGAGGCCCAACCTGCTGACCACGGTCGTCAGCCACGCCCGCAAATCGATGATGGATTCGGGCTCCGCGGAACTCCAACGCAGCCAGGCGTCCTGGACGATGTCCTCTGCGTCGGCGACCGTGCCGGTCAGCCGGTACGCCACCGCCATCAGCTGCGGTCGCAGCGCCTCGAACTCGTCGACAAATGCCGTCGTGGCCACGCGTTCAGCTTAGTTCGTCGGCTGCTTCCACGGTTTTCGCCGCGAGATCGCCAGAACGGAAAGAGTTTCGTTGTTGATGCGCAGACAGACGACCGAAACAGTATCGTCTCAAACGCCGAGTGCAGGCCACTAAGGGAGATGCCAGTGAGCAAGGGCGAGAGCGCGCCGCAGCCCGGCGGCGGCACTGTGGGAACTGTCGAAAGCAAGGGGCTCAAGGGCGGCGCCCTTGGCCTGATGTCCAGCGTCGTGGTCGGCATGGCATCCACCGCCCCGGCCTACAGCCTGGCCGCGACGCTCGGCCTCATCGTCGCCAGCGGTGGCGCGCTGCTCTCCGGTGTCAAGGCCCCTGCCATTGTGCTGATCGCATTCATCCCGATGTACCTCATCGCGGTCGCCTATCAGGAGTTGAACAAGGCCGAACCCGACTGCGGCACAACCTTTACCTGGGCGTCGCGGGCGTTCGGGCCGTTCGTCGGCTGGCTCGGCGGCTGGGGCATCATCGCGGCCGACGTCATCGTGATGGCGAACCTGGCCCAGATCGCCGGTGCCTACTCGTTCACGTTCGTCGGCGACCTCGGCTGGCATTCGGTGGCGGGCCTGGCCAGCAGCACCGTCTGGTCAACGGTGGCCGGCGTCATCTGGATCGCGGTGATGACCTACATCTGTTACCGCGGCATCGAGGTGTCCGCGCGACTCCAGTACGTGCTGCTGTCCATCGAGATCGTGGTGCTGATCGTGTTGTCGATGGTGGCGCTGATCAAGGTCTACACCCACAGTGCCGAGCAATATTCGCTGTTGCCGCAGCTGTCCTGGTTCTGGCCCGGCGGCCTGGATTTCGGGACCGTCATCGCTCCGGCGATCCTCACCACCATCTTCATCTACTGGGGCTGGGACACCGCCGTCGCGTGCAACGAGGAGTCCGACGACCCCGGCCGCACCCCAGGGCGCGCGGCGGTCATCTCCACGTTCCTGCTGCTGGCCACCTACGCCCTTGTGACGGTGGCCGCCGTCGCATTCGCCGGCGTGGGGACCGACGGCATCGGCCTTGGCAACTCGAACAACTCCGCGGACGTGTTCGCCGCGATCGGGCCGGATCTTTTCGGCGACAGCTTCTTGGGCCACGTCGGCCTGCTGTTGCTGTCCGCGTCGATCCTGACCTCCGCCTCTGCGTCGACACAGACGACGATCCTGCCGACCGCGCGCACCACGCTGTCGATGGGCGTGTACAAGGCGCTGCCCGACTCGTTCGCCAGGATCCACCGCCGCTACCTCACACCGTCGGTGTCCACCGTGTTGATGGGTGTGGTGTCAGCCGCCTTCTATGTGCTGTTCACGGTGATCAGCACGAACCTGCTGACGGCGCTGATCGGCTCGGTCGGGTTGATGATCGCGTTCTATTACGGGCTGACCGGTTTCGCCTGTGTCTGGTTCTATCGCAAGACGCTGACGGGCTCGACCCGCGATTTCGTGATGCGCGGCGTCGTTCCCCTGCTGGGTGGCGTCGTGCTGCTGGTCGTGTTCATCTACGGCCTGCTCCAATACGGCAAGCCGGGCTGGTTGACGGACAACAACGGCAACAACGTCACGATCTTCGGGTTCGGTGCGGTCGCCGTTGTGGGGATCGGTGCGCTCGTGCTTGGTGTGATCGCGATGGTCCTCTGGCGGTTCGCCGCGCCAGGGTTCTTCCGCGGCCTCACGCTGCCCCGCCGCAGCCACGACCGGCTGCTCGAACCGGTCACGGCGGCAACGCCGCATTTCGGCCTTCCGGATTCGGGCGACATGCCGACCGTCATCTCCCAGGACCTGTCGAACCTGCCTGCGGGTGAGACAGCCGTCAATCCCGATACCGGCGAGGAGTTCACGAAAACCTAGGCCGCGCTCTGCTATCGAATGACTAGCGCTTGGTGAAAATGGTTCGGTGCCAACCCTTGTCGGCCACACCGGTGATGTCACTCATCACATGCTTGATGGTGAGGTACTCCTCTAGCGAATAGTCGCTCATGTCCTTGCCGAAACCGGACGCGCCAAGGCCGCCGTGCGGCATCTCGCTGATGATGGGGATGTGGTCGTTGATCCAGACGCAGCCGGCCTTGATCTCGCGCGACGCCCGCTGCGCACGGTAGACGTCGCGCGTCCACGCCGACGCCGCAAGGCCGTACTCGGTGTCGTTGGCCTGCCGTAGCGCATCGTCGTCGTCGGTGAACGTGCGCACGGTAAGCACCGGGCCGAAGATCTCGTCTCGGTAGGCTTCGGAGCGTTCGTCGACATCGGCGATCAGCGTCGGCAGATAGAACGATCCCGGCAGGTCGGGGGCGCTGCCACCGGTGATGATGCGTCCGCCCTGGCCGGGGGCGCGGGCGACCATGGCCGCCACCTTCTCGCGGTGCGCCGTCGAGATCAGCGGGCCGAGGTCGGTATCCGGGTCGTTCGGGTCACCGACGACGACCTTGCCCATCACCTCGCCGACGCCGGCGACGAAGTCGTCGTAGAGCTCACGGGCCACGATCGCGCGTGTCGCGGCGGTGCAGTCCTGGCCGGTATTGATCAACGCACCCGCGACGGCGCCCTGGATCGCGGCATCAAGGTCGGCGTCGTCGAACACCACGAACGGCGCCTTGCCGCCCAGTTCCAGCTGCACGCGGTGGCCGTGCACCGCCGCGGCGGCCATCACCCTGCGGCCAACGGCCGTCGACCCGGTGAACGTCACAAGGTCGACGTCGGGGTGTCCGGCCAGCGCCGTGCCGGCGTCAGAACCGGCCCCGGTCACCACGTTGAACACGCCGTCAGGCAACCCGGCTTCACTGGCCAGTCGGGCCAGCGTCAACGTCGTCAACGGGGTCAGCTCGCACGGTTTGATCACCACGCTGCAGCCGGCCGCCAAGGCGGGCAACACTTTCCACACGGCCATCTGCAGCGGGTAGTTCCACGGCGTGATGGTGCCGACCACCCCGATCGCCTCGCGCCGGATGCTCGACGTGTGGTCACCGGAGTACTCCGCGGTTGCCTTGCCCTCGAGGTGGCGGGCGGCGCCGGCGAAGAAGTCGATGTTGTCGACGCTGCCAGGCACATCGAACTCGGTGGCCAGCCGCACCGGCTTGCCGGTCTGACCGACTTCTTCGGCCACCAGGTCGTCGGCGTGCTGACCGGCAAGCGCAGCCAGCTTGGCCAGCACCGCGGAGCGGTCGGCCGGAGTTGCCGTCGCCCAGCCGGGCAGCGCCGCACGCGCCGACGCGACGGCCCGGTCCACATCGGCGGGCGCCGCGAGCGCATAGTCGGCGACGGCTTTACCGGTCGCCGGGTTGATGATCTGATGAAGGCCGCCACCGGTGACCACCGGGGCGCCGTCGATCCAGCTGCCTGCCACGCTGGTGGAAACGGTGCGGCGGGCAGGAGCGGAGCGACCGGGGGATCGCACAGCAGTCATGGCCCAACGCTAACCGACGGCGAGCGGCCAGGCTACGCATTCCCGCAGCGCGAGGCTCTCCAAACGAGGGATTTCATAGTTATGGTTGCTTGCCACGACGAATTCCGTGCACAATCTCATGCATGGCCAACCCGGGTGCTCCGCACGGCATGGCGCCCGTCTCGTTCCGCGTCAACCAGTCTCGGCCGGGCGCGGCCTTCCAGCTTGACGAGTTGTCGAAGCAGATCATCGACAAGCTGCAGCAGGACGGCCGCCGGTCGTACGCGGGCATCGGCAAGGCGGTCGGGCTGTCCGAGGCCGCCGTGCGTCAACGCGTCCAGCGTATGGTCGACGCCGGCGTCATGCAGATCGTGGCGGTCACCGATCCGATGCAGCTTGGCTTCGCCCGCCAGGCGATGATCGGCATCCGCTGTACCGGGGACACCACCAAGGTGGCCGAAAAATTGGCGGCCATCGAATCTGTCGACTACGTGGTGCTCACCGCAGGCTCGTTCGACGCCATCGTCGAGGTGGTCTGCGAAGACGACGACGATCTTCTCGACCTACTCAATACCCAGATCCGCGCATTGCCGGGAGTGATATCAACAGAAACCTTGGTCTATCTCAGACTCGTTAAGCAGCAATATAATTGGGGTACGCGATGACTACATTCGATATCAAGCAAGAGGCTTCAGCCGATCTCGGCGCCAAGGCCAACCGCCACCTGTGGGGGCACTTCGCGCGACATGGCAAGGGCATAACGCCGCCGATCATCACTCGCGGCGAAGGTGTGCGGATCTTCGACGACCGCGGCAAGAGCTACCTCGACGGACTGTCAGGGCTGTTCGTCGTGCAGGTCGGACACGGCCGCGCGGAGCTCGCCGAGGCCGCAGCCAAGCAGGCCGAGAAGCTTTCGTTTTTCCCGTTGTGGTCCTACGCCACCCCGACGGCGATCGAGCTGGCCGAGCGACTCGCGCATTACGCCCCTGGCGATCTGAACCGGGTGTTCTTCACCACCGGCGGCGGCGAGGCTGTCGAGTCCGCGTGGAAGCTGGCCAAGCAGTACTTCAAGGTGACCGGCAAACCCGGGAAATACAAGGCCATTTCGCGGGCCATCGCCTACCACGGCACTCCGCACGGCGCGCTGGCCATCACCGGGCTGCCGACGTTCAAGGCGCCGTTCGAGCCGATAACCCCTGGCGGTTTCCGGGTGCCCAACACCAACTTCTACCGGGCACCCGCGCCCTACGACAGGGACGAGAAGGAGTTCGGCCAGTGGGCGGCTAACCGGATCGCCGAGGCGATCGAATTCGAGGGTCCCGATTCTGTTGCCGCAGTATTCCTCGAACCGGTGCAGAACTCCGGCGGATGCTTCCCGCCGCCGCCCGGATACTTCGAACGGGTCCGCGAGATCTGCGACGAATACGACGTGCTGTTGGTATCCGACGAGGTGATCTGCGCGTTCGGACGCATCGGTTCGATGTTCGCCTGCGACGACTTCGGCTACGTGCCCGACATCATCACCTGCGCCAAGGGCATGACGTCGGGCTACTCGCCAATCGGCGCCATGATCGCCTCCGACCGGCTGTTCGAGCCATTTAATGACGGCAAGACAACGTTCACGCACGGCTATACCTTCGGCGGGCACCCGGTGTCGGCCGCGGTGGCGCTGGCCAACCTTGACATCTTCGAGCGCGAGGGCATCAACGACCACGTCAAGCGGAACGCGCCCGCCTTCCGCGCGACGCTGGAGAAACTGCTCGACCTGCCGATCGTCGGCGACGTGCGCGGCGAGGGCTACTTCTACGGCATCGAGTTGGTCACGGACAAGGCCACCAAGCAGGTCCTTGACGATGAGCTGAGCGAATGGCTGCTGCGCAGCTTCCTGTCCACCGAGCTGTTCGAGGCGGGCCTGTATTGCCGAGCCGACGACCGCGGCGACTCGGTAGTCCAGCTGGCGCCGCCGCTGATCAGCGGGCAGGCCGAGTTCGATGAGATCGAACAGATTCTGCGCGGCGTGCTGACCCGGGCATGGGACCACCTGAAGACTCGTGGGGATGCCTGGCACTGAGCCAGGGCTCGACAAAGCACGGGGTTGGTCTGGGTCTTTGAGATAACGTCAATCCCGTGCCGTCGACGACACGCAAGCCCCGGATCGACCCCGCCCGCTGGCAGCCACCGCCCGTCGACCCGCTGCCGGACCCGCCGCAGGCCGACCTCACCGTCATCCCCGTCCCTGGCAATGCGCCAGAGGATGTCGTCGTCGACGCCGACGGCCACATCTGGACCGGCGTCGACGACGGCCACATCGTGCGGATCTCCCCCGACGGCGAGCCAACGGTCATCGGTGAAACCGGCGGCAGGCCGTTGGGGCTGGCGGTGGCTCGCGACGGACGGCTGCTGGTGTGTGCCAGCCCCGGCGGCCTGCTTGCGATGGACACCGACAGCGGCAAGTTCGAGACACTCGTCGACGCGGTCGACGGCCGCGGCCTGCAGTTCTGTTCGAACGTCACCGAAATGCCCGACGGCACAATATTTTTCACCGAATCCACCAGCGCCTTCACCTATTCGCACTATCTGGGCGCGATCCTCGAAGCCCGCGGCCGCGGCAGCCTGTTTCGTCGCGATCCTGACGGCACCGTGACGACCGTCGTCCAGGGGCTCTACTTCGCCAACGGCGTCACACCGACGGCAGATGCGACGGCCGTGGTCGTCGCCGAGACGCAGGGACGCCGGCTATCGAAGTACTGGCTGGCCGGGCCGCAGGTCGGGACGGTTACACCGCTGGCGATCAACCTGCCCGGCATGCCCGACAACCTGTCGACCGGTGCCGACGGCCGCATCTGGTGCGCCATGGTCACGCCCGCGAACCCGCTGGCGGACCGGTTGGCGCAGGGACCGCCGATTCTGCGCAAGATGCTGTGGCGGCTACCGGACCGGATGCAGCCGAAGCCCGAGTCGGTCGTGTGGGCCGTGGCGTTCGATCCCGACAGCGGCGAGGCGGTGGCCGGTGTGCGCACGACGCACCCGTCCTTCGGCTTGGTGACCGGCATGGTCGAAGCCGACGGCCGGCTGTGGATGGGCTGCATCGGAGCAGCGGCCGTCGCCTACGCGGAGCTGTCCGCTCTCCAGCGCTGACTACATCACAGTTGTAACTCTGACAACAGTAGTCACAGCGTGGCTCCCCAAAAAGCGTCAAGCGATCGCCTAATCTGCGGAGACGATGGCGACCTCACGGATGTTCTCCACCCAGGCCTTTTCCCTGGTCGCAGCGTTGGCCATGCTTGCTGCGCCTGCGCTCATCGGGGTGCCCGTCGCAACGGCCGAGCCGAACGCGGCGCCGGAGGCCGCGACCTGTCCGTACCGGGCATCGACGCCGCCGGCGGTCGACGCGTCCGAGGTGCCCCAGGCAGGCGATCCACCGGCGCCGCTGCCGGTGCCTGCCAAGCCGCTCGGCGGTGACGCCCTTTCCGGCTGTTCAATCATCGCCGCGCCAGGCACGCCACCGGTGCCCGGGGACATCTCCGCCGACGCGTGGCTGATCGCCGACCTGGACTCCGGCGACGTCATCGCCGCCAAGGACCCGCACGGCAGGCATCGACCGGCCAGCATCATCAAGGTGCTGCTCGCCACGCAGGCCCTGCGGGACCTGCCGATCCACAAAGTCGTCGCGGGAACTCAGGACGACGCGAACGCCGAGGGCACCAAGGTCGGCGTCGGTGAGAACGGCTTCTACTCCATCAACGACCTGTTGCATGGCCTCCTCATGCACTCAGGCAACGACGCCGCCCACGCGCTGGCCATGCAGCTCGGCGGAATGGATACAGCGATACAGAAAATCAACGACCTGGCCGGCAAGCTCGGCGGCCGGGACACCAGGGCCGCGACACCGTCGGGCCTGGACGGTCCTGGCATGAGCACCTCGGCATACGACATCGGCCTGTTCTACCGATACGCCTGGCAGAACCCGACTTTCGCCGACATCGTCGCCACCCGCAGCTTCGACTTTCCCGGCCGTGGCGACGTCGGCTATCCGGTGGAAAACGACAACCAGCTGCTCTACAACTATCCCGGCGCGATGGGCGGCAAGACCGGCTACACCGACGACGCCGGTCAAACCTTCGTCGGGTCCGCCAACCATGACGGCCGCCGGCTGATGGCCGTGCTGATGCACGGCACCCGCGAGCCGATCGCACCATGGGAGCAGGCCGCGCACCTGCTCGACTACGGCTTCGCGACGGCGCAGGGCACCAAGGTGGGCACACTGATCGAACCAGATCCCTCCTTGCTCGCGCCAAAGCCGGAGGCCGTGACCAACACCGCCGCGACGACCGCGTCCGCCGCGCAGCCGGATCTCGACGCGATGCCGGTCAGGGTGGGCGTTGGCGTCGTCGGGTCGGTAATCGTGTTCGGGCTCATCTTGGTCGCCCGCTCGATGAACCGGCGCCCGCAGCTCTAGCGTTTGAGTAGCCGCGAAAGGCTCAGCGCACCAAGGGCTCCCATGGCCGCCGCGGCCAGCGCCCCGCGCACCCCGAGACCCTCACGGATCTGCACCCGCGTAGTGATCTGCGCCCCCCCGGGCGGCTCGACCGGTGCGACAGCGAGGTTTTCGGTCGACGTCGCCGCCCACGCCGTCGCGAACAGGATCAGCCGCGCGGTGATGTAGGCGAACACCATCAGGCCCAGCACCGGGCCGAAGGTGGCGCCGGCGGGGCCGTGGACCACCGACTGCAGGTAGATCGCGCCCACCTGTTTGAAGGCCTCGAAGCCGACGGCCGCGATCAGCCCGGCCCAAACCGAGCTGCGGATGCTGACCGACTCGCGGGGCAGCCGCGCGATGATCCACATGAACAGCAGCCAGGAAATCAGCAACGAGACCGCAAGCGACGCCACGGACAGCGCCGCTCCCAGCCCCGGAATGTCATGTATGCCAAACCATCCCAGGATGCTGCGCATCAGCCTTGGATCGCTGAGCGCGGTCAACGCGAGGGTGATCACCATCGCGATGAACGTCGACACCAGCGCCAGCAGGTCCGACAACTTGGTGCGGATGAAGTTGCCTTTCTCGCGGCGCTGCACCCACATCTCGGACAGCGCCTCACGCAGGTTGGCCATCCAGCCCAGGCCCGCCCACGCGGCGGTGGCCAGGCCGATGATGCCGACCGAGGTACGCGACCGGATCGCCGAGTCCATCAGGTTCACCAACTGCTGACCGAAATCGCCCGACACTCGGGACTTGATCTGCGCCTCGATGTCGGCAAGTAGTTCGGGGTTGCGCGACAACACAAAGCCCGCCGCCGCGAAACCGACCATCAGCAATGGGAACAACGCGAACACCGTGAAATACGTGATGCCCGCGGCGAAGAAGTCGCCCTTGCTGTCGTTGTACCGCTGCTGGGCGCGCATGACGTGGTCGAGCCAGCCGAACCGAGCCCGCACGCGGGCGAGGATTCCCGGTTTGGCCGGCTTGCTTGTACTTTCCGGCTCGGCCGGAGGTGTCATCCCGACCTCCCAAGGGCGTTACGCGCGTGGCGCTAAGAACCCTAACCGGTCATACACCCGCTGAAGCGTCCTCGCAGACACGTTCTTGGCGTGCTGCGCGCCTGCCGCGAGCACCGACTCGAGCTCCCCAGGATCGGCGAGCAGTTCGTCCACGCGCGCCTTGATCGGCATGACGAACTCGACGACGGCCTCGGCGGTGTCGGCCTTCAGGTCGCCGTAGCCGCGACCGGCGTAGCCCTCAACGAGCTTCTCGACGTCGGTGCCGGTCACCGCGGACTGAATGGTCAACAGGTTGGACACACCTGGTTTGGCGTCGGGGTCAAAGCGCACCTCGCGCTCGCTGTCGGTGACGGCCGAGCGGATCTTCTTGGCGGACGTCCTCGGGTCGTCGAGGAGGTTGATCAGGCCGGCCTCGGTGGCCGCCGACTTGCTCATCTTCGACGACGGCTCGGCCAGGTCATAGATCTTGGCGGTGGCCTTCTGGATCAACACGTCGGGCACGACGAACGTATCAGGGAACCGCGAGTTGAACCGCTGCGCGACGTCACGGGCCAGCTCGAGGTGCTGTCGCTGATCCTCGCCGACCGGCACCACATCGGTGTCGTAGAGCAGCACGTCGGCAGCCTGCAGCACCGGGTAGGTGAACAGGCCGACCGTCGTCGAGTCGCTGCCCTGCTTCTGCGACTTGTCCTTGAACTGCGTCATCCGCGAGGCCTGCCCGAAACCGGTGAAACAGCCCAGCACCCAAGCGAGTTCGGCGTGCGCGGCGACATGGCTCTGCACGAAGATCGTGCTGCGCGACGGGTCGATGCCAAGCGCCAGGTATTGCGCGGCGGTCACGAGCGTGCGCCGCCGCAACTGCTCGGGATCCTGCGGGAGCGTGATCGCGTGCAGGTCGACGACGCAGAAGTAGGCGTCGAACTCATCCTGCAGGCCCACCCACTGGCTGATCGCGCCCAAAGCGTTGCCGAGGTGCAGCGAATCCGATGTCGGCTGCACACCGGAGAACACGACATGACGCGAACCAGTGGAAGTGCTCATGATTAGTCAATCTTTTCACAAGCGAGTTGTCTGCAGTTCGTGGCGCGCAGCGCACCAAGACGCACCCACGTGACCCGTATTCGACGGTGACCGGCGCGTGCTCGGACCAGCGCAGGGCGCCTAGGCCCGCGCCCGCCTCTCCTGCAGGCACACCACACGGCCGTCGTCGCGGCGAGCCACGCCAGCAGTCTCACGGGGCCAGACCGTAGCCGACAAACTTGCGGTACCGGCGGTATCACCTTTAGTGTCGGGCAGCATGATCGAGCGTGCACCGATACACCGGGGTTCCGGCGAACCAATGCTTTTGCTGCATCCGTTCATGATGTCGCAGAACGTGTGGAAAGGGGTTGCGGCGCTGATTGCTGAGACGGGCCGCTACGAGGTCTTCGCCCCGACCATGCCCGGCCACAACGGCGGCACGCGCGGGCCGTTCTTCCTGGATTCCGGGTCGCTGGCCGACGACGTCGAACGCCGGATGGATGCGCTGGGCTGGGACACCGCGCACATCGTCGGCAATTCGCTCGGCGGCTGGGTGGCCTTCGAGCTGGAGCGCCGCGGCCGGGCCCGCACGCTGACCGGCATCGCACCGGCCGGCGGCTGGAGCCGATACACCCCGGTGAAGTTCGAGATCGTCGCCAAGTTCCTTGCGGGCATGCCGCTGTGGCTGCTGACCCTGGCACTCGGCGAGCGGGTACTGCGGCTGCCGCTGTCCCGCAAGCTGGCGTACTTACCGGTGAGCGCGACGGCCGACGGCCTCAGCGACGCGGACCTCGTCGACATCATCGACGACGTCACACACTGCCCCGCCTACTACCAGCTGCTGCTGAAATCGCTGACGCTGCCGGGCCTGCTGGAGCTGGCCGAGGGCAACGCGCCGACTCACCTGGTCATCTGCGAGAAGGACCGAGTGCTGCCGCATCCGCGGTTCACCCGCCACTTCACCACGCACCTACCGAAGGACACGCAGATCACGCATCTCGACGGCGTCGGTCACATCCCGATGTTCGAGGCGCCGCGCAGGGTCGCCGACCTGATCGTCGGCTTCGTCGACCGCTACGCGACGCCGCCGCCGAACAAGGCCACCGGCTAGGCGTCGAGGGACTTCTTGAAGTTTCCCGCGATGGTGTCGAGGAACTCCTCGCTGGTCTGATAGGGCTGCTGATCGCCGATCAGCAGCGCCAAGTCCTTGGTCATCTGACCGCCCTCGACCGTGCCGATCACGCTCTCCTCCAGCGTGTTGGCGAACTCGATCACGTCCGGGGTGTTGTCCAGCTTGCCGCGGTGCTCCAGCCCGCGCGTCCACGCGAAGATCGACGCGATCGGGTTGGTGGACGTCGGCTTGCCCTGCTGGTGCTGGCGGTAGTGGCGGGTGACCGTGCCGTGCGCGGCCTCGGCCTCAACGGTCTTGCCATCCGGGGTCATCAGCACCGACGTCATCAGGCCGAGTGATCCGTAACCCTGTGCGACGGTGTCGGATTGGACGTCGCCGTCGTAGTTCTTACACGCCCAGACGTAGCCGCCCTCCCACTTCAGGCAGGAGGCCACCATGTCGTCGATCAGCCGGTGCTCGTACGTCAGCCCCTTGGCGTCGAACTCCTCCTTGTATTCCTCGTCGAAGATTCGCTCGAACTCGTCCTTGAACATGCCGTCGTAGCCCTTGAGGATGGTGTTCTTTGTCGACAGGTAGACCGGGTAATTCTGTTGCAGCCCATAGTTGAACGACGAGCGCGCGAAGTCCTGGATCGACTTCTTGAAGTTGTACATCCCCATCACGACGCCACCACCCTCGGGGATCTTGACGACGTCGTGCACGATCGGCTCGCTGCCATCCTCAGGGGTGAACGTCACCGTGAACGTGCCGGGCTTGTCCACCTTGAAGTTGTCTGCGCGGTACTGGTCACCGAACGCATGGCGACCGATGATGATGGGCTTGGTCCAGCCGGGGACCAGTCGCGGCACATTCTTGATGACGATCGGGGCGCGGAAGATGGTGCCGCCCAAGATATTTCGGATGGTGCCGTTGGGCGATAGCCACATCTTCTTGAGGTTGAACTCCTTTACGCGGGCCTCGTCGGGGGTGATGGTGGCGCACTTGACGCCGACGCCGTTGCGCTTGATGGCTTCGGCGGCGTCCACGGTCACCTGGTCATCGGTGGCATCGCGGTGCTCGATGCCCAGGTCGTAGTAGTCCAGATTGACGTCGAGGTACGGGAGGATCAAGGTTTCCTTGATGAGCTTCCAGATGATGCGAGTCATCTCGTCACCATCGAGCTCTACTACCGTGCCTTCGACTTTGATCTTGGACATGGGAGTCCGATTCCTCCTACGCATGACAACCGCCTTGTGGGCAGCCGTGTGAGCATTTTTCCGAATGTGTCTCGCGGCCAGCGTACAAGCACCCTTGGGGCCGCGACGGGTCAGCTTTGGCTACCGACCAGTAGCTTTCCGTATCGCGGCGGTGTCCAGTCACTGAGCCAACTAATCGCCACTGGCTCAACCGGTTCGGCGTGACGAAGGCCAGGAGGACTGTCGATCGTTGCTCTAACTCAACGCAGCAAGGCGACCGGTCTCAGCCTTGCGCGTCGGCGAGCGCCGCGTTGAACGTCTTGCTCGGCCGCATCACCGCGGTGGTCTTTTCGAAGTCCGGCGCGTAGTAACCCCCGATGTCGACCGGGGTTCCCTGGCTTTCGTTGAGTTCGGCAACGATGACGTCTTCGTTCTCGGTCAACACCTTGGCAAGTGGAGCGAAGTGTTCGGCCATCTCCTGATCCTCGCTCTGCGCGGCGAGTTCCTGTGCCCAGTACATGGCCAGGTAGAACTGGCTACCACGGTTGTCCAGCTCACCGGCCTTGCGTGACGGGTTCTTGTTGTTGTCCAACAGCTTTCCGGTCGCGGCATCCAGCGTCGTGGCGAGGATCGTGGCACGCTCGTTGCCGGTCTTGGCGCCAAGGTCCTCCAGGCTGGCAGCCAGTGCGAGGAACTCGCCGAGGGAATCCCAGCGCAGGTGATTCTCCTCGACCAGCTGGCTGACGTGCTTGGGCGCCGAACCGCCTGCCCCGGTTTCGTACAACCCGCCGCCGGCCATCAACGGCACGATGGACAGCATCTTGGCGCTGGTGCCCAGCTCCAGGATCGGGAACAGGTCGGTGAGGTAGTCGCGAAGGATGTTGCCGGTCGCGGCGATGGTGTCCTGCCCGCGGCTGACCCGCTCGATCGTGTGCCGCATGGCGCGCACCTGCGACATGATCTGGATGTCGAGGCCCTCGGTGTCGTGGTCCTTCAGGTACGTCTGGACCTTCTTCCTCAGCTCGTTCTCATGCGGACGTTCCACGTCCAGCCAGAACACCACCGGCATGCCGGACTCACGCGCACGGGTCACAGCCAGCTTGACCCAGTCGCGGATCGGCGCATCCTTGACGATGGGCATGCGCCAGATGTCGCCGGCTTCCACGTTCTGCGTCAGCAGCACCTCCCCGGTTTCGACGTCGACGATGTTCGCGACGCCGTCCTCGGGGATCTCGAAGGTCTTGTCATGCGAGCCGTACTCCTCGGCCTGCTGCGCCATGAGGCCGACGTTGGGGACGGTGCCCATCGTCGTCGGGTCGAACTGGCCGATGGTCTTGCAGAAGTTGATGATCTCCTGGTAGATGCGGGAGAACGTGGATTCGGGGTTCACCGCCTTGGTGTCCTTGGTCCGGCCGTCGGCGCCGTACATCTTGCCGCCCAGCCGGATCATCGCGGGCATCGAGGCGTCCACGATGACATCACTGGGGGAATGGAAGTTCGAGATTCCCCTTGCCGAATCCACCATGGCCAGTTCGGGACGGTGCTCGTGGCAGGCGTGCAGGTCTCGGATGATTTCTTCGCGTTGCGATGCAGGCAGCGACTCGATCTTGTCGTAGAGATCGGACAGCCCGTTGTTGACGTTGACGCCCAGTTCGTCGAACAGCTCCTGGTGCTTGGCGAACGCGTCCCTGTAGAAGACCTTCACCGCGTGGCCGAAGACGATCGGATGCGACACCTTCATCATCGTCGCCTTGACGTGCAGTGAGAACATCACGCCCGTCTTGTATGCATCCTCCATCTGAGCCTCGTAGAACTCGCACAAGGCTTTCTGGCTCATGAACATGCTGTCGATGACGTCGCCGTCGTCCAACGTCACCTCGGGCTTCAGCACGATCGTGTCGCCGCCCTTGGTCACCAACTCCATCTTCACGTTGCGCGCACGGTCCAGCGTCATCGACTTCTCACCGTGATAGAAGTCGCCGTGTTTCATGGTCGCCACATGGGTGCGCGAGGCTTGGGACCACTCGCCCATGCTGTGCGGGTGCCTGCGCGCGTACTCCTTGACCGCCTTGGGTGCACGGCGGTCCGAGTTGCCTTCGCGCAGTACCGGGTTCACCGCGCTGCCAAGGCACTTGGCGTAGCGCTGCTTGATCTCCCGCTCCTCGTCGGTCTTCGGCTCTCCGGGGTAGTCCGGCAGGTTGTAGCCCTTGGATTTCAGTTCCTTGATGGCTGCCAGGAGCTGAGGCACCGAGGCGCTGACGTTCGGCAGCTTGATGATGTTGGTGTCCGGCAGTTGCGTCAGCTCGCCCAGCGCGGCCAGGTTGTCCGGCACGCGCTGCTCTTCGGTCAGGTAATCGCCGAACTCGGCAAGGATGCGCGCCGCCACGGAGATGTCGCTGGTCTTCACGTCGATGCCGGCCGCGTCGGCGAAGGCGCGTATCACCGGCAGGAAGGCGTAGGTCGCAAGCAGCGGCGCCTCGTCGGTCAGCGTGTAAATGATGGTCGGCTGCTCGGCGCTCATGTTGTCTTCTCCAGGCGTCTTCGTTGTCACGGCGGCTATCAGTATCGCGTTTTGTAAGACGCTACGCGTGACAGAGGGGTCTGGGCACAGTCCACCCTTGGCGCCGAAGATGGGTGGTTTCTCCCGATGTCTGCGGCCCGTTGCCGCGGCGAGGATTACCACGACCGGCGAGGACAAACACGCCGCTGG
Source organism: Mycobacterium sp. (assembly GCA_025965975.1). Classification (GTDB taxonomy): domain Bacteria; phylum Actinomycetota; class Actinomycetes; order Mycobacteriales; family Mycobacteriaceae; genus Mycobacterium. The sequence goes on along the minus strand of JAOPVX010000294.1, from coordinate 409 downwards.
CACCCACTCAGCGGCATGCGATACGCTTCTCCTCGGTCATGAGTGCCAGCGTCAAGCCCCGGCTTGCTGGCCGGCAACCCTCCAACCGCGGTGGGGTGCCCCGGGTGATTGACCAGGTTGAGTAGCCCCAACCGGCTACCGGCAAGCGCGGGTCCGTTGTGACGGGCCCCCAGAGAAGACAGGTGGAGGTCCGGCGTGCGCAGTTGCTAATGAGTGCGTGACCCGAGCCCATCCGGTCCCATCACAACAGGAGAACACCCCATGAGCAGCGAAAATCAGATTGACGACCTGGCGCCCTCCGATGGTCGCTCGGACGAGCCTCGCTCCGCGAGGTGGTCGTTCGAGACCAAGCAGGTCCACGCAGGCCAGACGCCGGACATCGCCACCAACGCGCGGGCCCTGCCGATCT
>JAOPVX010000273.1 GCA_025965975.1 Mycobacterium sp. | reverse complement strand
AGGTGTTGAAGTCGCAGTAACCGCAGCGGGTGGCGCAGAACGGCACGTGGATATAGATGCCGAACGGTGCGCCTGGCCTGGCAACCAGGTCGGGGAGCTTGGCTGCCGACGAGCGCTCGCCCGAGGAGTGTGCGGCAGAAGCCGTTCGGGCGGTCATAAAACCAGTCTCCCAGAGGGACTTTTACTCACTGTGAGGCCAAATCTGTCCCGGTTAGGGCTGGTGCGGGGGTCCGTGGCACAATTGGCGTTGTGACTGCCGCCCGTAGCCTTACTCACCGCGTCTCGCTGGTGGCTCGGCGGCATGTCGATTTCAAGCGCGTTTGTACCTCTTGCTGTCTGCCTTGATGCGTTGATCTAGGACCCAGCCCACCTCGAACTTTCAGCTGGCCGCCGGATCTGCGCCGCCGGACAGCCCACCGGTGAGCACGCGCGATCCGGCTCCACGAAGGAGCCAAACCCAATGACCACTGCACAGCCCGTGAAGCGCCCGCGCGGCGAGGGCCAGTGGGCGCTCGGCTATCGCGAGCCGCTCAACCCGAACGAACAGTTCAAGAAGGACGACGACGCGCTCAACGTGCGGGCCCGCATCCTCGACATCTACTCCAAGCAGGGCTTCGACAGCATCGACAAACAGGATCTGCGTGGCCGGATGCGTTGGATGGGCCTGTACACGCAGCGCGAGCAGGGCTACGACGGCACATGGACTGGCGATGAGAACGCCGACGTCCTCGAGGCCAACTACTTCATGATGCGGGTGCGCTGCGACGGCGGGGCGCTGACCAACGCCGCGCTGCGGACGCTCGGCGAGATCTCCACCGAGTTCGCGCGTGACACCGCCGACATCAGCGACCGCGAGAACGTTCAGTACCACTGGATCCGGATCGAGGATGTCCCTGAGATCTGGGAGCGGCTGGCCGCGGTCGGGCTGCAGACCACCGAGGCGTGCGGCGACTGCCCGCGCGTCGTGCTTGGCTCCCCGCTGGCAGGCGAATCACTCGACGAGGTGCTCGACCCGAGCTGGGCGGTCGACGAGATCGTGCGCCGTTACATCGGTCAGCCGGAGTTCTCAAACCTGCCGCGCAAGTTCAAGACCGCGATCTCGGGCCTGCAGGACGTCGCCCACGAGGTCAACGACGTCGCATTCATCGGCGTCAACCACCCCGAGCACGGCCCGGGCCTTGACCTGTGGGTCGGCGGCGGCCTGTCCACCAACCCGATGCTGGCGCAGCGCGTCGGCGCATGGATCCCGCTTCAGGAGGTGCCCGACGTCTGGGAGGCCGTCACCTCCGTGTTCCGCGACTACGGCTACCGCCGACTGCGCGCGAAGGCGCGGCTGAAGTTCCTGATCAAGGACTGGGGCGTGGAAAAGTTCAGGGAAGTTCTCGAAACCGAGTACCTGAAGCGCGCGCTCATCGACGGACCCGCGCCCGAGCCGGTCAAGCACCCGATCGACCACGTCGGAATCCAGCGGCTCAAGAACGGCCTGAACGCCGTCGGGGTGGCGCCGATCGCCGGCCGGGTGTCCGGCACGATCCTGACGAAGGTGGCCGAACTTGCCGAGGCGGCAGGCTCGGACCGGATCCGCTTCACCCCGTACCAGAAGCTGGTCATCCTCGACATTCCCGACGACAAGCTCGACCAGCTGGTCGCGGGTTTGGATGCGCTCGGGCTGCCGTCGAAGCCGTCGCACTGGCGAAAGAACCTGATGGCCTGCACCGGCATCGAGTACTGCAAGCTGTCGTTCGCCGAAACCCGCAACCGCGCGCAGGTACTGGTGCCCGAGCTGGAGAAGCGGCTGGAAGACATCAACGCCCAGCTCGACGTGCCGATCACGGTGAACATCAACGGCTGCCCGAACTCCTGCGCACGCATCCAGGTCGCCGACATCGGGTTCAAGGGCCAGATGGTCGACGACGGCGACGGGCCGGTTGAGGGTTTCCAGGTTCATCTGGGCGGCAGCCTCGGCCTGGACAGCGGGTTCGGCCGCAAATTGCGCCAACACAAGGTGTTGTCCACAGAGCTGGGCGACTACATCGACCGGGTTGTTCGCAATTTCGTGAAACAACGCGAGCAGGGTGAGCGTTTCGCCACCTGGGCAGTACGAGCAGACGAGGCGGATTTGCGATGAGCGCTTGCGTGAAGGGCGGAGGGCACCCGATGACAGAAGTGATGACCGAGGCGGGGTTTCAGGAACTCGCCGAGCGTGGCGCGGCCGAACTCGCCGGCGCGACCGCCGCTGACCTGCTGAGCTGGACCGACGAGAACTTTGGCGGCAACTATGTCGTCGCGTCCAACATGCAGGACGCGGTGCTCGTAGACCTTGCCGCGAAGGTCCGGCCCGGCGTTGACGTGCTGTTCCTGGACACCGGCTACCACTTCGTCGAGACGATCGGCACCCGTGACGCCGTCGAGGCGGTCTACGACATCAACGTGGTCAACGTCACACCCGAGAACACCGTCGCCAAGCAGGACGAACTGTTCGGCAAGGAGTTGTTCGCGCGCGAACCCAACGAGTGCTGCCGGATGCGCAAGGTCGAGCCGCTCTCCAAGGCGCTGCGCGGCTACACCGCGTGGGTGACCGGAATCCGCCGCGTCGAGGCGCCGACGCGTGCCAACGCGCCGCTGATCAGCTGGGACAAGGCTTTTGGATTGGTGAAGATCAATCCGCTGGCGGCGTGGACCGACGAGGACATGCAGAGCTACATCGACGCCAACGACGTCCTCGTTAATCCCCTTGTCTTCGAGGGTTATCCGTCGATCGGCTGCGCGCCGTGCACGGCCAAGCCCGCCGAGGGCACCGATCCGCGCAGCGGCCGCTGGGTGGGCCAGTCCAAGACGGAATGCGGGTTGCACGCTTCGTGACCGTGCCGGCTCCCGCCCGAGGCCCTGTGTCGGTTCCCGCCCGCCGCCCTGTGTCGGTTCCCGCCCGCCGCCCTGTGCTCGTCCTGACGGCGCACGGCAGCGCCGATCCGCGCTCGGCCGCATCGGCGTATGAGGTAGCGCACACCATCGGGATGATGCGGCGCGATGTCGACGTTCGGGTGGCGTTCTGCGAGCAGAACTCCCCCACCTTGCGCGACGTGCTTGCCGAGTGCCGCCGCAACGCCGTCGTTGTGCCCCTGCTGCTCGCCGATGCGTATCACGCGCGCATCGACATCCCCGCCCTGATCGCGGACTCCGGTGCGTTGGCGCGGCAGGCCGACGTGCTTGGCGAGGACGACCGGCTCGTTCACGTCCTTCGTCAGCGCCTCGCGCATGCGGGAGTGTCTGCGCTCGACCCCGATGTGGGTGTCCTCGTCACGGCGGTGGGCTCCTCACACCCCCAGGCCAATGCCAACACCGCGTCGATCGGCGAGTACCTGGTGCAGCAGACCCGCTGGACGGCGACCACCGCATTCGCCACCGGACCACACCCCACGCTGGCAGAGGCCGCCGATGTCCTGCGCAAGCGCGGTGCGACCCGTCTGGTCATCGCTCCCTGGTTCCTCGCCCACGGCAGGATCACCGATCGAGTCGCCGAATATGCACGCGCTCAACGGATCCTGATGGCCGCACCGCTCGGACCGCACCGGCTGGTGGCGGAGACGGTGCTCGATCGCTTCGACGAGGCGATCGCGACACGCGCGGCGGCCTGAGGACTCAAGCCGTCGTCAGCTCTTCCTCGTCGGCCCTATCGGCTTTTGGGATCTCGGTACTACCCGGCAGCGGAGGCACTCGCGTGGCGCGCACGTACACCGTGTCGCCTTCCTTCAGTCCGAGCGCCTCGGCGTCGCCGCGGGTGATCTGCGCGGTGAACGACGTGTGGTCGGCTGCGCTGGTCAGCTCAACGCGAATCTCGAAGCCCAGCACGACAATTCGATCGATAGTGGCCCGCACCACGCCGGTGGCTTGGACAGAATCGTCACTGGACGCGATGGCCATCTCGGGGTTACGGCCGACGCGAATGTCATGGGGGCGAACCAGTGTGCCGTTGAGCGACGATACTGCACCGAGGAACGACATCACGAACGCATTCGCCGGCGCGTCGTAGACCTCGGTCGGAGAGCCGACCTGCTCTATGCGGCCCTTGTTGAGCACCGCGATGCGATCCGCGACGTCGAGCGCTTCGGCCTGGTCGTGGGTGACCAGCACCGTGGTGACGTGCACCTCGTCGTGCAGCCGGCGCAGCCACGCCCGCAGGTCTTCGCGGACCTTGGCGTCCAGCGCCCCGAACGGCTCGTCGAGCAGCAGCACCTGCGGGTCAACCGCCAGCGCGCGGGCCAACGCCATGCGCTGACGCTGGCCTCCCGATAGCTGGTTCGGGTAGCGGGTCTGAAACCCACTGAGCCCCACCACTTCCAGAAGGTTGTCGACCTTCTGCTTGATCTCGGCCTTTGGCCGCTTGCGGATCTTGAGGCCGAAAGCGACGTTGTCGCGCACGGTCAGATGCTTGAACGCCGCATAGTGCTGGAACACGAACCCGATACCGCGGCGCTGCGGCGCGATTTGCGTCACGTCGCGCCCGTTGATCGTGATGGTGCCGGTGTCGGGCAGGTCAAGACCTGCGATGGCGCGCAGCAGAGTGGACTTGCCAGAGCCGCTTGGCCCAAGCAGCGCGGTCAGCGATCCCGACGGCACCTCGAAGTCGACGTTGTCCAGCGCCGCGAAGTCACCGTAGCGCTTGTTGGCGCCCCGCACGATGATGGCGTCCGTCATATCTTCCAGTCTCCTTAGGCCTGCTTGCTCGCGCGCGAGCGCCTGGCGTCGAGGACCACCTGAACGATCAGGACGATCACGGCGACCGTCATCAACAGCGTGGAGACGGCATATGCGCCGTATTCCGCGCCGCGGCTGTAGCGGTCCGCCACCAACAGTGTGAGCGTTTGCGACGTTCCCGGCAGGTTGGACGACACCATGATGACCGCGCCGAACTCGCCGAGTGTGCGCGCGATCGTCAACACGATGCCGTAGGTCAGGCCCCAGCGAATCGACGGAAGGGTGACGCGCCAGAACGTCTGCCACCACTGCGATCCGAGGGTGGCGGCCGCCTCCTCCTGATCGGTACCGATCTCGTGCAGGACCGGTTCGACCTCGCGGATGACAAACGGCACGGTGACGAAGATGCTGGCCAGCACGATGCCGGGGAACCCGAAGATGATCTTGAGGCCGAGGTTGTGCTCGACGAACCCGAACAGCCCGGCCGAGCCCCACAACAGGATCAGCGCGACACCGACCACCACCGGAGAAACCGCGAACGGGAGGTCGATCACGGCCTGCAGGGCGCTCTTGCCGCGGAACCTGTTGCGCGCCAACACCAATGCGGTAGGGACGCCGAAAAGAACGTTGAGAGGCACGACGATCGCGACCACCAGCAGCGACAGTTGCAGCGCCGAGAGCGCCGCCGGAGTGGTAATCGAGTCGAAGAACGCGCCGATGCCGGCCGCGAACGTGCGCAGGAGAATCAGCGCGACGGGCACGATGACCAGGATCGCAACGTAGGCCAGCGCGAGGTAGCGGAGCAGGTGCCGCACTACCGGTGACAGCGTCATCGCGCCAGCTCCTCGCGTTTGGCCGCTCGCGACCCGACCGCCCGCAGGATGAACAGTACTACGAACGAGACCACAAGCAGCACAATGGAAATAGCGGCCGCACCGGTGCGGTCGTCATTCTCAATGAGTGTCCGGATCCACTGTGACGACACTTCGGTCTCGCCGGGCACCGCACCGCCGATCAGCACCACCGATCCGAATTCACCGATCGCGCGGGAGAACGCCAGCCCCGCTCCTGACAGCAGCGAGGGCAGCAGCGCCGGCAGGATCACCAGGGTGAAGATCGTCCAGTTGTTGGCGCCAAGGGAGGCGGCAGCCTCCTCGGTTTCGCGATCGAGCTCCAACAGCACCGGCTGCACCGACCGGACCACGAAGGGCAGGGTGACGAACAGCAGCGCTACACCCACACCCCACTTGGTGTGCTGAAGGTGGAGGTCCACCGGGCTGTTCGGCCCGTACAAGGCGAGCATCACCAGGCTGGCGACGATGGTCGGCAGCGCGAACGGCAGGTCGATCACGGAGTCGACGAGGCGCTTGCCTGGGAAGTCGTCGCGGGTGAGCACCCACGCCACCAACAGCCCGAACACAAGGTTGACCAGCGTGACCCCTGCCGAGATCGTCAGCGTCACCCTGAAGGACTCCAGCGCCGCATTGGAGGTGATCGCGAGCCAGAACGCCTGCCAGCCGCCACCTGCGGCCTGCCACAGGATCGCCGCCAGTGGCAGGAGCACGATCACGCTGAGCCAGATCGACGCGGCCCCCACTCGCAGCGACGTCGTCCCGTACCGGCCGCCGAGCAGGCCGGGCGCCCGGCCGCCCTCACCGTTGCCGGTGAGTTCGGGCCGGGTCGCCTCCGGGTTGGGATCGAGCGCAGCTGTCATCCAGTGGCCTGCTTGTAGATCTTGGTGATGCTTCCGTTGTCCTTGTCGAACAACGCGGGATCCACGGCGCTCCATCCACCGAGGTCGGCGATGGTCCACAGCTTCTGCGGCGTCGGGAAATCGGTGCCGAAGTCCACGGCCACGGACGGGTCAACCGGCCGGAATCCCGCCTGCGCCCAGATCTTCTGCCCCTCAGGGGTGTAGAGGAAGTTCTTCAGCGCGGTGGCCTTGTCCAAGTGTGCGCTGGAGGTCACCACCGCGACCGGGTTTTCGATCTTGAACGTCTGCGGCGGGTTGATGTGCTCGACGGGCTTGCCCTGCCGTTCGGAGTTGATGGCCTCGTTCTCGTAGCTGATCAGCACGTCACCGGTCCCTTGCAGGAACACGTCGGTGGCTTCCCGCCCGGATCCGGGCCGGGTCTTGACGTGCTCGGTGACGAGCTTTGTCACGAAGTCCAGCCCTGCCTGCGGGTGCTGGCCGCCGTTGCTCTTCGCGGCGTATGGCGCAAGGAGGTTCCATTTCGCCGAGCCGGAGCTCAGCGGGCTCGGGGTCACCACTTCGAGCCCCGGCTGCAGCAGGTCATCCCAGTCCTTGATGTGCTTCGGGTTGCCCTTGCGGACAACGAGCGAAACCACGGACCCGAACGGGATGCCCTTGGTGGTGTCGGCATTCCAATCCTTGTCCACCTTGTTGGCCTTCACGAGGCGGGTGACGTCCGGCTCAACGGAGAAGTTGACGATGTCCGCAGGCTTGCCGTCCTGGACCGCGCGCGATTGGTCGCCGGAGGCACCGTAGGACGTCGTCACCCCGACACCCTTGCCCTCCGGCGTGGCGGCGAACGCGGGGATGATCTTGCTCCAGCCCGGCTCGGGAACCGCGTATGCGACGAGCGTGAGCGTGGTCCCGGCGGCCGGCGTCGAGCTTCCGCCCGCGACGTCGCTGGCGCCGCCGCCGCAGCCCGCGAGCAGGGTCGCCGTCGCGGTCAGGGCGGCGCCGTAACGCCAGGACTTTCGGAGGTTGAGCATTGGTGACCTTTCCTTGCAGGGGGACTAACTAACGGAGGAGCCCCGTCACGACAGCAAGGCGAGGGATCAGTACCTGGGCAAAGTAAACAGCCGCTGCCGACACCAAACCGCGGACGGGCATGGAGTCAGCGACAACAGTGGACGTCTGCAACAGCGCACGTACCCACGGCAATGAGCGCCAAGATGTGGCCCTCGGTACTGCCGGACGCTGCATACATGGCGCGAAGAATAACAGAGTCTGGCAACACGCTCAGACTGGATGTCGTCGCCGCGCGCGGCGGTGCAATAGCCGCCTTAACGAGTTAGCAGCCACATGACGATGACCAGCACCACGAGGATGACGAGCACCAACGTCACCCGCGACCGCGGCAGCCCGCTCATTCGGAGTCCTCGCGCTCGTGTCGCGCCCGCCGCAGCAGCCGGATCCCGTTGCCCAATGCGCCGTCGAGAGCTATGGCGATGCCGTACGCCAGCACCAGCACGACGGGCATCACCACGGCGGTCTGGGCGACGAACGGCAGGCCGGACAGCCACAGTTCGACGCCGTCCCACCAGTTGAGGAACCCGCCCATCAGGCCAGACTATTCGATGCGAAGATGATCGAGTGCCTGGCGAGGCGGACCGCATGGAGAAGACCACCTGCGTCATCGCCGGCGGCGGTCCCGCGGGAATCATGCTGGGCCTGCTGCTCGCCCGTGGCGGTGTCGACGTCACGGTGATGGAGAAGCACGCCGATTTTCTGCGCGACTTCCGCGGCGACACAGTGCACGCCAGCACCCTGCGGCTGCTCGACGAACTTGGTCTGGCCGGTGATTTCGCCAGGATGGCCCATCGTGAGATCGACACGTTAAATATGAAAATCCAGGGCACCGAGCTCAGCATCGACCTGAGCCGAATTCCGGGCCCGCACAAGCACATCGCGCTGGTTCCGCAGTGGGATTTCCTCGAGCTGTTGGTCGCCGCCGCCGACAAGGAGCCGACGTTTCGGTTGCTGCGCAGTACCGAGGTGGTGGCGCCGATTCGCCGCGGTGACAAGGTGATCGGTGTCAGCTACCGCGACGACGAGGGCCAGGAGCGTGAGCTGCACGCCGAGTTGACGGTGGCCTGCGACGGCCGCTCGTCGACGCTGCGCGAGGCAATGGGGTTGAAGCCGAGGAGCTTCGGGGCGCCGATGGATGTGTGGTGGTTTCGGCTGCCGCGCAATGCCGACGATCCGCACGGTTTGGCCGGAGTGCTCGGTGCCGGCCACGCGTGCGTGGCGATCGACCGCGGCGACTACTTCCAGATCGCCTACATCATCCCCAAGGGCCGCGATGCGGAGATGCGCGCGCAGGGCATCGAAACGCTGCATCGTGCGGTGGTGACGCTGGTGCCATGGCTGGCCGGCCGGGCCCAGGCGCTCACGTCGTTCGACGACGTCAAGCTGCTCGACGTCCAGCTCAACCGGCTGCGGCGCTGGTACACCGACGGGCTGTTACTGATCGGCGACGCGGCGCACGCCATGTCACCGGTCGGCGGGGTTGGGATCAACCTTGCCGTGGCGGATGCCGTGGCGGCCAGCCAGGTTTTGGCGGGCCCTCTGCTGCGCGGCACCGTCTCCACCAGGCAGTTGGCCCGCGTGCAGGTGCGGCGATGGTTGCCCGCGGCGCTGATCCAGTCGGTGCAGCGGGTCGTCCACACCCGGGTCATCGCGGTCGCCGTTTCGGCCGGTCAACCCGCTAAAGCGCCCCTTCTCGTGCGGATCGCCAACAAGGTGCCTGCCCTGCGCACCGCCGTCGGATACGCCGTCGCGATCGGTCCGCTGCCCGAACACGCACCGAAGTTTGCCCGGCGTTGAGCCGAATGCCGCAGGACACGCGCCCGCACAAGTGGACGCCGGGCCTCTCGGCAGTCGATGATGTCCGCATGGTTCTGCAACACACCGAGGCGTCCGACGGGTCGACGGAGGCCAATGGGTCCACGCCCGTAGACGTCGCCGAGCCAGAAGCCCCGTTCACCGTGACGGCGCCGGTGCCTTATGCCGCCAGCGGGTCGTTGCGCAACCCCTTTCCGCCGATCGCCGACTACGCGTTCCTGTCCGACTGCGAGAACACCTGCCTGATCTCATCGGCCGGCTCGGTGGAATGGATGTGCGTCCCCCGCCCCGACTCCCCGAGCGTCTTCGGCGCCATCCTTGACCGTGGTGCCGGCCACTTCCGGATGGGCCCGTATGGCGTTTCGGTGCCTGCGGCCCGTCGTTACCTGCCTGGCAGCCTGATCCTGGAGACCACCTGGCAGACCCACACCGGCTGGGTGATCGTGCGCGACGCGCTGGCGATGGGGCCGTGGCACGACATCGAGACCCGGTCCCGCACGCATCGCCGCACCCCGATGGACTGGGATGCCGAGCACATCCTGCTGCGCACTGTGCGCTGTGTGAGCGGCACCGTCGAGCTGGTGATGAGCTGCGAGCCGTCGTTCGACTACCACAGGAACAACGCGACCTGGGAGTACTCGGCCCAGGCGTACGGCGAGGCGATCGCGCGGGCCAACAAGGACGGGGACAGCCATCCCACGATGCGGCTGACCACCAACCTGCGCATCGGGCTTGAGGGCCGCGAGGCACGGGCCAGAACCCGAATGACGGAGGGCGACAACGTATTCGTGGCGCTGAGCTGGTCCAAGCATCCGGCACCACAGACCTATGAAGAAGCCGCCGACAAGATGTGGCGGACCAGCGAAGCGTGGCGGCAGTGGATCAACATCGGCGACTTCCCTGACCACCCGTGGCGATCATATTTGCAGCGCAGCGCGCTGACCCTGAAGGGTCTTACGTATTCACCGACCGGCGCCCTGCTGGCCGCCCCCACCACGTCGCTGCCGGAAGCCCCTCAGGGCGAACGAAATTGGGACTACCGCTATGCGTGGGTGCGCGATTCGACGTTCGCGCTGTGGGGCCTCTACACACTGGGGCTGGACCGCGAGGCCGACGATTTCTTCGCGTTCATCGCTGACGTGTCCGGCGCCAACAACGGTGAGCGCCACCCACTTCAGGTGATGTATGCCGTCGGCGGCGAACGCAGCCTGGTCGAAGAGGAGCTGCACCACCTGTCGGGCTACGACAATGCCCGCCCGGTCCGGATCGGCAACGGCGCGTACAACCAGATGCAGCACGACATCTGGGGCACCATGCTGGATTCGGTGTACCTGCACGCCAAGTCGCGCGAGCAGATCTCGGACACGCTGTGGCCGGTGCTCAAGCAACAGGTCGAGGAGGCGATCAAACACTGGCGCGAGCCAGACCGCGGCATCTGGGAGGTGCGCGGCGAGCCTCAGCACTTCACTTCGTCGAAGATCATGTGCTGGGTGGCACTTGACCGCGGATCCAAGCTCGCCGAGCTACAGGGCGAGAAGAGCTACGCCCAGCAGTGGCGCGCCATCGCCGAGGAGATCAAGGCCGACATCCTGGCCCACGGCGTCGACTCCCGAGGCGTGCTAACCCAGCGCTACGGCGACGACGCGCTCGACGCCTCCCTGCTGCTGGCCGTCCTTACCCGGTTCCTGCCCAACGATGACCCGCGGGTGCGGGCCACGGTGCTTGCCATCGCCGACGAGCTAACCGAAGACGGGCTGGTGCTGCGGTACCGCGTCACGGAGACCGACGACGGCCTGTCCGGCGAGGAAGGCACGTTCACGATCTGCTCGTTCTGGCTGGTGTCGGCGCTGGTCGAGATCGGCGAGATCCACCGCGCCAAGCACCTGTGTGAGCGGCTACTGTCGTTCGCCAGCCCGCTGCACCTCTACGCCGAGGAGATCGAGCCACGCACCGGACGACACCTCGGAAACTTCCCGCAGGCGTTCACCCACCTGGCTTTGATCAACGCGGTGGTGCACGTCATCCGGGCCGAGGAAGAGGCCGACAGCTCCGGCGTATTCGTACCGGCGAACGCCCCGATGTAGGTCGTCTGCTCGCGCGGGACGGCTAGGCGGGAACGCTGGTCGCCTTGCGGGCCGCCAGCGTCCGTTCGGCGTAGGCGCGGCCCTTGTCGGAGTCCTCGAGCACATACCCGACGATGTCGGCCAGCGTGTTGATTCGCCCTGCGCCGCCCCATGTTCCGTCGGGAACCTCGTTGGTGAACACCCACACCCGATTGGGATCGTAAGGGTGCGAACCGTTTTCGGCGCGCAGCGCGGCGTCGGTGACGTCGCGCACGATCGCGGCGCGACGCTCGTCGTCGAACTGCCCCTCGGGCACCGACGCGATGAACCGGTACCGCGGCTCGGCGACGCTCTCGCCCGCGACGAAGACCTCGGCGGGACGGTGGAGGAACACCCACGCGATCGCACGAGCACGCGGATCGCCCGGGTCGGCGCCTTCGTGCCGCAGCAGGAGGTCGGTCAGCTGAGAGATCAGGGCACGTTCGGCGACCGGTGATAGCGCGCCTGCGGGGATATACGCGTCGAGCATGGGCATGAGTCGGACCTCCGTTGGTCGAGCTGGGTTTATTTCTCAAACCTAGAACGGTGGGTTTTGATTGTCAACCCAGCTAGACTCTGAACATGCACGCAGACAGATTCCGCTACAGCGCCGCCAATTGTTCGATCGCGCGCACCCTTGGCGTGGTCGGCGAGAAGTGGACGCTGCTCATCCTGCGTGAGGCGTTCTACGGGGTCCGGCGGTTCGATGACTTCCACACCGCCCTCGGGTGTGCGCGAAACCTCCTCGCGGCGCGCCTGAAAACGCTTGTGGCACACGAACTCTTGGAGCGAGTGGCCTATCAGGACGACGGCGGCCGAGGCAGGCACGAATACCGTCTTACCGAAAAGGGCCGCGATCTGTTTCCCGCCGTGGTCGCACTCATGCAGTGGGGTGACAAATGGCTCGCCGACGAAGCCGGTCCCGCCGTGCAGCTGGTCCACCGCGACTGCGGCGAAGCGGCGCGGGCCCGACTCACTTGCGACGCCGGCCACGCCGGCCTTGGTGCGCGCGACATCGCCGCGACGCCCGGCCCCGGCGCGCTTGGCGTGGCATAGCTAGCCCTCTGCGCGCTTGATCGTTACCATCGCACCGGTAGTTCGGTCAACCCGCCTGCCAACGCGTCGGGCCGCATCGTCAATTCCTCGACGTTGACCGCGAGTCGCAGGGTTGGGAACCGAGAAACGAGTTGGGCGAACACCGTCTGCAGCTCGATGCGCGCCAGCGGCGCGCCAAGGCAGTAACGGGCGCCGTAGCCGAAGCCCAGATGGCTTGTGCCCGACCGGGTCACGTCCACTCGATCGGCGGCAACAAATACCGCCGGGTCGTGGTTGCCCGCGCCTATCTCCAGCAGGACCAGCTCTCCGGTCTTGATGGTGACTCCCCCAACCTCCAGGTCGGTGCGCGCGTAGCGAGGCATCACGCCACCGCCCCGTCGCGAGGCCCGCAGGGTCTCCTCGATCGCATTGGGGACAAGGGCGGGCTCGTCAACGAGTGCCTGCCATTGCTCTGGATTGGCCATCAACAGCATCGCGCTGAGGAGAATTTGGACCACCGTGGTCTCGTGTCCGGCGAACAGCAATGCCATCGACAACTCGGCGGCCTCATCGTCGGATACCCCTTCGGTCGCACACAGCCGGGAAATCACATCGTCGGTAGGCTGCGGCGACGACGATCGATCGATCGATCGATCGATCGATATTCATTGTCATATTCTCATTTTCAGTGTCATCACAATGTCATCGATGACACGAAAACGAGAATACGTATGATTTTTTAGTTGGGTGTCCCCGACTGCACTGCATAGAGGCTTTCCGTGGACCGTGGTTTCACAGCTTGTTTTTGCAGGAAAGGGCGGAGGCTCACGGTGTCAAGCATGACGAAGACATCCTCCGCCACGACGCCCGCCCGGCTACCCAGGTTGCCCACGGCAGATTTGAAGAATACTTGTTTCGCCGCTACCG
>JAOPVX010000016.1 GCA_025965975.1 Mycobacterium sp. | reverse complement strand
CGTCTCATCACTCACGACACTGACGCTATCCGCCTGCAGCGACAAGACAAGCGGTCGTAGCGGGTCGGCGTTGTCACACATCGGAAACACGTTGAGCGGTCGCGAGCGTGGCGCTCAGCCCCGCGCGCGCGCAATCGGTCCTTTGCTGGCGCAGTGCGGCGATGGCCCCGGCCCGCAGCCCGGCCCGCAGTAAATCCTCGCCAGGTTTGAGACGACTTTCGGTTACCGTCAGTCCCAACGCCCCTGACCTGCGGCGATGATGCACAGCCAACAGAGCTTGAATCAGCAAACGCCCAGGTGAGCGTAGCGCGACTCGTTCGTATCGAGTAGGTCAGGGGTTCGAATCCCCTTAGCTCCACCATATTTGGGCAGGTCAGGGCGTTGATCGGCCGTTATGTCGTCTGTGCCGTCCGAAGTGCGTCCGCAGCAGATTTGATTGCCGCGTCGAGGCGATCCGCCACGCGTCCAAGTCCTCGTCGAAGAGGTCGGCATAGAGGTCGAGAGTCATCGACGCCTTTGCGTGTCCAACCATCCGTTGGATCGCCTTTATGTTGGCGTGAGCACTGACGGCGAGGCTTACCGCCGTATGACGCAGGTCGTGCGGAGTGATCGACGGAAACGTCTCATCCGCCGCCTGGCACTTCGCTACCGCCCGCCGGAAATCCCGCACACGCCTGTTGGAGTTCCGCGGGACGCCGCCGCGCTGATCGGTGATGATTACATCGTCGCGACCCTTGCCGACTATCAACGCGGCCAGTTCTTCACAGAGCACGGCGGGGTATGGCTGGCACTTCTCGACCGCAGGCTGGAACACCCGTGCCCACCGAGCACATGACGCGTCAGCCCGCGGCTTCTCCTATGCCGACGCGCACCGGGCCCCCCTCGGGGTCAACTACAAGCAGATCCCGGTGAATTCGCCCAAATCTGAGGTGCACAGCTACTCCAAGGACGGGGCGATGCGGATCGCAATGCATCCGACCCTGTGTACGCCGGTGACCAGCAGGCCGATCTCGGCACGCTGGGTAATTTCGGCCCACGACGCCAGCGCTCCAACCCTCGAAGTTGTTGACGTCGCGCTGTTCGGGCGTCAACACCGGCCATCCGTCGGCGAAGCCGCTCATTGCGGGCCGGTGGAAATGATCGGACCCGAAAATGACGTCGGCGCCGATCTCCTCGGCATGGATGACGGCGGCCCGCCAAGCCGGGTAATGCGGTGCCCGCCGGGTGACAACTGGACACCGATGCGGATTGGTCTTGTCATCGTGCGTACTCCCTGACTTGTCGATCGAAGCATTATTGACTCGTTCGTCCAGAACGCCATCAGGTTCTTGACTGTTACGTCCACAATCAACTAGAGTGAGCTGGGTGGCCAGACCACGCAGTTTTGACGAGACGACGGTGCTGCAGCGCGCTCGCGACCGGTTCTGGTCCACCGGATTCGCCGGCACCAGCATCGACGAGGTTGCGGCTGCGACAGGCCTCGGTAAAGGCAGCCTCTACGGCGCGTTTGGCGACAAGCGCCAGCTATACCTACGGGTGTTCGACCGATACTGCACCGAGGTGACCGAGGCGACGAAGCGGTCGCTAAGTGGGCCCGACGACGGGGCCTACGCACGATTGCGTGCGCACGTGCTGGCCGTCGCGGAAGCTACCGCGGGCGACACCCAGCACCTGGGATGCCTACTGGCAAATGGCACCGCCGAGCTCGCCGGGCAGGACCCCGCCGTCGCCGATCGCGCCCGCCGCGCCTTTGAAGCCCTCGAAGTCGCCCTGGTTCGGTGTATCAGACAGGCCCAGCGACACGGCGACATCGACCCAACCGCCGACGCTCGCCGGCACGGCAGGTTGCTGCTGGCCGTCCTACGAGGCATCGAAGCTTTGGGGAAAGCTGGCACCAACGAGAAGTCGCTGCGCTCGATCGCTCAAGCCGCGCTCGACACCCTTCCGCGCCACTAAACTCCCGCACCCCCCACAGCGACCCCAGCACGCAGCTCCCCGGAATCGCGCGGTTTCCCGAGCGCAACACCAAACTTTGGTAGGTCGCGACATGGCAGTGGACCCAGGTATCACCCCGTTTCTGGCGCGGGTCAACCGCAAACCGCCGCCGAGCAAACCGGAGTCGCTCGCCCAAGCACGCCAAGGGATCTACCGCCTCGCCGAAATCGTTGCCCCCCAACCGGAAATCGCCATGTACTCCGTCGAGGACGCCATCCTCCCCGGCCCCGTGAAAGGCATCCCCGTCCGCACCTACCGACCGACCGCCGACCCAGCGCCCACCGCGGTCTACTTCCACGGCGGCGGATGGATGACCGGCAGTATCGCCAGCCACGACTTCCTGGTCCGCAAACTGGCGCGGGAAACAGGCCTGGTGTTCGTCTCGGTCGACTATCGACTCGCACCCGAGCACCCCTTCCCGGCCGGCCTCGACGACTGCCTCGCCGCGACGGCCTGGGTCGCCGAACACATCCACGAGCACGGCGGCCTCGCGAACCACCTCTGCGTGGCGGGCGATAGCTCCGGCGGCAACCTCGCCGCGGTGGTCGCCCGCAGGTTCCGAGACCAGGGCCGGCACCTGAGCGCGCAATTACTGCTCTACCCGGTGATCGACTCCGCCGCCGACTACCCCTCCCGACACGAAAACGGCGCCGGCTACCTGCTCACCATCGCCGACATCGTCACCAGCGCACAGAACTACCTCGGCAACAGACCCGGGCTAGTCGGTTCGGCCGACGTCGCCCCCATCCGCGCCACCGACCTCAGCGGACTCGCCCCCGCCGTGATCGGCGTCGCCCACTACGACCCACTCCGAGACGAGGGCCTGGCGTACGCCAACAAACTCGCCGCCGCCGGCGTCGACGTATTCGCCAAGAGCTACCCGGGAATGATCCACACCTTTGCCTCCCTCTACGCAATCTCCACCGGCGCGAACGAAGCGCTGCGAGAACTGCTCGCCGAGTTCAGTCATCGAGCACGCACCCGCGCGCCAACGAAGGAGTCAACAAATGACCATCAACCTCCGCCATAACGGCGACCTAGTGAAGGAGTAAGCGGCGCGATCCCGGGTCGTTTGACATGCGAGATTTCCCTTCTCCATCGGCGGCCCATCGCGCCCCGCATGGCGCGATCCGGTAACCGTGTGACGAACCATGATGCTGAGGGCGGATAGCCGGCGGAAGGGACGGCTTGTCAAGGGATCGACGATCCCCGCTTCGCCGGTAGCGGGGACGCGGAGCGGGCCGGACGAGAGGCCCATTGGGGTCCGGCCGCGAGTCCATTCCGACAGTGCCGACGGTTGTATTGGTTGTATTGGTTGTCTCGCAGCTGTATCTCGCCGATGCGGGTACCGGTTGTCGCCACCGACGCACTCGAAGCGGCGGCCATCAAGTTGGATCTCGATGCCACAATTGCACTCACACAGGATGCAGGCGACGCGTGCCACAGATCCGCAGTCATAGTTAGCGCTCATTTTGATGGGTTGTGCGCCACCAAAGGCTTTGGGGGCAAGGTAAAGTCGGGCGGATTGTTACCGATGCGGGCCTGAGGAGGGAAAAGCACGCGTAACCGCCGTGTCGCCCGGCTGATGTCTGGCATTCGACGACCGTCTAACAGCGACCTCATGCATCAGGGGACGGTCCTGTGGAACGGCGGTGCAGGCGTAGATGCAGTGCACCAGGATGGCGCCGACGACGTTGCGCCCGACGATGGTATCTAGATTCGCCAGGGTGGTGTCGCCGGCTAGTCCTTTCATTTCGGCCAGGGTCGGCATCGGTATGGTGAGCGTCGTGGCGCAGCCTTGCGGGCACAGCACCCTGAGGCCGGTCGGCTGGGTGTTCATGCTGCAGCCTCCTGGTTTTCTTTGCGATGTTGCACAACAGGTAGGAACACTGGCAGGTGGTGCGAGGTGAGCGGCCCCGGCCGTGAGATCGAACCACTTAGCACAAATGCCTGAGGTCGACGTCGGCGTCGGTTTCACTCCAGTAGTAACGCTCCTCTCTTCGGAAGTTGTTGCTAAGTGCGGACTTTGATTCCTCGTACGTTTGGGTCGAACCGTAGACTGCTGTCACCACTCTGGAATGCGACCGGTGACCGCATCCTCGCCGCAACGATTGCATTCCATTTAGCAAAAGTCGTTACCGCTGGCGCCCGCGTGCCATACCTGCTACCTGCAAAACTTCCGCTCGCTCCAAAGACGCCGCGCTCAGGGTGCGTCGGTGGGCTCGCCCCGACGGTGGAGACGGTGTTCAGGGTGGTGAAGCCGTCGGTGGGCAGGTAGTCGGCGTAGCGGCGCGGCATGCCCATGTTGCCGAGCCAGTGTTGCACCAAAAATGTGGTGTGGAAACCGATCAGCGTGAGCCAGAAGTGCAGCTTGCCCAGCCGCTCGTCGAGTAGCCGACCGGTCATCTTCGGGAACCAGAAATACACCCCCGCAAAACTGGCGAACACAATCGTGCCGAACAGTACGTAGTGGAAGTGGGCCACCACGAAGTAGCTGTCGGTGACGTGGAAGTCGATCGGCGGGCTGGCCAGCAGCACCCCAGAGAGCCCGCCCAGTAGGAAGGTCACCAGAAAGCCCACCGAGAACAGCATCGGCGTCTCAAATGTCAACTGGCCCTTCCACATCGTGCCGATCCAATTGACGAACTTGATGAACGGCAGCGCGATGATGTAGCCACGCGGGCGGAGGCACATCGGCAAGGCCCCCGTCTGGGGTCGAGACGCGGCGTTCGCTGAGGATGGTTCCTCACCTGGGGCTGGTGCTGTACTAGCTGGCCGTCGCGACCGAGCGGGGCTGGCCGAGAAACGCGGTCGCGTGTCGCCGGGCGAACTGGGCAAAGGTGGTGGGCTCGACGCCGAATGTCTTGTGGGCGTTGAGATCCACCGTTGATTTGGTGCAACGCCGGCGCTCCTTGAACAGTTCGTCGAGCAGGTCGAGGGCATCTGGCGGCAACCCGGCGGCGGCGAGTTCATTCCGCTTCTGCTCAAACGAGACGTCGGTGTAGCGGAATGTCGTTGCGGTTGCTTCGGAGATCTCTTCGACGACGTCGGTCATCGTCAGCGCTTGCGGGCCGCTGATGTAGTAGCTCTTGCCGTGATGTCCATCTGCGCGCATCAGCGCGACGGCAACCTTCGCGATGTCTTCGATGTCAACAGGAGCGAGTTCGCTGGCCCCGATAGGCATGACCAGTTCGTGTTTGGCTGGGTCTATACCCGTGACGGTTCCGGGCAGGTAAAACTGCATGAACTGGGTTGGCCGCAGGTGGGTCCAGGCCAGCCCCGAGCCTTCGAGATACCGTTCGATGTGTGCGTGCCATCGGCTCGCGCGGAAAGCGTCGGGATTGAAGCCGCTGCCGGAGTCGACCCCTGAGAATTTCACGATGTGGGGGACGCCGGCCGCCTTTGCCGCCTCGATGAACGTGCATTGCGTGTCCATCATCTGCACCCCGGCAGTGGAGATCATCAACGCACGGTCCACACCCTCGAATGCTGCTCTGAGCGTCTGCGGTTGCAGCATGTCGCCCTCAACCACCTCGACGCTGGCCAGCCCGTCGAATATGGCTGCCTTAGCGCGGTTTCGGACCAGCGCCCGCACCGGTAGGTGCTGTCGAGCGAATTCGCGGATCACCGCGGAGCCGGCGAGGCCGGTTGTCCCTGTCACAAGAATCATGTTGTCGGTTGTCCTTAGGTTGAGGCGCTGCCACGACAAACGTCACTTCCACAGGGATAGACCGTCGGCTTATCCAAAAGGAATCGCCCGCGGCGCGGCCGCCGAATGTGCCGCTTGGGAAGGCACAAAGCACTCAAAACAAAAATCGGGTGTCCTTGTGGGGTTGTTTAGTGCTTTGGGAAGCCGTTCTTGCACAGATGAGAGGCCCGGCTCGACGACATCGTGACCTTGGTCAGGCGGGTGTCCGATGCGGAGGCGTTAGCCGCTTGGCTGGGTGCAGGTGTCTCCGGAGCTGGAAGTCGCAGCGTTTTCAGACTGAGCGCGTTGACGGCCGCCTTGGGCGGAGCCACCGAAACCCGAATCGCCCACCTGCTGGGCGACAATCTGCGCGTAGGGCGCCCGCCGCGAAGTCTCGTCGTGCTGTCGCTGCTGGGCGCAGTCGGCGCCGTGTGGCTCGTCATGTGCCTCGGCCAAGGCGCCCACGCAGCAATCGGAATGTGAACCGACGAAGATCCATCATGCTTCGGTACGAAGCACCCATCCCGATCGCCGCCATCAGCCTGTGCCAATACGACGACTGGAGCAGCATCCACAATGACGTCAGAACCGATCTCGCGGACAGCTCGCCGGCGCAAATGCTCAAGTTAGTGCACTTCGGTTTCGTTTAGCTGACGGCCGCGAGAAGTGCCGGTGTGCGAATGTCATTGATACACACGATGTATCAACCCGTTTCGGGTGTGCTCGGCTGCGGCGAGTTGCCCGACGACTTCACGACCGATGCCGCGGTTGGCGCCGGTGACAACGGCGACACCGTATGCCTCTGTCATTCGGGCCGTTGGCCGCTCGTCAACCATTCTCGTGTCCTTCTGGCTGGTCATTAGCGGTCGAGTAGGGCGGTGAGGAGTTGGGTAAGCCAGCTTCGGCCTGCTTGGAGGTCGCCGTCCAGTAGCAATTGAACGGTGACTCCGTCGTAGGCGGCGACGACCGCGCGGGCTGCGTTGGGGATGTCGCTGATCGCGTCGGGGAGGGTCAGTCGTTGGCGGGCGCCGTCGAGTCGCTTCTCGATCGCGTTGCGCAGTTCTTGGCGGTGGGTGGCCAGGCGGTCGGCGACAGCAGGGTTTCGGGCGGCGTGCAGAAGGAAGTCGGTCTTGATCAGCAGCCAGTCGCGATCGAGAAGCAAAGTGGCGGTAACGCGTTCGATGACCGCCTCGACCCCGGGGTTGATGTCGTCGGCGGTGAGGGCCTCAGTGACTTGGCCAGCGATGAGGCGAGCGCTCTCGTCGTAGAGGGTGAAGAACAACTCCTCGAGGCTGTCGAAGTTGGAGTAGAACGCGCCACGGGTATAGCCGGCGGCCGCACACACGTCGTCAATGCGGACCTGACCGAAGCCTTTATCGGCGAACACCCGGAATGCCGCCTCGATCAAGTTGGCGCGGGTTTCCGCGCGCCGTTTCGTCACTCGCGGAGAAGCGCCGCCGGGTCTTGGCGGTCGTTGCGGCGGCATCCCCGACGTCGGCACTGTCATTCCCACCACACGCCAATACAATAGTGCATCCGATACATTAACGTATCAGCTGATCCGTTCGGGACCTACACCTGGAGGAGTATCACCGATGGACGCAGACGCGAACATCCTGCTCACCCACTATGACGAGCCCCAGCTGACCTTCGATGACATGGACGTGCCCGCCATCGTGGGCGGGGATGCTCGCGGTGCGCACGACTCCGCACCGATGGAAGGTGGCGGGTCGGTGCAGGCGCAGATGCAGGTGATCCTGGCCGAGGACGACACCCTATTTCGCGAAGGTTTGGCCAGCCTGCTGGACCACTCGGGTTTCGACGTCGTCGGGCAAGCCGGCGACGGTGCACAGCTGCTCGCGCTGGTTCGGGAGAAGACGCCCGATCTGGTGGTGACCGACATTCGGATGCCGCCGACCAACACCACCGAGGGGCTCGACGCGGCGCAGGTGATCCGCGACGAGTTCCCCGACACCGGCATCCTGGTGCTGTCCGCGCACGTGGACGTCGAGCACGCGATGGAGCTACTGGCCAGCGGCCACGGCATCGGCTACCTGCTCAAGAGCCGGGTCACCGACGTGGCCGATTTCATCGACACCCTCGAGCGGATCGCCAAGGGGGCCTCGGTCGTGGATCCCGCGCTGGTGCAGGAGTTGGTGTCGGCCCGCCGGCGCGACGACCCGCTGGCGGTGCTCAGCGCGCGGGAGCGTGAGGTGCTGGCGCTGATGGCGGAGGGACGTTCCAACACGGGCATCGCCCATCGGCTGTGGGTCACCGAGGGCACCGTCGAAAAGCATGTCCGCAGCATCCTCACCAAACTGAACCTCCCCGAAACCGGCGATGACCACCGCCGCGTCCTAGCGGCCGTCACCTTCCTCGAGGCCTCCTGACCGGACCCTCGGGATCGCCGGACAGGCCGGTGGTCTCACGGTCTGGAAAGCGCTTCAGGGCGACGGCTCAAAACCAACGTCAGCCCCACCCAGCTCGCCGCCCTTGGTGCGTACCGCTTTGGGCCAACCCGCCGCCGATGAGTCTTGGCTTTACGGGCAGTCTGTCTCTACATGACTGTGCTGATGCAGGGAATCTCGTTCGGTGAGTCGCCGCGGTGGCACGACCGCCGAGTCTGGTTTTCCGACTGGGGCGCGCATCAGGTGATTTCGCTCGATCCCGAGGGTGGTCACGAGGTGGTGGTCAGCGTCCCATCGTTCCCCATGTGTATTGACTTTCTTCCTGACGGGCGGTTGCTGGTGGTGGACTCGACGCAGCGGCGGCTACTTCGCCGCGAGCCCGACGGCTCGATGGTCACCCATGCCGACCTGGCCCCGATCTCGGAGAAGCCGTGGAATGACATCGTGGTGGACGCGCGCGGCAACGCCTACGTCAACAACATCGGCTTCGATTTTCCCGGTGGTGAGCCTGCACCCGGCAGCGTGGCGATCGTCACGCCGGAGGGGGTTGTCCGCCCGGTTGCAGACGACCTGGCCTTTCCCAATGGCATGGCGATCACCGCGGACGACTCCACGCTGATCGTGGCCGAGTCCCACGGCAACCGCCTCACGGCATACGACATCGGTCAGGACGGCGACCTGGCCAACCGGCGAACTTGGGCGGACACCGGGGACGACCACCCCGACGGGATCTGTGTCGATGCCGAGGGTGCCGTCTGGTACGCCGATGTGGGTAACCGACACTGCGTGCGGGTACGCGAGGGCGGAGAGGTTCTTGCCACGGTAGAACTGGACCGAGGTGCGTTCGCCTGCACACTCAGCCGCGGCGATCGGCCGCAGCTGTACGTCGTCGGCCAGGAATGGGCCGGAGCGGGACCGACGGAACCTAATGGGCAGATCGTCGTGTTCCCAGCCCCCGCACCCGGGGCCGGCAAGCCGTAGCTGACCAGACCGGCGCCCGTTCGCACGGCTCGCGACTGCTTCCAGCGGGCGCGCCGCGCGTCACGGGCGCGGAAACGTCAGGGGTGAGACCCAACTACGGGCGGACGGCAGTGTCACTATGACGAAACTGCACGCTTACCTCGCCGGTTCCTCGTTGAAAGTTGTGAGATGCGCCCGCGTGAACATCCCGACGGGGATCTTGCTGTACTGGCTGGTGACTGCATTCTCGAAATCCCGCGCTACCTACAAACTCTCACGGTCGATTGGCGGAGGTACGTGCTTTTGGTGCGGTGGCGGTGGAGGGTGTCCTCGACGTTAATCTCGCGGACCTTGGCCGGGTATCTCTTCGACATGCAAATCACCTTTCCAAGAGAGAAGGTGCGCATCAAACCCGGGATGGGTTCACTCACCGACGAGGGATAGGTAGTGCTCAGCTGGCGGTTCGGGCGCACAATTGAGGTGTCCGTCTGAAACCTGGGGAGCCGCGATGAGCGACCAACTGTACGACTTTTTCGGCGAGATCTTCCAGCCGTACTTCAGACCCGCCATGGACGCATATCCGCGAATGGGTGGAGCACTCGTCGAAAGGTTGCTCACGCTGACTGACGACGTCCCGGATCGATTGGCACAGACTCGGCGCGCCGCAACGGCATGGGGCAAAGCCGAGACCCCGAACGCCAGGATCACCTCGGAACTCTTCGTGATCACCCAACACGGACTGATGTATGCCGCCGGGTTGAACGAGTCGCGCCGGGCGCTCTATTACCTGGCCACGCCGCCCGCGTTGTTCGATCCGTTCGTCGATCAGGTCGACACCGCCGAACTGCGTGAGGGCGCGGTAGTCGTGGTGGACAGCCGGTTCGGCCGCGACCTCGCATCCGCGCATCCGATGGATACCGCGCTGCGCCGGATACTCGATGAGCACCTGGCGCTGCGGGTGGATCTGCCCGCGTAGCTATTTCTTCGCCGCGGTTTTCGTGGTCGGCGCCTCTTTCGCGGTCTTGTTGGTGGGGGCATTCTTGGCGGCCTGGTAACCCTGCATATTCCCTCGATGCGCGATGGGGCCAACCTGAGGGAAGGCGGGATGTGAAAACTCGATCAGTTCGGAAGGCCGGCGACGGAGGCGAAGACGCGGAGCTGGCGCTCGATGTCACATCCGGCCGGCTGGTACACAAGCTCAGTGACTCCAAGGGCGGCGAGTGCCGCGATCTTCTCCAGTAGTTGTTCAGCCGTGCCGGTCAATGCCATGGAACTGGCGAGCGGGATGAGGTCCGCGACGTGCGGCTCGTCCCGCGGGTTGGCCTTCACCAGATGCCCGGCGTGGATTGCGAGATGCCGCTCACTCTCGGGGAAGGCCTCGATCGCCTCACGCCAAGGCCGTCCGCCCGGTAGTGCGTCGACCGCGGCCGCGCCGCCGCGTTCGTACGTGGCGTGGTAGAGCACGACCGCCGCGGGGGCAGCGGCGTCGA
>JAOPVX010000218.1 GCA_025965975.1 Mycobacterium sp. | reverse complement strand
TGCGCGGCAAGGCCGCCACAGCGACCGTCGCCGAACGCCAGCGCGTCCTGCGCCTGCTCGTCAAAGACGTTCTCGTCGGCGCCGAAAAGATCACCATCCGCCACTCCATCCCGGTGCGGCACAACGTGAGCAGCGGTACCGACGACAGCCCCGAAACCGACTCGGAGGGCGAAATACGGCCTGATTGCCAACTGCGTTGGAGGCGTCACCAGCCCCTTGCTGTGCAACGTGTATCTGCACCGGCTCGACCGGGTGTGGGACACGCGCGCGTTGGGGGTGCTGGTGCGTTTCGCCGACGATCTGCTGGTGGTGTGCAAATCCGAGCAGCAAGCCCACGCCGCGCTGGTGCGGCTGCGGGCGCTGCTGGCCGAGTTGGGGCTGGCGCCCAAGGAGGCCAAGACCCGCATCGTCGAGTTGGCGGTGGGCGGAGAAGGTTTCGACTTTCTTGGCTTTCACCACCAGATGGTGCGTTCACGGGGCATCCACGGCAGACGCGGTGTGGCGTTTCTGGCCGCTGGCCCAGTGATCGGGCGATGCAACGTGCCCGGGACCGGATTCGTGAATTGACACGCCGGTCTCGGTTGCTGTTGCCGGTCGAGGTGGTGGTGGCCGACCTGAACAGGTTCCTGCGGGGCTGGGCGAACTATTTCCGCTACGGCCACTCCGCGATCCGCTTCCACAAGATCGAGCAGCACGCACGTCATCGGCTCGCATTGTTCATCGGCAAACGGCACCAACGTGGACGCGGCTTCGGCTGGTCTGTCGTCGGCTACAAGTCGGGGAACTTCTGCGGGCTGTGGAGCCCGATGGGAACCGTCATCACACCAGGGCCCAACAAGCCCTGGCGGGAGAAACCGAATGCCGGCGGTGAACGACGTCGGTAAGCCGTGTGCGGGAGAACCGCATGCACGGTTTGACGCGGCGGGAGCTGGAGTGCCCACTGCCTGACCACGGACACCAGGGGACGGACAACCGACCGGGAAACCGGCGGCACCAAGGCCCTGGGCCCTACCGTCAAGGATCAGTCGTCACTCCAGCTCCCGACCCAACCACGTTCCAGCGACGGTCATTGTCGGAGCCGGAGACTCCGGTGTGCACACGCGCGTCAGCCGTAATGGCTGAAGCCCCAGTCCAGCAGGCCGATCGCCTGGCCGTACATGTCGCCGGAACCGTACATCTGCACGACCACCAGTTGCTTGCCGTCACGCTGGGCCGCGCCGACGAACGTTTTCCTGGCCAGGTCCGTGAAGCCGGTCTTGCCGACCAGCGTGCCGGGATAACGCTTCAGCAGCTCGTTCTGATTGACGATCTCGTGCGGGCCGTCGTCGGCGGGAAACAGTGACGATGGCTGGCGCACGATAGCGGCGAACGCCGGATACCGAAGCGCGGCACGGTAGATCACCGCCAGATCAACGGGCGTGGTGACCGACTCCATGCCTGGACCGTCAAGACCCGACGGTGACGAGGCGCGGGTGTCGTGTGCGCCCAGCGCCAACGCCTTGGCGTTCATCTTCGCGACGGCGGCCTGATAACCACCGAGCCCGTCGGCCAGTGTGTTGGCGGCGTCATTGCCCGACACCAGCAGCAGCCCGTCGAGCAGCTGGCGCACCGTGTAGGCGCGGCCCGCCTTGACCCCGGCGCACGAGCACTCGACATCCGTGTTCGCCGGGCTAGCGACGATCACCGCGGTGAGCGGCAGCTGATCCAGCACGACGATCGCAAGCAGCGCCTTGATGGTGCTGGCCGGTGCATGCGGCTCAGATGGATTGCGGGAAGCCAGAATTCGTCCGCTGTCCAGGTCGGCCAGCACCCATGCCTGCGCTGGACCGTCCGGGATCCCAACGGCGCTCGCGGGTTCGATGCCGGGCTCAGCCCACGAGGGGGGAGCGACCAGCACGGCCGTGGACAGCGTGATGGTCAACGCGGCCAACAACTTTCGCACAGGCGCCGAGCATACTCAGAGCGTTCGCCGACGAGGTCTCGGATGCGTTGCGATTAAGCAACTTAAAGTGGGCCGACGCTCTCCCGCTGGCTCTGGGCGAAGCCCCAGTCCAACAGAGTCGCGGCCTGATCCCAGTACGTCGGGCCGCCCTCCTTGATCAGCCCGTACATCATCGCGATCACCAGTCGGCGTCCGCCGCGGTCGGCCGCTGCGACGAACGTCTTCTTGGCCGCGTCGGTGTAGCCGGTCTTGCCGCCGAGCGTGCCGGGGTAGCGGTGCAACATCTCGTCCTCGTTCACGAGCGGCTTATCGCCGGCGTCGGTCGGGAACATCGCCACCGGTTGTGCGCTGATCTGGGCGAACGTCGGGTTGCCCATCGCGGCGCGAAAGATGATGGCCAGATCGTGCGGTGTGGTGAAGCCTGATCCGCCCGGACCGTCCAGGCCTGACGGCGTGGCCGCGTGCGTGTTGACCGCGCCGAGGGAGGCCGCCTTGGCGTTCATCTTCGCCACCGCGGCGTCGTAGCCGCCGATCATGTCGGCCATGGCGTTGGCCGCGTCGTTGCCCGACACCAGCAATACCGCGTCGAGCAGCTGCCGCGCGGTGTAGGTGCGGCCCGGTTTGATGCCCGCGCAGTTGCATTCGACGTGGGTGTCGGCCTCGGTGCCGACGACCGTCGCATCGAGGCTGGGCAGCTCGTCGAGTGCGGTGAGTGCCAGCAGCGTCTTGATCGTGCTGGCCGGCGGGTGGGCGACATCCATATCGCGACCCGCCAGCACCTGGCCGGTGTCCATGTCGGCGACGATCCACGCCGGAGCGGGGCCGTCGGGGATCGGCACACTGCCGACCGGTTGGACGTCGGGCTCCGCCGAAGCGACGGGCGTGATCGACAGCAGTACCAGACTCAGGCAAGCCGCGATCGCGGCGACGAACCTCCCCATGGAATGAGCAGCCTAACCCTCCAGCCTGAAGGGTTCCCTGGGCGGTGTTGAATCATTCGCATGCTGACCCAGCAGGAGATTTCGGATCGGTTCGAGATTCAGCAGCTGCTGATCGACTACTCGACGGCGATCGACCAGCGCCGCTTCGACGACCTCGACCGCGTTTTCACCGAAGATGCGTACATCGATTACCGGGCGATGGGCGGGATCGATGGTCGCTTTCGCGAGGTGAAGGCCTGGCTGGCGCAGGTGCTGCCGAACTTCCCGGCCTACGCGCACATGCTGGGCAACTTCGACGTGCGCATCGACGGCGATACCGCGTCATCGCGGACGATCTGCTTCAACCCGATGGTGCTCGGCGGTGATAAGAATCAGATCTTGTTCTGCGGGCTGTGGTACGAGGACGAGTTCGTCCGCACGCCCGAGGGCTGGCGCATGAGCCGTCGCGTCGAGGCAAAGTGCTTCGACAAAGTGATGTGATTCAGGAGGTCCGCCGACCGACGAACAGGTGGCGCGGTATCGGCTTGTCGTCGATTCGGCGCTGCTCGACCTGAAAGCCCGAATTCTGTAGTGCCGCAGCGATTTCGTCGACGGGCCGAATGGTGAAACCGTGCGACGTGAACGGCAGCTGCGCCATGACGTCCGGATCGCCGATCCCGATCACCGCGCGTCCGCCCGGACGCAGCACACGCGCGAGTTCGGCGCAGGCCGCATCGAGTTCGGTGATGAAATACACGGTGTTGACGGTGATGAGCGCGTCCAGCGAACCGTCCTGAAATCCCGTCTCGGTCAGCGAGCCAGACGCGAGTCGCAGCCGGCCCGACCGAACGTCGCCGCCGAACCGGGATCGGGCGCGGCGCAACATGTCGTCCGCGATTTCGATGCCGTGCACGACGCCGTCGTCGCCGACCCGATCCAACAAGAGTTGCAGTCCGACACCACCGCCGAAACCGATGTCCGCGGCAACGCCGCCTCGCGGAGTGTGCGCCGCTTCGACGGCGCCGGCGATGGCCCGTTGATTTCCCCGATTGAGAGCCCGCGCGACGAACGGACTCAAGATCCCGTGTGGGCGGCCGAGCTGTCCGGCCACCGTGGACAACAACCGCTCGCGCAATGAAGTCATGGATCCAGAATGACGCTCACCGCATGAGCCGACGCGCGGCGGTGGCGACTGCCTTCCTGATCCGGTCCGAGATGTACACGGAGACGAAGACATTGAAGATGTCCTCCCGCAGCCGGGTCAGCTTGGAGCTCGTGATGCGCCACTGCCCGTCGATCTTCTCGTAGGTTTCGTGATAGTGACCGTAGCCGCGCAGGTTCACCCCTGGAGCCAAGCGGACGACATCTTCGAGCGCCCAGATGCCTCGCGCCGTTGTCGCCGACGTCAGCTCGATCTCCGGCGCGTGCACCTGGTGCACGGTGGCCCGGCTTCCAAGGATCTTGCTGGTGAAGGCCACGAACTCGCCGGCACCATGGATCACCTTGCCGCCCGCCTGCGAGGTGTCGTTGAGGAAGTCGTCGGTGAAGATCCCGCGCCACGCCTCCCAGTCCTTGGCGTCGAGGTATCGGCAGTACCTGGCCTTCAACTGGTTGATCGCCTCGATCTCCAGCATGGCAGCGGCGTTGTCCATTCCGTGAGCGTGACATTTCAGCCATAAGTTGTAAAGGTCGACGTCAGCGGAACCAGGATTTCCACCAAAGGCCCAGGTTCTGGCACAATGGTCGACTGTCTGCCCCGCGACTACGGCTGCGCGGCGGTCACACACGTAAGGCAAAACCGGACCGGGCGACCGCCCGAGTCGCTGAATTGCACCGTGGCAACCACAGGAGAAGTCGTTTAACCATGGCTGTGAAGATCAAGCTCACCCGGCTTGGCAAGATCCGCAATCCGCAGTACCGCATCGCTGTCGCCGACGCGCGCACTCGCCGTGACGGCCGTTCGATCGAGGTCATCGGCCGCTACCACCCGAAGGAAGACCCCAGCCTCATCGAGGTCGACTCGGAGCGGGCGCAGTACTGGCTCGGCGTTGGCGCCCAGCCCACCGAAGCCGTCCTTGCCCTGCTGAAGATCACCGGTGATTGGCAGAAGTTCAAGGGCCTGCCCGGCGCCGAGGGCACGCTGAAGGTCAAGGAGCCCAAGCCCAGCAAGCTGGATCTGTTCAATGCGGCGCTGGGCGCCGCCGACGGAGCCCCCACGGGCGAGGCCACCGCACCCAGGAAGAAGAAGGCGCCCGCGAAGAAGGCCGCCGAGGCGCCTGCCGAGGCTGCAGCCGAGCCCGCCCAGGCGCCGGCTGAGGCTGCCGCCGAGCCCGCCGCTGAGCCCGCCCCGGCGCCGGCTGAGGCTGCCGCTGAGCCCGCCGAGGCGCCGGCTGAGGTTGCCGCCGAGCCCGCCGAGGCCCCCACCGACGCTGCTGAGCCGGCCGCGCCGGCCAGCGAGAGCTGACCGCGGCCATGAGCTCTGCCGTCGTCGACGCCGTCGAGCACCTGGTCCGCGGGATCGTGGACAACCCCGACGATGTCAGGGTCGACATGGTGACCAACCGCCGCGGCCGCACCGTCGAGGTGCATGTGAACCCCGACGACCTCGGCAAGGTCATCGGCCGTGGCGGTCGAACCGCGACCGCGTTGCGCACCCTGGTCGCCGGCATCGGTGGCCGGGGCATCCGCGTCGACGTGGTGGACACCGACCAGTAGCGCTGCGCATGGACCTGGTAGTCGGGCGGGTCGCCAAGGCGCACGGCGTCACCGGCGAAATCGTCGTCGAGATCCGCACCGACGACCCCCATGCCCGCTTCGCACCCGGTTCGTCCCTGCGCGGCAGGCCATCTCGCGGCGGCCCCGAAAGTCGCTACGTCGTCGAGTCGGTCCGCGACCACGGCGGTCGGCTGCTCGTGCGGCTCGACGGGGTGGCCGACCGCAACGCCGCCGAGTCGTTGAAGAGCACGGTGTTCCTGGTCGACTCCGTGGATCTGCCGCCGATTGAGGATCCCGACGAGTTCTACGACCATCAGCTCGAAGGTCTGCGTGTGGTGACGACCACGGGCACGCCCGTTGGCTCGGTCGCCGAGGTATTGCACACCGCGGCAGGAGAATTGCTTTCGGTGCGCAGCGAGGAAGGCGAGGTGCTGGTGCCGTTCGTCAGCGCCATCGTGACGTCGGTGTCGCTGGCCGACCAGACGATCGAGATCGACCCGCCCGAGGGTCTGCTGGAGTTGGACTGAACGAGGCGAATTGGCATGCGTATTGACGTTGTCACGATCTTCCCGGACTATCTGGGTCCGCTGCGACAGTCGTTGCCGGGCAAGGCGATTGACGCCGGCATCGTCGAGCTCGCGGTGCACGACCTGCGTCGATGGACCCACGACGTACACCGGTGTGTCGACGACTCGCCGTACGGTGGTGGCCCCGGCATGGTGATGAAGGCGCCGGTGTGGGGTGAAGCGCTTGACGAAATTTGTTCGGACCGAACACTTCTGATCGTCCCCACGCCGGCGGGTCGGTTGTTCGATCAGACCGATGCGCACCGCTGGAGCACCGAGAAACACCTGGTGTTCGCATGCGGGCGATACGAGGGTATCGATCAACGCGTCGTCGCCGACGCCGCCCGCCGGATGCGGGTCGAGGAAGTCTCGATCGGCGATTACGTGCTGCCCGGGGGTGAATCGGCGGCGCTGGTAATGATCGAGTCGATCGTTCGCCTGCTGCCCGATGTGCTCGGCAATCCCGCATCACACCAAGACGATTCACATTCCAACGGCGTGTTGGAGGGGCCGAGCTACACCCGGCCGCCGAGCTGGCGTGGACTCGACGTGCCCGAGGTGCTGATGTCGGGTGATCACGCCAAGATCGCCGCGTGGCGGATGGAACAGGGGCTGCAGCGCACCCGGGAGCGCCGCCCCGATCTGCTGGACTAATCCCTAGATCCGGCCGCCAGGGAACATCGTCTTGACGACCTGGGTAATGGTGTTGCGGGCGGTGCTGTCGTCGGTGGGCTGCATCGAGCCGATAGCCATCACATAGCGACGGTCGGCGCCGATGACGCCGGTGGATATGTGCATCCAGTTACCGCCGTCCCAGCAACACATCCAGCCCTGCTTGACCGCGACCGGCTCGGCGAACAAGCCGTCGGGGATTCCGAACCGCTGCGGGTACCCGTCGATGCCGTCCGGGGTGGACTGGGACAGGTTGCTGATGATGATCTGGGCGCGTTCGGGTGGCAACCCGCCACTGCCATGCAGCAGCATGTCGTAGTAGCGGACCAGGTCGGAGGTGGTGCTCATGGTGTTCCACCAGTGCCCGTCGTACGGCGGCGTCGTCGAACCCAGCCCGTACCTGGCGGCCACCCGGGTGATGATGGCGCTGCCGCCTCCGCGGTTCCAGAAATTCTCGGCCGCACTGTCGTCGGAGGACCGCAGCATGACATCGAGAGACTGGCGGTCGTCGGCGGAGAGCTGGGTCTGTCCCTTCGCGTCCTGCAGCAGCAGGTCGTCGGCGATGAACAGCTTGGCCACCGAGGCGATCGGCGTCGGGTCTCCGTTGCCGTTCGAGATGACCTGATCGGTGGTGCGGTCGAGCACGACTGCGGAGATGTCAGCTCCTGCCTTTGCCGCCTCGGCGGTGGCCCGCTGAGCGCGTGTGTTCACGCCGTCGAAGGCCGCCGCCGGCTCGTCGGGCGGGGATTCCGGTAGCGGGGCCGTAGTGCCCATCGGGGCGACGACGGTCAGCTGCGCGCCCGCGGCCTCCGGGGGCGCGCCGTACACCTTGGCTTCGCAACCGGCGACAAGGGGGATCGCGATGATGACGGCGGCGGTTGCCGTGACCAAGCTGGACGGCTGCCGTCGCATGACCCTCCCATATGGTTCCTTAGCCGGGATCAGGTTTGCCGCCCCGCACCCTGCCGGTGGCATCAGCGTAACGGTTGAGTGCCCCTAACGCGTGCTTAGGCCCTTGCGCGTTTCGGGTTTCGTCCGGCGGCGATTTCACTGGATTTCAGAGATTGAAGCCCATCTGGCACAATTGAGCAGTTGTCCGTGGGGGCCAATTTCCGCCCGCTGCGAGACGCCCAGATACACCCGATAGATCGGCTCGGCCACGCGTAACTCCGCGACCACTGCCCGCAGCCGCCAACAGCAAGGAAGTGTCACCGATGAACACGCTGGACTTCGTCGATCAGACGTCGCTACGCGACGACATCCCGGACTTCGGCCCCGGCGACACCGTCAACGTGCATGTGAAGGTCATCGAGGGCGCCAAGGAACGCATCCAGGTGTTCAAGGGTGTCGTCCTTCGCCGGCAGGGCGGCGGGATCCGCGAGACCTTCACCGTGCGCAAGGAAAGCTACGGCGTTGGCGTCGAGCGGACCTTCCCCGTGCATTCGCCGAACATCGACCACATCGACGTCGTCACCCGGGGCGACGTGCGGCGCGCGAAGCTGTACTACCTGCGCGAGCTGCGTGGCAAGAAGGCGAAGATCAAGGAAAAGCGCTGACGTGTCTGTTTCGGCTGCCGACCACACCGGGGTCTGATCCTTGGAAAGCGAGCGGCGCGGCGGCAAGCATCGCGCTGGCTACTCTGATGCGGTGACCGGATCCACGGACCCCGACGACTCGGCAGCCGAGCAGACGCTCGAGCCCGCAGACACTGCGGCCACAGACGCGAAAACCGACGAACCCAAGAAGCGCGGCGCGCTGCGCGAAGGGGCGATCCTGATCACCATCGCGGTGGTCCTGTACTACGTCATGCTGACGTTCGTCGCGCGGCCATATCTCATCCCGTCCGAGTCGATGGAGCCCACGCTGCACGGCTGCAGCGGGTGCACCGGCGACCGGATCATGGTGGACAAGCTCACGTACCGGTTCGGTTCGCCGCAGCCCGGCGACGTGATCGTGTTCAAGGGCCCGCCCAACTGGAACATCGGCTACAAGTCGATCCGATCGAAGACCACCGCCGTGCGCTGGGTGCAGAACGCGCTTTCGTTCGTCGGCTTCGTCCCGCCCGACGAGAACGACCTGGTCAAACGAGTGATCGCGGTGGGCGGACAGACCGTTGAATGTCGCGCCAACACCGGCCTCACGGTGGACGGCAAGCCGCTCAACGAGCCGTTTCTCGACCCGGCCACGATGATGGCCGACCCCAAGGTCTATCCCTGCCTTGGCAATGAGTTCGGGCCGGTGAAGGTGCCCGAGGGCCGGTTGTGGGTGATGGGCGACAACCGCACCCATTCGGCCGATTCGCGGGCGCACTGCGGCAATACCCCGGCCGACGCACAGCGCGGGCTGTTGTGCACGGGTGACCCGACGCCAGGGACGGTACCGATAGACAATGTCATCGGAAAGGCACGGTTCATCGCCTGGCCGCCGTCGCGTTGGGGTGTAGTGCACGCGGTGAACCCGCAGACGCAATAGGGAGTTGCTTTTGCCGGCGACATGGCCTCCGCGCACTGTGATCCGGAAGTCTTCTGGCCTGCGCACCCTGGAGTCCGCGCTGTATCGCGGCGGGCTTGGACCGGTGGCGGGAGTCGACGAAGTGGGCCGCGGCGCTTGCGCGGGCCCGCTGGTGGTGGCGGCGTGTGTGCTCGGGCCGAATCGGCTGGACAGCCTGGCGGCGCTCGACGACTCCAAGAAGCTCAACGAGAAGGAGCGCGAGCGGCTGTTTCCGCTGATTCGCCGCTACGCGCTGGCATATCACGTGGTGTTCATCCCTTCGCTCGAGGTGGATCGGCGGGGCGTGCACGTGGCGAATATCGAGGGCATGCGGCGGGCGGTGGCGGGCCTGCCGGAGCGGCCTGGTTATGTGTTGTCGGACGGGTTCCGGGTGCCGGGACTGCCGATGCCGTCGCTTCCGGTGGTCGGCGGCGACGCGGCCGCGGCCTGCATCGCGGCGGCCAGCGTGCTGGCCAAGGTGAGCCGTGACCGGCTGATGGTCAAGATGGAGGCCGAACATCCGGGCTACGGATTCGCCGAGCACAAGGGCTACAGCACCCCGGCCCACAGTGCGGCACTGGCCGAGCTCGGACCCTGCAGCCAGCATCGATACTCGTTCATCAATGTGCGTCGTGTGGCCACCGCGAACGGCGTCAAGGTGGTTACCGAGTTGGTCGCCTGCGGGCTGGAGCCGAGCGACTCGGAGATCGACGCTGACGTCGAACCGAATCAGCGGGGCGAAATGGGGTAGGGAAGAATGGGCAGAGACCGATATGAAGGACAGCTGAGCCGATGAGTGCCGAAGATCTCGAGAAGTATGAAACCGAGATGGAGCTCTCGCTCTACCGCGAATACAAGGACATCGTCGGCCAGTTCAGCTATGTAGTGGAGACCGAGCGGCGGTTCTACCTGGCCAACAGCGTCGAGCTGGTGCCGCGCAATTCCGAGGGCGAGGTCTACTTCGAGCTGCGGCTGGCCGACGCCTGGGTCTGGGACATGTACCGGCCGGCTCGGTTCGTCAAGCAGGTGCGGGTGATCACCTTCAAGGATGTGAACATCGAAGAGGTGGAAAAACCCGAGCTGCGCCTGCCCGAGTAGTCCGTACATACCGCCTGCCGACCACGTGCTCAGCACAATGTTTCACGCAGGCAGGACACAGCGGGCTATCAGGAAACGGTTCCGGGTGGAATCTGGATAGTGGAATTAAGGGCATCGCGATTCCGCCGGGGCCACCGGGGGCGGCGATTCCACCGGAGCCGCCGGGGGCGGCGATTCCACCGGGGCCGCCGGGGCGCTGCTGCGCCGCTTGGGACCCGACGATCGGGCCGAGCGGCAGGTGCGGAAAGAACCAGTGGCTCAATGTCACCA
>JAOPVX010000156.1 GCA_025965975.1 Mycobacterium sp. | reverse complement strand
GGGTTCCACTCCTGCAGGGTTTCCCAGGACAGCCCCATGCGGTCCATCGCGCCGGGCGCGAAGTTCTCGACCAGAACGTCGGCCTCACGGATCAGCTTCTCCATCACCTCAAGGCCCTCGGGTGACTTCGTGTTGATCGCCAGCGAACGCTTGTTGCTGTTCAGCATGGTGAAGTACAGCGCGTCCACATCGGGGATGTCGCGCAACTGATTTCGCGTCACGTCACCCCCGCCCGGACGCTCGACCTTCAGGACGTCGGCTCCGAACCAGGCGAGCATCTGAGTGCACGCCGGGCCGGCCTGGACACCGGTGAAGTCGATCACCTTGATCCCGGAGAGCGGCAGTTCAGTCATGACATGTTTCCTTTCTTATCCATCAGCGTTGGTTGGTGATGCCTTTGGGGTTCAGGTGGGCGATGTTGCCGCTCTCGGTACCGTCCGAAGAGTCGATGATGCAGTCGATGAGTGCCGGCCTGCCTGATGCCAGGGCTTCCCGAAGGGCGGCAGCGACCTCCGCGGGCGTCGTCGCCTGGTATCCCTTGCCGCCGAAGGCCTTGATCATGAACTCGTGACGAGCCCGCAGCGCCGTCGGCGCCGGGTCACTGGAGGCGGAGGCATCGTCACCGCGGTAGACACCGCTGTTGTTGAGGATGACGGTGACGATCGGCAGGTTGTAGCGGCAGACCGCCTCCAGCTCCATTCCGCTGAACCCGAAGGCGCTATCCCCCTCGATCGCGACAACCGGGTCGCCGGTCTCAACGGCGGCGGCGATGGCATAGCCCATGCCGATGCCCATGACGCCCCAGGTCCCACTGTCCAACCGGTGACGGGGCACCTGCATGCCAATCGTGTTGCGCGCCAGGTCAAGCGCGTTCGCGCCCTCGTTGACGACATAGACCTGGGGGTTGTCATGCAGGACATCGCGGATCGCCTGTAGGGCGCCGAGGAACTTCATCGGGTGCGCGGTTTGCGCGGCCTCGAGACGGCCCGCCATCTTGGCGACATTCTGCGCCGACTTGGCCGAAATCTCCTCACGCCACGGTCCCGCGACGGTGATCTGACCGGGTTTGCTCCGCTCGACGAGAGCCTCCATCACCGAACAGATGTCGCCGACGAGCGGGGCCGCGATGGGCTGGTTGCTGTCCATTTCGGAGGCCGCGATGTCGACCTGAATGAATTTGGCGTCTGGGTTCCACTGCGGTGCGTCGCCGTGTCCGAGTAGCCAATTCAGGCGGGCACCGACGAGCATCACGACGTCGGCACTGCGCAGGGCCAGCGATCGGGCGGTAGCTGCCGACTGCGGGTGGTCATCGGGCAGCAGGCCCTTCGCCATCGACATGGGCAGGTAGGGCACCCCGGTGGTCTCGACAAATTCCCGGATCTGCTCGTCCGCCTGGGCGTACGCGGCGCCCTTGCCGAGCACGATCAACGGCCGCTCGGCGCCGGCGAGCAGGTCGATCGCGCAGTCGACCGCCTCGATTTCGGGCAGCTGCCGTGGTGCAGGGTTGACAACCCGCCACAGCGTCCCCGCGGCCTGCTCCGCATCGATGACCTCGCCGAGCACCGCGGCCGGGATGTCGAGGTATACCCCTCCGGGGCGGCCGGACACCGCGGTGCGGATCGCACGTGCCACACCGCGGCCGATGTCCTCGGCCCGGGACACCCGGTATGCCGCCTTGGCGAACGACCTGGCGGCCGCCAGCTGGTCCATCTCCTCGTAGTCGCCCCGCTGAAGGTCGACGAGATGCCGCTCGCTCGATCCGGAGATCTGCACCATCGGGAAGCAGTTCGTGGTGGCATTGGCAAGCGCCACAAGCCCGTTGAGGAAGCCCGGAGCGGACACTGTCAGGCAGATGCCGGGCTTCTTGGTGAGGAACCCGGCCGCGGCCGCCGCGTGGCCGGCGTCGCTCTCGTGACGGAAGCCGATGTAGCGGATGCCAGAAGCCTGTGCGAGCCGGGCCAGATCCGTGATCGGGATACCGACGACCCCGTAGATGGTGTGGACGTCGTTGAGCTTCAGTGCGTCGACGACCAGGTGGATCCCATCGGTGAGAGCACCCGGCTCGCCGGTACCCCGCGCCTCCGTGTCTCGCATGGGAGCGACGGTCATGGTGTGGACCCTTCCTGGCTGTTGGCGACTTTCCTTACTTATTAACACTTTTCACGTTGCCGATCGGCGCGTCCAAGACCTGTTGTCAACCAGCCGATAAACGCCGGTTATCACGAGGTGCGGCGTCGTCCCGCGTCGTTGCCTGAGCACTCAGTGCCTGCTCAGGTCGGCGGCGAAGCCTCGCCGCTCCAGGTCGAAGGCCTCGTCCAGTCGCGCCCCCGCCGCCACGTTCAAGAACGCTCTGGCCGCAACCGAACCGGAGCCGGCATGGATCGCCATCGAGATCTGTGCCGTCGTCTCCGGCTCGACGAGGCGGACGGCTCTCGCCGCTCCGGTCGCCGGGATCGCGCGCAGCCAGGTGTGCGGCACCACGGTCGCCCATGCGCACGTGGCCACGAGCGCGTAGAGCGAAGCGACGGAATCCGTCTCCACCTGAGGTACCGCCACTGCCCCATTCGCCGCGAATGCCTTATCGATGAACTGGCGAAATCGCATGTGCGGCATCAGCAATGCGAGTGGGAGCTGGGCTGCCTCGGCCCACGTAATGGTACGGGCACCCGACAGGTGCTGCTCGCCGGAGACGAGCAGCACATACCGTTCCTTGTACAGCGGCACCACCTCCAGGCCCGACTGGTCGTCGGGGCCGAAGTGAGCGATAGCGGCATCCAGCTCGAAATCGCGCAGTTGGCGGAGCAACTCCGTGGACGACAACCGGGAGCAGACGGTCACCTTGGCCAGCGGGTGCAGCCCGCAGAACGCGGCCACGGGAAGTGCCGTGGTCGTCGACACCGTGGGCCCCGTGCCAAGACGGAGCGTCCCGGAGATGCCGGACCGCATGGCGGCCGCCTCAGCCTTGAGACCGTCGTGCTCGGCGAGCAGTCGCTTGGCCCAGACGACGAGCCGTTCGCCCTCCAGCGTCAGAGCCTCGAAGTTCTGCCCGCGATAGATCAGCGTGACGTTCAGCTCCCGTTCCAGCTTGGCGATCGCCGTGGAGAGCGCCGGCTGCGACACGTAGCAAGCCTCCGCCGCACGCGCGAAGTGTCGTTCCCTGGCCACTGCCACGAAGTACTCCAGCTGGCGCAGCAGCACGGGCGCACCTCCTCTGGCGATTGTATTCAGTATCCGTTATCCCGTATGCTAGTACGATCGCCGAGCGAATGTCCACTCGAGGGTGGGCGAGGGACGACGAAGGAGCAGCGACGTGGCTAAGGGCAGCAGCACCATGAGCGAAATCGACGCATGGCTTGCTCATGCGGTCGTGACGGAATCGGCCGAGGCCATTGTGGTGACGGACCCCGAAGGGATCATCCGGCTGTGGAACAACGGGGCAGCTCGCGTCTTCGGGTATTCGGCTGCCGAAGCTGTAGGCCAGAGCCTGGACTTGATCATCCCGGAGAAGCTGCGGGACCGTCACTGGAAGGGTTACCGGGAGACGATGGCCACCGGGGTCACCCGCTACGGGGACAAGCTGTTGAGCGTGCCGGCGACCCACCAAGACGGGCGTCGGCTGTCGATCGAGTTCAGCGTGGCCCTGCTGCGCGACGAGACCGGCCAGATCACCGGGATCTCCGCGATCATGCGAGAGGTGACCGAGCGCCGCGAGGCCGAGAAGGCGCTGCGCGCCAAGCTTGCAGAGCTGGCGACTCGCGCGGGGCCGGCCTGACCGACCCGACTGCGCAGCACCATCATTCGACGCGTAACACTCGAACCGAGTCGGTGTAGCCGGCCACGCCGCTTCGGCTCCCGGACACCACCACGACCACGTCGCCCGGATGGCACGTGCCCATCGCCACCAGCGCCTGACTCACCTCGGTGGGCATGGTCTGGGCCGTGGTGGCGGGTGCCAGCACCGCGGACTCGACGCCCCAGGAGAACGCCAGCCGCGCCCGCACCGACTCGTCGTGCGCGAAGGCCAGCAGCGGCAGCGGCGATCGCTGCCGCGCCAGGCGCAGTGCAGTGTCACCGGTGCGAGTGAAGCAGCACAGCGCCGCCGCGCCGAGTCGTCTGCCCACTTCGCAGGCCGCTGCGGCGATCGCATCACCGAAGACCGTATTTTGCCCGTCGTCGGCGGCGGCCCACTCTTGCGTGTCGCCTCGGCTCGCCCCGCCCTCGGCCGCCTCGACAATGCGCGCCATCGTCGCCACCGTGTGTGCCGGATACGCCCCGACGCTCGTCTCGGCGGACAGCATCACTGCGTCCGCCCCGTCGAAGACCGCATTGGCCACATCGGAGACCTCGGCGCGGGTGGGACGCCTGTCGGAGACCATCGAGTCGAGCATCTGGGTCGCCACGATGACGGGCTTCGCCGCCTGACGGCACAGGCGGATGGCCCGCTTCTGCACCAGCGGTATCTGCTCCAGCGGCATCTCCACACCGAGGTCACCGCGGGCGACCATCAGTCCGTCGAACGCCCCGACGATCGCCGGCAAGTCCGAAACCGCTTCCGGCTTTTCGAGTTTCGCGATGACGGGCACCCGCCTGCCGACCTCGTCCATGATGGCGTGCGCGAGCTTCACCTCCTCGGGAGCTCGGACAAAGGACATGGCGACCATGTCGGCACCGAGCTCTAGGGCGAACTTCAAATCCTCGATGTCCTTCTCGGACAAGGGCGGAACGCTGACGGCGACCCCCGGAAGCGATATGCCCTTGTGGTCGCTGACCGGGCCACCGTGCACGACCTCGCAGCCGATGTCGTCGCTGTTGACGTCGAGCACCCGCAGGTCGATCTTGCCGTCGTCGATGAGCAGCCGATCGGCCGGCCGCACGTCGGTCGCCAGCCCGTCGTACGTCGTGGAGACTCGGTCGTGGTCACCCGGACATGCGGCGGTCGTGATGACGACCTGTTCCCCGGCGGCCCAGACCACCGGCCCGGCGGCGAACCGGCCCAGCCGGATCTTCGGCCCCTGGAGGTCCGCGAGCACGCCGACCATGCGACCGCGTTCTGCGGCGATATCACCGACCATGCCGTAGAGGGCCGAATGCTCCGCTCGGGTGCTGTGGCTGAAGTTGAGCCGTGCCACATCCATTCCGGCGTCGACGAGTTCCGCCAGTCGCGGCGCTGTGCCGGTAGCGGGTCCCAGCGTGCACACGATCTTTGCGCGGCGGTTCACCATAGTTCTCTCCCTCATTGCAGAGCCGGCTGTGTTGCCGTCTCCGTGGTGCGGTCAGCCAGCGACGCGCCTGGCGCACACGTGCGCGCGAGGAGGTCGGTGGCGGCATGGATGGTGCGAAGCGTGGGAGCGGCGGCGCCGGTGAGGTCCGCCATCTCCACTACCGCCGTCACGATGGCGTCGAGTTCGAGCTGCTTGCCTGCTTCGAGGTCTTGCAGCATGGACGTCTTGTGGTGTCCGACGTTCTCGGCTCCGCGCAGCCGCTTCTCGATGGAGATATCCGGGGTGCTACCCACCCTGGCAGCGATGTCGAGCGTCTCTTCCATCAGCTGTATCACCAGTTGCCGGGTGTTCGGGTGCTGACAGATCTCGACCATTGTCGCTCTGGTGAGCGCGCTGAGCGGGTTGAACGCGACATTGCCCATCAGCTTGATCCAGATGTCACTGCGCAGGTCGGCCTCGACCGGGGCCTTCAATCCCCCGGCGATCATGGCGTCGCTCAACGCCTTACAGCGCTCCGAGATGTCCCCCGACGGCTCACCGATGGAGAAACGGGTGCCCTCCAGGTGCCGGATCACTCCGGGCGCCTCGATGGTCGTGGCCGGATACACCACGCAGCCGATGGCCCGCTCCGGTGACAGCACGGCGCTCGTGGCACCGCCGGGATCGACGGCCTCGATCCGACGCCCCCGGTATGGCCCTGGCAGTTCGTGGAAATACCACCACGGGATCCCATTCTGTGCCGCCAACACTGCGGTGTCCTCGCCGAGCAGCGGTTTCACCAGCGGACCGCAGGACGGGTAGCTGTGTGCCTTCAGCCCGAGAAAGACGTAGTCAACGGGCCCGATGTCGGCTGGGTCGTCCGTGGCATTTGGATATGCCACAAAGTCGCCGCGCGCGCTGATCACCCGCACACCGTTCTCCCGCATCGCACGCAGGTGCGCGTTCCGCGCGATGAGATGGACATCTGCACCACCCCGCTGCAATGCGGCGCCCCAGTAGGCGCCGATCGCTCCGGCACCGACGACTGCAATCCTCACGGCGACCCCTTCCAACTGAATACTGTATGCATAGCTCAGCGCGGATGTCTAGCCTCGACCGCTGTCCTTGGCCGAACACGCAGGAGGCCGCAGTTCACGAAGCGCGGCCGCAGTGCGGGATTCCCAACACGGTTGCATACAGTATTCACATAGCTTAAGCTGAACACGCCCTCGGCTCAGCACAGCCGCCGGAGGCCCACTGCCCTTGAACCGCCTGGAGCGTTCCGCCCGGCCACAGCCAGGAAGAGGAATATGACGCTGATCGGAGTGCCCCGGGAAACCGCTAGGGGCGAACGCCGTGTCGCGCTGGTGCCTAAGGTCGTCGAGCGATTACGTGCTGCCGGTCTCGACGTCGTAGTCGAGGCCGGGGCCGGTGCCGGAGCACTGATCGGCGACGAGCACTACGAACGGGTCGGAGCCACCATCGGTGATCCCTGGCCGGCCGACGTCGTGGTCAAGGTGAACCCGCCGACCGCCGACGAGACCAGTCTGCTGAAGCCGGGATGCAGCGTGATCGGATTCCTGGCCCCGCGCACCCACCCGGAGGTCGCGGAGCAGCTGCGCCTGGCCGGCGTCACCGGGTTCGCCATGGAAGCCGTGCCGCGTATCTCGCGGGCGCAGACCATGGACGCGCTCTCCTCGCAGGCCAATGTCGCCGGATATAGGGCGGTGCTACGCGCCGCAGAATGCTCGACCCGCTTCTTCCCCATGCTGACCACGGCCGCGGGAACGGTGAAACCGGCGACGGCGCTGGTGCTCGGCGTGGGTGTGGCCGGGCTTCAGGCGCTGGCCACCGCCAGACGGCTGGGCGCCCGCACGACCGGCTTCGACGTTCGGCCCGAAGTTGCCGAGCAGGTCCGGTCACTGGGCGCCCAGTGGCTGGAGCTCGGCGTCCAGGCTGCCGGCGAAGGCGGCTATGCCCGCGCGTTGACTGAAGAGGAGCAGGCCGAACAGCAACGGCGGTTGACCGAAGCGATATCCGGCTTCGACGTTGTGATCACGACCGCGCTCGTGCCGGGCCGCCCGGCGCCGAGGCTGGTCACCGCCGAGGCAGTGTGCCGGATGCGGCCGGGCAGCGTGGTTGTCGACCTCGCCGGTGAGGCGGGTGGCAATTGCGAGCTCACCGCGCCAGGGGAGACCGTGGTTCGGCACGACGTCACCATCGCTTCGCCGCTGAACCTGCCGGCGACGATGCCCGAGCACGCCAGCGAGCTCTACGCGCGCAACGTGGCTGCCCTGCTCGAACACATGCTTGCCGACGGCGAGATCCTGCCGGACCTCACAGACGAGATCCTCGCCGCCTGCTGCGTGACCTCAACCAGCGACCAATTGACGGAGGCCCGATGACACTCCTGGCGAATCTGGCGATCCTCGTGCTGGCCGGCTTCGTCGGCTTCACCGTGATCTCCAAGGTGCCCAACACCCTGCATACCCCACTCATGTCCGGCACCAACGCTATTCACGGCATCGTGCTGCTCGCTGGCTTGGTGTTGCT
Organism: Mycobacterium sp.; assembly: GCA_025965975.1. GTDB lineage: Bacteria > Actinomycetota > Actinomycetes > Mycobacteriales > Mycobacteriaceae > Mycobacterium. The sequence goes on along the minus strand of JAOPVX010000156.1, from coordinate 4,701 downwards.
CGGTCGCTCCGCGTCGGATGTCTTCGACCGGATGCTGCTCGTGATCGCCATCGCCTTCGGCGCGATCAACGTGGTGGGTGGGTTCCTGGTGACCGACCGGATGCTCGGCATGTTCAAGAAGAAGCCGAATGCCGAAGCAGGAAAGGTTGCAGCCGTTCATGAATGAGCTCATCTCGGCTTTGTACATTATCGCGTTCGCACTGTTCATCTATGGCCTCACGGGCCTGACGGGGCCGCGGACGGCGGCGCGGGGCAACCTGACGGCGGGCGTCGGCATGGCGATCGCCATTGTGGCCACCCTGCTGACACCGGGGACCAGTAACTGGTTGTTGATCGCGCTTGGCCTGGTCCTGGGGACGGTCGTCGGCGTGCCGACGGCGCAGCGGGTCAAGATGACCGCGATGCCGCAGATGGTGGCACTGTTCAACGGAGTGGGCGGCGGCGCGGTGGCCCTGGCGGCCTTGGTCGAGTTTCGAGATAGCCACGGGTACGCGACGGTGGCCGATTACGTCAGCGTCACTTCGCTGTTCGCCGCGATCGTCGGTTCGGTGTCCTTCTGGGGATCACTGATCGCTTTCGGCAAGCTACAGGAAGTGTTGCCGGGCAAGCCGATCAGCCTGGGCCGGGCACAGCAACCGCTCAACGCGGCACTGCTGCTGGTAGCCGTCGGCTGTGGCGTCGCCATCGGTCTGGGTCAACGATCCCAGCTGCTGATCATCGGTCTCCTTATCGCGGCGGCGGTGCTCGGCGTGATGGTGGTGCTGCCGATCGGCGGTGCGGACATGCCGGTGGTGATCTCGCTGCTCAACGCCTTCACCGGACTTTCAGCCGCAGCGACCGGGCTCGCGCTGGATAACACCGCAATGATCGTCGCAGGCATGATCGTCGGCGCGTCGGGCACCATCCTGACCAACCTGATGGCCAAGGCAATGAACCGGTCGATCCCGGCCATCGTCGCCGGCGGGTTCGGGGGGACGAACGCGGCCGCGGGCCCGGTCGGCGGTCCGGTGGACCAGACCGTACGGCAGACCAGTGCGGCCGACGCGGCACTGCAGATGGGGTACGCGAGCCAGGTGGTGATCGTCCCGGGCTACGGCATGGCCGTGTCGCAGGCCCAGCATGCCGTGCGCGAGATGGCCGGCCTGCTCGAGGGACGCGGCGTGGAGGTCAGACACGCCATTCACCCCGTCGCCGGACGGATGCCGGGCCACATGAACGTGTTGCTCGCCGAGGCCGATGTGCCGTATGAGCAACTCAAAGAGATGGACGAGATCAACGGCGAGTTCTGCCGGGCCGACGTGGCCCTGGTGATCGGTGCCAACGATGTCACGAACCCGGCGGCCCGCTCGAATCCCGCCTCACCGATCTACGGAATGCCGATCCTCAATGTGGACCAGGCGAGGTCGGTCATCGTGCTCAAGCGCTCGATGAGCGCCGGATTCGCCGGCGTCGACAACGACCTGTACTTCGACCAGAAGACCTCGATGCTCTTCGGTGACGCAAAAGCGTCCGTCGCCGAGATCAGCGAGGAACTGAAGGTCCTGTGACCGCGGAGCGGTCGACCGTGCAGATGCGCCCGGCCCGCCGAACAACTCTCGAGGCGGAACTCGTCCTAATCGACGCCTGCCACTGAGCGACCCATCGTCGAAGTCCCCACCCGTCAGGCTCAGACGCCCCGGTCGCCGAACACGCAGGTCGCCGATCCCCGTGAGTCGCGTGTCTTCTTCACGCGGCTGGTGGAAGCCTGCCGGGCGGTTCGGCGCCCCGCGCTTGCGGTGCATGCGAAATACTGTATACTGTCTACATCCGACTCGCAGGTGGTGATCAGGATGCGCGATATCCAGGCTCGCAGGCCGCTTCCGGTCGGAGCGCGGCACGCAATACCCATGCACACCGGCCATTACCGGCTTGCCGACGGCTCACTGCTACGAGTGGACGTCGAATTGGGTCGCTTCGTCGGAACGCTCTACACCCCGGGAATGAACGTCAAAAACCAAATCCGCGGCAGCGCGGCCAAGGTCCATGCCTGGGTCGACGAGATCGCGGCAGGATATCCCGCCGGAGCACCGCACCAGAGGCCCGCCGATGACCACCGTTGAACCCCTGAGCGCCAAGGCGAGTGACGCTGAGGCCCGAAACGCCGCGGTGGCGGCTGGGTCACACGCTCGACGCTGCCACCGAAACTGCACCGAATTCGACAGCTTGATCGCCGGCGCTGATCGTCGTCGGATCAGCTACGCCGAGCTGGCGGCCTTGTCATCGCCCAGTGCCAACTGTTGCAACATTCTGGACTACGACCTCGCGACGTCGTCGCACTCCAGTCAACCAATAGCGTCGAATTCGTCGTGGCACTGCTCGCCGGCGCGCGCGCCGGCATGTCGTTGCGCCGCTTGACCCGGCGTTGCCCACCGCTGAAAGACGAACACGGTCGAGATGGCCGGCGCCCGGGTCACACTCATCGACGGCCGCCAGCCTGACAGCGGCGCATCTCTGGGGAACCAGACCACCTGGCTCCTCAACTCAACCAGCGCCAGTGCGGCCGGCGCGACGCCGGCACCGCGTCCGGTGGCACCCCATCCGGCCCGCGCAGTCAACGCGATGGCGCTGCCGTCGTCGGCCAGCCGCCGTTCGATCACTCCGGTCGCCTCGAGATCGCGGAGCCGGTCGGCGAGCAGATTCGTGGCCACACCAGGAAGTCCATCGCGTAGCTTAGATCGGCGGAAGGGATGTCCATGGCTGTCACGGAGAGGCCCAGCTGGGTCGCGACGAGTTGTTCTCGTTCGAGAGCCACTTCGTCGCCATCGATGGGGACTCGGCCCGCCACCAGGGGAGCAGGTGACGGGCCGACGTAGGGAGCACTCCGTAAGTCAGCCGGTCAGGGGTCGGGCAGCAAAGGGGCCAGGCAGCGCGCTGGCTGCTGACCGATAGGCATTGATTCCTGCTGCCGGGGGCGTTGATGGGTGTCAGCGCCCATGACACGGCTTTGGTGGCGCGCGATTCTGGGAGTAGAGATATTGCGAGTCATCGAAGGAGTACCTCCGTGAGAATCAAATTCAACTACATCGCACCGCTGTTGGCGGCTGGTGCAGCTGCGGTCGCGATCGCCGCTGCACCGGTGGCCGCAGCCGCTCCCGGTAGTGGGCAGTCCTGCGGCGCGAGCGGCACGGGAACTATCTGCCAGTCGCCCGGCAATGTACAGATCAACGACTCCCCGCCCCCTGTTCAGTTCTATCCCTACGGAGGCAGCGCTTTGCTGCTCGGCGGCGGCGGCGGCGGCTAAAGCCTGCACGGCGAACGTGGACACGTCGGCCCACAAACAGCTTCGACTTTGATTAGGCAGCAGTCAGCCCGCCACCACGGGCGCCTCGGAAACTTCTCAGCCGTGTTGGGTGGAAATCCGCACTGGTCGCCGGCTCCTCAAGGGTGCTGCAGTGGGAGTTCAGCGGCGGCCCGAACACCGTCTCGTCAGATACCGATGGGCACACCGTCCACTACGTGGATGAAGGATCGGGGCCCACACTGCTGTTCCTGCACGGCAACCCGACCTGGTCGTTCGTATATCGCGACGTGATCCGCTCGCTACGAGACGAATTTCGTTGCATCGCAGTTGACTACCCCGGATTCGGGCTGTCGTCAGCTGCGCCGGGCTATCGGTATCTGCCCGAGGACCACGCCCCAGGTGATCGCAGCCTTCGTCGACACCCTCGCCTTGAGCGGGTTCACCCTTGTGGCCCATGACTGGGGCGGACCCATCGGCCTCGCGACCGTCGAAGAACATCCTGCCTTACCTTTGCCGCGATCTTCTCCCCTGAAGCGGAAAGCGCTCACCGATGGGCAACGCGGTCGAACCGTGCTCTTGGCGGGCCGCGAGCAGCGTCGCCGCGCCGTCGGCTTCATAGCGGAAGAGCGTCGAGTGCTGCACGTTCAGGCATCGGGCCAACTCGTCGGCTACCGCGGAGAACACCTCCGACGGGTCGACCCCTCGTGCGACGAGTGTCGCCACTTGTCGCAACGAAGCCTGTTGCTCCGCAAGCACACCAAGGGCGTCCTGACTCACCGCGACCAACCGCTCGGGCGACTGACCGAACCCGAGCGGGTGCGCGATCGCATCGGCGGCGAGGTGGATGTGGAAGACAGCGTTCGTCGTGCCGCCGCGCTACCAGGACTTGATCCCGCAGTGCGCACCGAACTCGCCGGCACTGTGCGCCGCGTGGTCGGCAAGCTCTTGCATACGCCCACGGTGCGGATACAGCAACTCGCAAGCGCCGATGGCGGCAAGGCGTACGCCGACGCGCTACGGGACCTCTTCGAGCTTGATCCGCGGGCGACTGCCGCCATCACCACGCCGCTTCACGGCGCGTCGTAGGTCGCGCCACGCTCTTGGCGGTGATCACCAAGATGCCTCACTTTCCACCATCCGGTCGTGTCGACGCCGGCCTCAGAACGGCTGCAGCGCGGCATTCTCCACCGGCGTGCACACGACTGATGCGTTGTTGTACAACGGCATCAGTCGGTGACTATCGCCGGAGCAGGGCTCGTCTTGTTGGTGCGCGTGACCGCTGCAACTGCTACCAGGGTCAGGGCGATCATCAATAGAACCGCGGCGACGGGGCCGTCGCCGTAGTCAAGGCCGCCGACCTTGGTGGGCTTACTCACCCAGTCCGCGACGGATGCGCCGAGCGGTCGGGTCACGATGTACGC
>JAOPVX010000155.1 GCA_025965975.1 Mycobacterium sp. | reverse complement strand
CAACTACCCGACATCGACGACCCCCGCGCAGAGGCTGTTCGCCGCACCACCACGCTCACCTAGTGGTCTGGGTTTTGATCTGGTTCAACGTTTCGCGTCCGCGTTTTACCTTCTGATGATCTACAGGCGTGGTGATGGCTATCTTCAGAAGCGTTGTGGCTCACGCCACTTCGGTGCGCCGGCTGCCTCGGCAACTCCCCTGCTCCGCGATAGGCCGCTAAACCGGAAGCGCCAGCCGGGTGGGTTCGTCGTGGCCGCGCAACATCACTGTGTCGCCGAAAGTCCAATGGCTACGCTCGCTTTCGCTAGCGTTCTGCACCGTGTCCGATAACGCGAGCAGGTGGGTTGGGGTGGACTTGGCCAGCTCGCAGAGCCGGGCGGCCTCGTTGACCGGCTCACCGATGACGGTGTACTCGAAACGCTCCTTGGCGCCGACGTTCCCGGCGACCGCCTCACCCGATGCCACGCCGATGCCCGCCTCGCATTCCGGCGCCTCTTCTCGGATCCGGCGGGCGATGGCGCGTCCTGCCGCTAGGGCTTCGTCCTCGGGGTTCTCGACGCGGTTCGGGGCACCGAATACCGCCAGCGCCGCGTCGCCCTCGAACTTGTTCACGAAGCCGTGGTGGCGGTCGACCTCGTCGACGATCACCGCGAAGAACCGGTTCAGCAGGTCGACCACTTCGGTGGCGGGCCGGCCCGTCACCAACTGGGTGGATCCGATGATGTCGACGAAGATGACCGCGACATGACGTTCCTCGCCGCCCAGCTTCGGTCTTTGTTGTTCAGCAGCCGCAGCGACCTCTCGCCCGACGTGCCTGCCGAACAGGTCGCGCACCCGTTCGCGTTCGCGGAGGCCGTTGACCATCGAGTTGAAGCCCCGTTGCAGCTCGCCGAGCTCGGTGCCGTCGAACACCACCACGTTCGTCCCTAGATCGCCCTGTTCGACGTGCTTGAGCGCGGAACGCACCACCCGCACCGGGGTTGCGGTGAGCCAGGACAGGATCCACATCAACAGGAAGCCGAAGACCAAGGCGATCACCGCCAAAGCCATGACCGCGTAGGCGAATTGCGTCTCGGTGAGATTGTTCAGCGACAGCGCGAACACCCCGGTGAGCAGAATTCCGATCACGGGCACTCCCGAACCGAGCAGCCACACGATCATCGTCCGGCCCATGATTCCGGCGGTGAGCCGACGCGGCGGCGGACCGGCCTCCAGCGCCTGCGCCGCCACAGGTCGCAGCGCAAACTCGGTGACCAGATAGCAGCCCGTCGCCACCACCACACCGCTGAACCCAACGGAGAACAGGAATCGGGGGATGAACGCGACATCCTGCACGCCGTACAGCGTCGTCAACAGCGCCGCGCCGACGCCCCACAGGAGCAGGTGGATCTTCGCCACCCGCCACGGGGCGAGAAAGGTATTGCGCTGATCATCGTCGGTTGGTCTGCGCTCCTCGATCGACCAGCGCAGCACGTTCACAGTCCGCCGCGTGATCCAGAACGTGCCGAGCATCAGGGCCAGCCCAACGTATGCAGGACCGACGGCGAACGTGATCCACCGGGGGGCATCGCGCAAGATGCTCGGCACCGGGAAGACCACGGTTACCAACAGCACCGCGACGCCGATGCCGATCACGTTGAAGGCCACGATGAACACGGTCAGGATCACCTGAATGCGGATCCGCCGGCGAAACTGGCTTTCTGAGGACTTGCCCAATAGCCAGGACCCGTACTCGGGGGTATCTGGCAGGCGACCGCTCTGCCGGGTGACCGTCTCAAGAACCCGGCCCAACCGACGCGCGACGCTCTTGTTGGCGTTCATCGTGACCCCAGCCTAATTTGCCGGTCCCGGCACATAGGGTGGTTCGGGTGCGTCTCGTGATCGCCCAGTGCACCGTTGACTACGTGGGGCGGCTCACCGCCCATCTACCCTCCGCCCGCCGGCTGCTGCTGTTCAAGGCCGATGGATCGGTGAGCGTGCACGCCGACGACCGGGCATACAAGCCGTTGAACTGGATGAGCCCGCCGTGCTGGCTCACCGAGGAGCTCGAAGGGCCGGCTCGGCTCTGGGTCGTCGAGAACAAGGCAGGCGAACAGCTGCGCATCACGGTCGAGGAGATCGAGCACGACTCCAGCCATCACCTCGGCGTCGATCCCGGCCTGGTCAAAGACGGCGTCGAGGCGCACCTGCAGGCGCTCCTCGCCGAACACGTCGAGCTGCTCGGCGCCGGGTACACGTTGGTGCGGCGGGAGTACATGACCGCCATCGGGCCGGTCGACCTGTTGTGTCGCGACGAGGTGGGCCGCTCGGTGGCGGTCGAGATCAAGCGACGCGGCGAGATCGACGGAGTCGAACAGCTCACCCGCTACCTCGAGCTGCTCAACCGCGACACCTTGCTGGCGCCGGTCGCCGGAATCTTTGCGGCCCAACAGATCAAGCCGCAGGCCCGAACGCTGGCCACCGACCGTGGGATCCGTTGCGTGACTTTGGACTACGACCAGATGCGCGGCATGGACAGCGATGAGTTCCGGCTGTTCTGAGCTCTTAGACTGTTCGCATGCCCCGGCGTAGGAACCCGCCTCGTCGGCAACGCTCGTTGCCGCCGGCGCAGGCGGCCCGCCGCATTGAGACCGGACCCGACGGATACGAATACGAAGTAAGGCCGATCGCGGCCTCGCGAGCGACCAAGATCTACCGCTGCCCCGGATGCGATCACGAAATCGTCATTGGCACAGCGCATTTGGTGGTGTGGCCCGCGGATATGGGTGACAGCGCAGCCGATGACCGGCGACATTGGCACACGCCGTGCTGGACGAACCGGGCAACGCGCGGCCCGACGCGGAGATGGTCTTAGTGAGGGTCGGCGGCCGGCTCGACCAGCTCGACCAGCACCCCGCCTGCGTCCTTGGGATGAATGAAATTGATCCGCGAGTTCGCGGTGCCACGTCGCGGCTTGTCGTAGAGCAGCCGCACGCCCTGCTCCTGTAGCCGCTCGGTGAGTGCATCGATATCACTGACCCGATACGCCAACTGCTGCAGGCCGGGACCGCGCTTGTCGAGGAATTTCGCGATCGTCGAGGTCTCGTCCAACGGGGCCATCAGCTGGATCTGGGCGCTGCCGACGGGGGCGCCACGCACCGACAACATGGCCTCGCGGACGCCCTGGTCCTCGTTGACCTCTTCGTGCAGGACGATCATCCCGAGGTGATCGTGATACCACTTGATCGCGGCGTCCAGATCGGGCACCGCGATACCGACGTGGTCGATTGCTGTCAGCAACGCGGTTGCGAGGAGCGGACGGGCATCAACCTGCTCAGCGGTCATAACGTAACGGTAACCTGGCGGGAAAGATTGCGCCTCACCGATGGGTGAGATCGGCCGCCACACAGCCCCTTGGAGGTAGGAATGACGACGTCTGTGATCGTTGCTGGAGCCCGCACGCCCGTTGGCAAACTGATGGGATCGCTGAAGGATTTCTCGGGCAGCGACCTGGGTGGCATCGCCATCGCAGGCGCCCTTGACAAGGCAGGGGTTCCCGCGTCGGCCGTCGAGTACGTGATCATGGGCCAGGTGCTGACCGCAGGCGCCGGGCAGATGCCGGCCCGCCAGGCGGCGGTGGCCGCAGGCATCGGCTGGGACGTGCCTGCACTGACCATCAACAAGATGTGTCTGAGCGGCATCGATGCGATCGCGCTAGCCGATCAGCTGATCCGGGCCGGCGAGTTCGACGTGGTCGTCGCGGGCGGCCAGGAGTCGATGACGCAGGCTCCGCACCTGCTGATGAACAGCCGGTCCGGCTACAAATACGGCGACGTCACGGTGCTGGATCACATGGCCTACGACGGCCTGCACGACGTGTTCACCGACCAGCCGATGGGCGCGCTGACCGAGCAGCGTAACGACGTCGATCAATTCACCCGCGCCGCGCAGGACGAGTTCGCTGCGCAGTCGCACCAAAAGGCCGCCTCGGCATGGAAAGACGGCGTCTTCGCCGACGAGGTGGTGCCGGTGAAGATCCCGCAGCGCAAGGGGGACCCGATCGAGTTCACCGAGGACGAGGGCATCCGCGCCAACACCACGGCCGAATCGTTAGCTGGGCTGAAACCCGCGTTCCGCAAGGACGGCACCATCACCGCCGGTTCCGCGTCGCAGATCTCCGACGGAGCCGCCGCGGTTGTGGTGATGAACAAGGCCAAGGCGCAGGAGCTGGGGCTGACGTGGCTGGTCGAGATCGGCGCGCACGGTGTCGTCGCGGGGCCGGACTCCACCCTGCAGTCGCAGCCGGCGAATGCCATCAAGAAAGCCATTGCCCGCGAGGGCATCTCGGTCGACGAGCTCGACATCATCGAGATCAACGAGGCGTTCTCGGCCGTCGCGCTGGCCTCGATGAAGGAACTCGGCGTCGAACCGCAGAGGGTCAACGTGAACGGCGGAGCCATCGCGATCGGCCATCCGATCGGCATGTCCGGGGCGCGGATCGCCCTTCACGCCGCCCTTGAGCTGGCACGACGCGGTTCGGGCTACGCTGTGGCCGCGCTGTGCGGCGCCGGCGGCCAGGGCGACGCGCTGATCCTGCGGGCAGGCTAGTCGCCTACGACGTCATGTAGTAGCTGACGTGTTTTTCGGGCACAATGGCGGCCATGACAAGCGCCTTTGACCTTCGATCCGTTAGCGGCTGGTTCCGGTTGATCGCCATGGCGGAAGCCGTCAGCTGGGTCGGTCTGCTGATCGGCATGTACTTCAAGTACCTGAGCACGCCGCGGACCGAGATCGGCGTCAAGGTGTTCGGCATGACTCACGGGCTGATCTTCATCGCCTTCATGGTGGCCGGTCTGCTCGCCGGAATCGCGTTCAAATGGGCGGCTGGCACATCGTTGCTGGCGTTGCTGGCGAGCATCGTGCCACTGTGCAGTGTGATCTTCCTCATATGGGCCGATAGGACCGGCCGAATGGGACTTGCCGAGGCCGCTTCGGCCGTCGTGCAACCGGGGCGGCGAGCACCCGAAACGACGTGACAGACTTGTGGGCGTGACTCGTCCCCAACCTCCCATTGCGGCCTCCATGGCCGGTGCGGTTGACCTGTCGGCCCTCAAGCAGCGAACGGCATCGCCCGGCGAAGGCGACGGCGGCGTGGGCAAGCCGAATGGCGTGGAGATCACCGAGGCCAACCTCGAAGCCGAGGTGCTGGTCCGGTCCAGCCAGGTGCCCGTGGTCGTGCTGCTGTGGTCGCCCCGCAGTGAAGCCAGCGCGCAGCTCGGCGACGTCCTCGCTCAACTTGCGGACGCCGACGGCGGTAAGTGGTCGCTGGCGACGGTGAACGTCGATGCCGTGCCGCGGGTGGCCCAGATGTTCGGCGTGCAGGCCGTCCCGACAGTGGTGGCGCTGGCTGGGGGCCAGCCGTTGTCGAGCTTCCAGGGTCTGCAGCCGCCAGAGCAGCTGCGCAAATGGGTCGGCTCTCTGCTCAACGCGACGGCGGGCAAGCTCGGCGCCGGCGGTGACGGCGCCGACGGCGGCGACGACGAAGAGCCCGAGCAGGTCGACCCCGAACTCGCGCAGGCGCGAGCGCATCTGGACGGGGGGGACTTCGACGCCGCGCTGACGGCCTATCAAGCCCTGCTCGACGCCGACCCGAACCACGCAGAAGCCAAGGGCGCGGTGCGTCAGATCGGCTTCCTGCAGCGGGCCACGGCGCAGCGGCCCGATGCGGTCGCCGTCGCCGACGCTGCGCCCGATGACATCGACGCCGCGCTCGCCGCGGCCGATGTCGAGCTTCTTCAGCAGAACGTTGCCGGGGCATTCGACCGGCTGATCGCGCTGATCAAGCGGACTGCCGGCGACGAGCGCACCAAGGTCCGCACCCGGCTGGTCGAGCTGTTCGATCTGTTCGACCCGGCCGATCCCGAGGTGATCGCGGGCAGGCGCAACCTCGCCAACGCACTGTACTAATCGCCGAATTCGACGTTCTGCACTCGCGCACCCGGGCTTTTGCGCCCGGTTTCCCCATTGGGCGTTGTCAGGCCGGTTCGAACCACAGCGCGGCCATCGGCGGCAGCACCATCACCGCGGAGGCGGGGCGGCCGTGCCATGGCGCGTCGGTCGCCTCGACCGCGCCGTAGTTACCGATACCCGTGCCGTTGTAGATGTCGGCATCGGTGTTGAGCACCTCGCGCCAGGTGCCCGCGTGCGGCAGGCCCAGCCGGTAGCGGGTGTGCTCGGAACCGGAGAAGTTGAACACACACGCCAGCATCGAGCCGTCGTCGCCGAATCGCATGAAGCTCAGCACGTTGTTGGCCGAGTCGTTGGCGTCGATCCACGAGTAGCCCTCGGGGCCGGTGTCGCGTGACCACAGTGCCCGTCGGCCGCGGTAGACGCCGTTGATGTCGCGCACCATCCGCTGAATCCCGTTGGAGAAGCTCTCCTCGCCGAGCTGATACCAGTCCAGCCCGCGTTCCTCGGACCATTCAGCGCGCTGACCGAACTCCTGTCCCATGAACAGCAATTGCTTACCAGGATGCGCCCACTGATAGGCCAGCAGACCGCGCAGCCCGGCGGCCTTCACGTGGTCGTTGCCGGGCATGCGGCCCCACAGCGTGCCCTTACCGTGCACGACCTCGTCGTGGCTGATCGGCAGCACGTAGTTCTCGCTGAACGCGTACAGCATCGAGAACGTCATCTCGTGGTGGTGGTAGCTGCGATGCACCGGGTCACGGCTGATGTAGTCCAGCGTGTCGTTCATCCAGCCCATGTTCCACTT
>JAOPVX010000152.1 GCA_025965975.1 Mycobacterium sp. | reverse complement strand
CCCCGTCAGTCCGTTCCGCCGGGAGTTGCGAGAATTCCGCCAGTTCCTAAGGAGTCTCGATCGCGACGAGGCGCCAGCGCCGCAACCTGCGCGCTGAGCGCGTCTTCGGTGGTCGGCCCGTCATCCTTGCTTGGGTGGCGGGCCGATGTCACTGGGTGCGTACACAGAAGCTCACAGCTTGATCGAACGCTGGCCCGGCGGGCACTCCCCCTGAACGCAGCTCGGCCTTGCAGTCCTTCTCTTTCTGGCTCTCGAAGGGGCTGCCAAATTCGGTCCAATAGGAGACCATCGCGATCAGCAGGACGATAACTACGGTAAGGATGATCGCGCGGGCAGTCATGCTGATGCGGTTCCAACGGTCCCAGAGCGACGCCACTAGTTGCCCCCTTGGTTGCTCCCCGCGTCTGTCTCTGAGAGCTTTGCACAGGGGACTCAAGAGGTGAACCAAACCAGAGGCTTGACCGTCTGACTATATGTTCGGCCCGCCACCCAGACCCGCCACCCAAGATCCCCACGGATGGCGGGCCGACCAAGCTAGTCGTCAGCGTCGTCGTCCCCATCGTCTCCTGCGTATACGATCGCATCGAGGGCGATCGCATCGAGCACACAGTTGATGAACTCGTCAGTGCGTCGCGGCAATGTTGATTTGTGCAGGCTGCGGCATCCACCGCGATTTCATCGCCATCACCGAATCGGAGGCTCGCTGAGCGTCTCACCTCAGGAGGGCCTAAGCGCTCGTCGACGATTGTGCCGCCCAAGTCAACGGATGCCGGACTCGACAATGAGTGCACGGCAGCTGAAAGCGTTGGAGTATCGCCGGACCCGGTAGCGGTGAGTCGGCCGATCGCGTTCCCCTGTATCCAATAGATCGTCTGCACTTCTTTACTTGTGTCGATGTGGGTTACAAACGCGTCTACCGGCCATCGGGCGAAAGATCGCACAGCCAGTACGAAAGCCATCGATACTTGGGCGCCGCTTTTCCGACGAGGTCATCTCTCAATTCATTGATTTCAACCACGGCCGCGGACGCTACTCGGCGCACTGGTACCTCAGGCGTGGATTGGCCCAGCGTTACCTCAGAATTAGCCGTCCGCGAGACGGTTGAGTTGCTGGTGGCTGGAATGGTTGTTGGGCGTCAGCGGTGACGACTTTTGCCAGCCGCCGGGCCACCCTGGTGTTTGGAGCCGGCCCCCGTCCCCCCGTGCCGCCTGGATACCCTGGAGAGGGCGGCGGCCAGGGGGTCGGCTCCCTAGGACTGAAGCCCAACTAGCCAGGCGGGTCATCCTGCTTGGGTGGCGGGCCGCCGCCTAAGCCCCGTGCACAAGAAGTCGCAACGACAAGTAGCTGAGCTACTGGACCGAACCATAAACGATGAATAAACGATGGATACCTGTTATGAGGATGCCTAGATACCGCATCTGATGTGGGAAGCGACGGGATTTGACCGCTAGAACAGCTCCTTGGCGAGCAGCTCCAGCGTGGTGTCGCGGGTCGGAGCGGTGGCCGGGTCGGTACCGCGGTGCGCCGACGCGACCGGGTTGACCATCACCTCGTCGACGCCGAACTCATCGGCCAGGGCGCGCACCTGGTCGGCGGCCTCGGTGGGGGTGCCGACAATCGCGCGCCGCATGGCACCCTCAACGACCCGCATGGCCTGCGGGCTCAGTTCCCGTTGTTCGGCATCCTCGACGAGATCGAGCGCGCCGAGCGGCTGGCCCGTCCGCAGCCGCCCCATCATCTGCAAATTCGGCAGCAGCAAAGCCATTGCCTCATCACGGGTTTCGGCAACTACCGCGTTGACCGTCAAGAACGTCACCGGTTCGGACGCCAGATCACTTGGCCGGAACTCTGAACGATAAACCTCAAGCGCCTCTGCGGTGCCCTGCCCCGAGAAGTGGTGGGCGAACACGTACGGCAGGCCCTTCGCCGCGGCCAGATGGGCGGAATACATCGACGATCCCAGCAGCCACAACTTCGGCTCGGTCACGGCCGCCGGCGTGGCCTTGAGGATGTAGTCCTCCCGCATCAGATCCCGCGGCAGCGGCACCCGCACGCCGTGCGCACTCATCAGCGCCACCACGTCGTCGAGATACTCCGGGAACGCCTCGATGTCACGCTCGTCGCGGCCCGACGCTCCACGCAATGCCAGCGAGGTGACCGGATCCGACCCTGGCGCGCGGCCAATGCCGAGGTCGATCCGGCCGGGGTGCGCCGCCTCGAGCAGCGCGAACTGCTCGGCGACAGCCAGCGGCGCGTGGTTGGGCAGCATCACCCCGCCCGAACCCAGCCGCACCTGCGACGTCTGGGCAGCCAGATGCGCGATCAGCACCGGCGGGCTGGTGGCTGCGACCGCGGGCATGTTGTGGTGCTCGGCCAGCCAGTAGCGGGTGTAGCCGAGGCGATCGGCCGTCTGCGCGAGGTGGGTCGTCGCCGCCAGCGCATCGGATGTCGACTGGTCGGTGCGCACGGGCACGAGGTCAAGAACGGAAAGCCGCATGCTGCTCACAACGCGCCCTCATCGTCGCGCCTTCCCGCGGTCTGCCGGAAGATCTCGTCGAGCATGTGCGGGGTGAGCTTGCCGGTGAACGTGTTCTGCTGGCTCGGGTGGTAGCAGCCGATCAGCGTCACGTCACCATGCGAGGTGTCAAGCGTCGCCGTCGCACCGTGCCCGAATTGCGGGGCCGGCGTCGCAACGGTGCCCCCGGCGGACCGGATCATCTGCAGCACCGCCCGCCACGCGAACGCCCCAAGCGCGACGATAACCCGCACCTCGGAACCAACCAGCCGCCACTCTGCGTCCAGCCACGGTGCACACGTCGCGCGTTCCGTCGGTGTCGGCGCATTGTCCGGCGGCGCACAGCGCACAGCCGCGGCCACCCGAGTGTCGTTGAGCGCCAACCCATCCGCGGCGTCGACACACGCCGCTTGATTGGCAAGTCCGGCGCGGTGCAGCGCCGCGAACAGAAAGTCGCCCGAACGGTCACCGGTGAACACCCGACCGGTGCGGTTGCCGCCGTGCGCGGCGGGCGCCAAACCGACGATCACCACCCGCGGCCGCGCCGACCCCCAACCTGGAATCGGTCGACCCCAATACGGCTGGTCGGCGAACGACTTGCGCTTGACGACCGCGACCTCTTCGCGCCACTGGACCAGCCGCGGGCACGCACGGCACACCGACACCTGCGCGTCGAGCTCCTCGACGGTCCCGACCGCCACCGCCATCGACACGACGTGCGCCGGCGTCTCGGCCACCGCGGTCCGCGACGTGGCCGGATCGCCCGGCCAGCCGGAGCCGGGACGCACGGGGGAATCGAACATCACGCCGGTACGCGGATGGGCCAGCTTCACACAACCACTGTGCATGCGCGCCAAAATCGCATGCCGAGCGACCCCGGCCGCTGTTAGATTCGGCCGCGATACCCCATGACCGATACCAAGCGCGGCCCACTGTTCCTCGTCCTGTTCGCCGCGTTGATGGCCGGTGCGGGCAACGGCATTTCGATCGTCGCCTTTCCGTGGCTTGTCCTGCAGCGCAACGGCTCTGCACTGGAGGCCTCGATCGTGGCGATGGCAGGCACTCTGCCGCTGCTGGTTGCCACCCTGATCGCGGGCGCCGCCGTGGACTACCTCGGCCGCAGGCGGGTCTCGATGATCTCCGACGTGTTGTCGGCATTGTCGGTGGCAGCCGTGCCCTTGCTGGCACTCGCGTTCGGTGTGAGCGTCATCAACGTCGGGGTGCTCGCCGGGCTGGCCGCGCTCGGCGCCTTCTTCGACCCGGCCGGGATGACCGCGCGCGAGACGATGCTGCCCGAGGCGGCCACCCGCGCCGGCTGGACGCTTGACCACGCCAACAGCGTCTACGAGGCCGTCTTCAACCTGTCCTACATCGTCGGGCCTGGCATCGGCGGCCTGCTGATCGGCACCATCGGCGGCATCAACACCATGTGGGTGACCGCGTCCGCCTTCGGGTTGTCGATCATCGCGACCGCGATGCTGCGCCTTGAGGGCGCGGGTGCGCCGGACCGCGCGGCGCTGCCCGATGGAGTGTGGGCGGGAATCGTCGAAGGGCTGCGATTCGTCTGGAACAACAAGGTGTTGCGGACCCTTGCGTTTGTCGACTTGGCAACCACCGGCCTGTATATGCCGATGGAGAGCGTGCTGTTTCCGAAGTACTTCACCGACCGCAACGAACCGGCGCAACTGGGCTGGGTGCTGATGGCATTGAGCGTCGGCGGCCTGATCGGGGCGCTGGGCTATGCGCTGCTGTCGAAGTACGCGAGCCGGCGGGCCGTCATGCTGATTGCGGTGCTGACACTGGGGGTCGTGATGACGATCATCGCGTTCCTGCCGCCGCTGCCCCTGATACTCGCGCTGTGCGCCGTCGTCGGACTGGTGTACGGGCCGATCGCGCCGATCTACAACTACGTCATGCAAACCCGCGCACCGAAGCATCTGCGCGGCCGGGTGGTCGGGGTGATGGGGTCGCTGGCCTACGCCGCAGGACCACTCGGCTTGATACTTGCCGGGCCGTTGGCCGATGCCGCCGGACTGCACGCGACATTCCTCGCGTTGTCGTTGCCGATGCTGGTTCTCGGCCTGGTCGCAGTCTTTCTGCCGGCCTTACGCGAACTGGACCGTCCCTCAGCCGGGTAGGGCGACCAGCCGGCGCGTCAGGCGCAGGAGGTGCGACC
>JAOPVX010000151.1 GCA_025965975.1 Mycobacterium sp. | reverse complement strand
CCGCGCAGGGCTTCGCCGAGCAGCATCTCGTTGTGGCCCACGCCGTAGAAGTCGCCGGTGTCGAGCAGGGTGATGCCGGCGTCGAGCGCGGCACCGATGGTGGCGATGCTCTCGGCGCGGTCGCTGGTCCGTACAGGTCGCTCATGCCCATCAGGCCGAGGCCGATGGCCGATGTGGTGCCCAGGTTTCCGATTGCCTTGGTCCGCATGGCCCCAGCACTTTTCGGCTGAGTAAAACGAGCGCCTTGGCCGAAGTCAGCTCCTCGCAAGCCTGCCTTGCCCGGAATTGTGTTCATGTTCGCCTTTCATATCGATTTTTTGTTTCCATGCCGCGCAGCCGCGGTCGGTCTGGTTCGGCCACGCTCGCGTCGATGGCGTCCTGGCCGTCGTCGACAAGGGCACCGCCATGATCGGCACTCCGGTCGATCCTGAGGGTCACGAGCAGGTGCATATTTCCTCAACTCTCGACGTATTGTCGATTATTCCTCGATGATTCGTCGGTGATCGGACTCTTGAATCTGCCTCTTGTGGAGGACTTCAATTGAGTTTCACAATCGGTGTGCAGTTGCCTTGCATTCGACGGTATGTTGACACGGGATGAGAAACGTCGAGCGGACATTGACCAGGAAAGCTGTCGGCGCGAGCAGCAAAGTCAAGAAGCAGGCGAGGAAGGCGACCATGGACGTCGGTTCACGGCGGAGTCAGCGTCAACGGGCCGCACGACCCAGCAAGGGAGAGATCCGGGAGGCGCAGATCCTCGATGTGACCGAGCGCCTGCTGCGCACAACACCGTTCGTCGATATCACCATGGACGAGATCGCCACGCGGGCCGGACTATCTCGATCAACCATGTACTTCTATTTCGCCTCGAAAGAGGATCTGCTGGCCGGCCTGCTGGCACGTACACATGATGAGATCGTCGGGCCGACGGCGACGCTGCTCAATGCCGGCACCACGGTTGATCGGGCGGTTCGCCAGGTCCTCGAGGCGCTTTTGCGCAGCTGGCGAAAACACGGACCGGCGTTGCGAACGTTCCTGGAAACCGGGCTCGTCTCGACCGAGTTCGGCCCCAGATGGCGGCCAACAACGAACGAAATCATCGATGTGGTGACACAATTCATCGACCGTGAGCGAGCCGCTGGGCGCCTCCCCGCGGGGCCGCCGTCGGCGCACGCCGTTTCCTCAGCCGTCTTCTGGATGGTCGAACACGAGATGTACGAACTCTTCCGTACCCGTCACACCCGCGCCGCGGAAGCCGAGCTGATCGAGACGCTTGCGTTGTTATGGCAGCGGGCGATGGGTGCGACATGACCAAGCCCCAAGGCCACAACGGCGACCAGCGGGAACGCCAGTACCGAGTGCGTCTCGCGCAGTGCTGAATTCAGGTTGAGATCCACGGGCGCGACGGCGGGAAGGCAAAGCGATCCGAAAACGACGACCGTGCTTCGCAGGTAGGGAATCAGCCGAGGCGGAACGGCACAGGGGCCGACAGGGCGTGAGGGTCGCTGGCGAAGGCGGCGGCTTGGATGACGACGGACGAAGCTGCGGTCTCGAAGCCGTGCGCGCGGTCCAGCGCTGCAGCGGCCGGGTCGATCCGGTCAGATGTAGGCGGGCGCATTCGCCAGCGGCGAGGGCGACGGTGTCAAAGCCGAGCAGCACGCGGCTCGGGAAGTCATCGCCGGCATCGACGCAGCCGTAAAGTTGCACGACATGGCGACCGGCGCGTTCGCCGGTGTTGGTCACCGTGACTGCTGCCTCGAAGGTGTCGCCGACGAGCTCGTCGACCGCGAGGTCGGCGAGCGCGAAATCGGTGTATGACAAGCCGAAGCCGAGCGGGAACGCCGGTGGGTGACGGTCGCGGTCGAGCAGACGCTGCCCGAACCATTTGTCGTAAGTGATGGTGCTCAACGTTGTGTCGAAGAACGGCAAGTGCTCTTCTGATGTCGGAATTGAGAACGGCTGCCGGCCGGACGCGTCGACCTGCCCGAGCAGTACCTCGGCCAGGGCGTGGCCGCCCTCCGTCCCCGCATACCAGCTGATGAGGATGGCCGGCACCGCATCTCTCCATTCCTCGGTGATCACCGCCCCAGCGGTGACGATTGCGATGACCGTCCGCGGATTCGCGACCACTACAGCGCGGATGACCTCGGCGTCAACCGGGCGAAGACGTAGGCTCTGGCGGTCGCCGCCCACCCCCGGACTGCCGACGACGCTCACCTCGGGGCCGTTGCCGGGAGTCGCCAGATTTTGCAGGAGTCTGGCCGCGGCGGCATTGTCGCCGACCGGCGGGAACGTGGCGAGCAGCCTCTCGTCGGCGAAACCGGCGGTACCGATGTACTCGCCCTCGTCCTCGGCGGTGTATCCCACGACCACGACGGCGATGTCAGCCGCGCGTGCAGCCTGGGCCGCAAGGGTCGGCGCGTCGGCCGCGACATGGTTGATCTTCACGTCGGGCATCGCGGCGCGCAGCCCGGCCAGCGGCGTGACGACCTCCGGAGAGCGCACATCGGACGACCCATGATCGCCGGGTGTTCGCGACATCGGCGAGACGCCCGATGACCGCGACACTGCCTAGTGCACGCGGATCGAGGGGTAGCAAGGGGGCGCCCCGGATTGCCTCGTTCTTGAGCAGCACCATGCTTCGAGCGGCAACGTCGCGGGCGAGAGCACGGTGCCCCTCCGAGAACACCACCGATGCGGCAGGCTCAGGGGCATCGCGTGTCGCGTACGAGCGCAGCTGGGTGCCGAGAATGCGACGGGAACGCGGTCGACGTGCTCCCAGGTAACCTCGCCGGTCTGCAGCGCGTCCGGCAGATACTGGGCGCGTTGCTGGGCGAACGGCTCCTCGACGTCGAGACCGGCGCGGAGTGACTTCGCGGCGTCGCGCAGACCCCAGACGAAGTCCGAGACTGTCACGCCGCCAAAGCCCCACTCACCACGGAGCACCCCTCGAGCAGTTGTTCGTTCTCCCCGGCCCACTCGCCGTTGACCGAGTTGTATGCGGTCATAATGCCGGCAACGCCTTCCTCAACAACCCGGCGGAAGTGCGCAAGGTAAACCTCGTGCAGGGTTGCGTCATCGGCTATGACGTCGACCGTGAATCGCGCGTTTTCCATCGAGTTGAGCGCGTAATGCTTCGCGGCCGCCATCGCGTTGCGCTGCACGCCGCGGATCAGCGCTGCCGCCAACTCGCCAAGCAGGACCGGATCCTCGCCGTACGATTCCTGCGCCCGTCCCCACGCGGGATGGCGTGGCAGGTTGATGCACGGCCCGCCGAAGAAGTTGGCTCCCTGTGCACGCGCTTCGAGGCCGATCGCCGTGCCCACTCGCTCTTCGAGCTCACGATCCCACGTCGCTCCGCGCCATGCAAACGGGGAAGGCGGTTGAGTGCCCCATCGCTACGCCGCGCGGGCCATCGGTAAACAAGAAACCCGGAATGCCTAGCCGTTCAACGCATCCCATCGGGATGGGAGTCCTGTTATACCCGTTGCCGAGCATGTCTGCTAAACCGTCCCAGAACGGGAGGTCACCGTCGAGCAGTCCGAGCTTCTCCGCAAACGTTAACTCGGCCACCAGCTCCTCGACGAGCCGCTCGAGCCGTCGCCGGCGCGCAGGCGCTCCACGGACCGAGAGAACGCGCTCGAGCTATTCGAAAACGACATGGCAAATCCCTCTCGCAGTTGGCGGCAACAGCCCTAAGTACGTTCAGCAGGCTCACGGAATGGGAGGCCGGCAGCCCGATAGATCGCATCGATGACGGTCATGTTCTGCACTGCGTCTTCCGGCGTCATCTTTACCGGTTCGCCGCGCAGCACTGCCGCCGCAAAGCGTCGAGCTGGTATGCGTAGGACGCGCGGCGCGAGAAACGCTCCACACGTTTGCGATCGGCGGTTCGGACCGAGAGCCGGTGGAAGAACCGGCCGTGCAAGCTGTTCGGCTCGCGCCGCCACCGCTGCGACCACGACCTCCACGTTCTCCTTGGCCGGATTGATGAGCGCCAACGGTGCGATGCGCGCTGCACCCAGGACGCCTATCCGCATCGGGGCGGCCTCGTAGCAGTCACGGACGCGACGCTAGCACTTGTCCCGGCTCGGTCGGTGACGCGAAAGTCGGAGGCGACTCAGCGATCCCGTCTCGGTCCTGTGCTGGACGAATCGTGTTTGGTGGCAACCAATGTCGCCAAAGCAATATCACGAGGCCGACGTGCCGAGAGCTCAGCCGGAGATTGTTGTGCCGATCGGCGTGTCGGCGGCTATCGGATGACGTGCATCACCCTTAGACGGATAATGTGGGCCCACAGCTCCATTTCAGCCAATGCTGCACTCTCGCAGCCGATACAGCTGGCCGTCGTCGTCGAGGCAGTGGTAGAGCACGGTTTCGAATAGTCCGCCGTAGCCGGTGAAGTTTGTGGCGTCCGCAACGCCGAAGCTCGCCGACACCGCGGCTTCACGGCGACGTCCGTGGGTGGCGGATACCACTCGCAGGAAGCATCGATGGGTGCCAGCGGTAACGACATGGGTTCGTGCGAGCGCGATTCTGGGATACGAGGGACGGAATGAGCCAGCTATTGAAGTCGAGGCTACTTGCGGATCGTGGCCGTTGCCGTGCGGTTCGGCAATCCTGCCCCGAAGTGGGCCGTGTGACACCCACTGAATTGACCATCGGTACGAGGCAAGACGTGGAGGGTGGCGTGATGCCAAGCAGCGGCGAGTTGTGGACCATCAACGCGCGTGCTACAGCCGACTTGGCTGCTCAGTGGGAGCAGATATTGTCGGAAACCTATGTGCCCTGGACGGTCACGATCCCGGAGCTGCCCCACCGGGATACGTTCAAGGCGTGGCTCCGCCGCTGGCGGATAGATGACCTCGTATTGGTCGACGGCGAGTGCGGACCCTGTTCCGGTACGCGCACCCGCCATCAGCGTGTGGATACGGACGGGGAATTCGTCGCAGTAATGATCGTCCAGGCGGGGGCCGAGACGATCAGCCAGCGCCACATCGAAGCCACGATGACACCTGGTGACGTCGTGGCATGGGACAGCACCAACCGGAACCGGTTCACCGTTCGGGAGCCACTGTCGAAACGCAGCATGCTGATCCCGTGGACGGCGCTGGATGAGGTCGGTGGGCGGGCATGGATGAGCGACGGGGTCAAGCTCGACGGAACCGCCCCGGCGACGCGGTTGCTGACGACCTACCTGGATACGCTCAGTCAGGTTCTGCCGGGACTGGATTCAGCCGCAATCAGCGCAGCCCGCGCGGCCGCGCTGGTGCTGTTGGTCGGTGCCCTGCGCAGCGACAGCGACGTCTCCTCGGCCGAGGTCGCCCGGCCTGCTTTGCGTGCGTCGATCGAGCAGTACATCGACCGGCATCTGCTCAACGGCGCCGTCACACCCGCCGCCATCGCGTCAGCTCATTGGGTGTCGATCCGTACAGTCAATCGCGTTTTCAGCGCCACCGGTCAGACGGTCGGTGAGGTCGTGCGCACACGCAAGCTTGCACGCGCCCGAGAGGACTTGACCGATAGCGATTGGCCCATCTCGGACATTGCCCACCGCTGGAGTTTCTCGGACACCAGCCACTTCAGCCGCAGCTTCAAGGCTCGCTACGGCAGTTCACCGTCTGACTACCGCAACGCATTTCGTCTCGACGGCCAGCCTCGTGACGCACTGGTGCAACCGGCAGGTTCAAGGCGCAGTCGGATCGCGTGAACAGTGCAGTCACAGCGGTTGTTTAGGGCCGGAGGTGAAGCGGCTTATGGCGGTAGCTCATGATTCGACGCGACACGACACCGACGCCGGGGCGGGTTTCGATCTGCCACAGGTTCGTCGGTTCTTCGAAAGTTCGGCGCGGCAACGGGCTCGACTCGCAATTGTGTTTTCCGGGGCCGTCTCTCCCGTAGACCCACTTAACTATCACGGCCGACCTCGTGACGCATTGGTACATCGACCTGTCGCGAGGGTTCAAGCTCCGACGGGCCCCTTTGACAAGACTAGCGTCACAGCGGTTTAGGGCGGCACACGGACAGGCTTATGGAGGAGTTCACGATGCGACGCGATACCGACTCTCACGCCGGGAGCGTCAGTTTGCGTCCCGAGGCTGCCGGGGCGACGGCTGCTTTGGTTCGTCCGCTGGGTGCCTTCGAGCGGCTGTACCACCGGCGCCAGCAGAAGAACACGATGCACTTCTGCATGGTGGCCGAGCTTGCCGACGAGCTGGATCCGGGTGCGCTTGTCGCCGCCCTACGCGAGGTACAGCATCGCCACCCGCTGCTCAACGTCTACATCGACGATCACCCTCAGGCCGGGCTGTGCTTTTGCCGCCCGACGATCGTGCCACCGATCCCGGTTACCATCGTCGCCGAGACGGGCCGCACCTGGTGTGACGTGGTCGCCGGGGAATTAACCCGCCCGTTCGACACTTCCATCGCGCCGATGATCCGGGTGGTGCTGCTGCGCAGCACTCCGGCCGCGATCATCCTGACCGTCGACCATGTCATCGTCGACGGCGTGTCGGCAGGATACATCCTGCGGGACGTATTCTCGGCGCTGAACGGGCACGAACTGGCGGCGCTGCCGGTGCCGCCGTCGCAGGAGAAATTGATCGGCCGCCTGCGCGACGCCCAGCCGGCCGCCGCAAATGGTCAGCGGCCGCGGGCGCTCCCGGAGTGGCTTACCACGCCGAGCAAGATTCGGCCCTTCGACGGCGCCCTGCCCCGCGTCAGCGCCGTCTGCTTCGACGAGGACCTGACACGACGGCTGGTCACCCGCGCCCGCACCGAACAGACCACCGTGCATTCGGCGCTGGTGTCGGCCATAACCCGGGTGATCTTCGAGTCCGGCCGCAATGAGTTCGTCCGGATGACGACCCCCGTCGACTTCCGCAGCCATATCGGCGTCGACGATGACGTGTGCCTGTACTTCACCGCGACTCGCACGGCATTCACCCGTGAGCAGCTCACCGATCTGTGGGGCATGGCCCGCACGGTTAGCGACCAGCTCTCCGTTGCCCGTTCGCTACCGGCTGTGCTCGACGCGTCGGCCGCCACCGAAGCGCTAATCGGTGCCGATGCGACGCCGGAGGACGCGGAGGACTTCATGATTCGCGGCCTCAGCTTCGAAGCGTTCGCGTCCAACCTGCGTGTCCTGGACATGGGCAGGCCATTGGCGGTGCGCCCGGTGGCGATCTGGGGGCCGGCGATTCTGGTGCAGGTCCAGGGCGAAGTAGCTTTCGGCGTGTGCACCTTCAACGGCCGACTGCGCATCGTCAGCGCCAGCCACGACCCGCTCCCGGACTACCTCGACCGCGTCCGCGACATCCTCGACACCGATTGCGGACTCGTCGGCTGGCCCGCTGACCGGAGGTATCTCTAGTCGTCGACACTCAGAAGAGCTTGTCCAGGGTGATAGGTAGATCGGTGATACGCCTGCCAGTCGCGTTGAAGACGGCATTCGCGATGGCCGCTGGAACTCCCACGATGACGAGCTCGCCCAGTCCTTTCACCCCGATCGGATCGGCGATGGCGTCTTCACCCGTCAGGAAAGTGGCGTCGAGCGCGGGCACGTCGGCGTTGACCGGGACGAGGTAGTCAGACATGTTCGCATTGACGACCCGGCCGTCGCGGTGGTCTACCTGAGTACTCTCTAGTAGCGCCATCCCTACGCCGGCCACCATGCCGCCAATCGCTTGGCTGTGGGCCAGCTTGGGATTGACGATGCGGCCGCAGTCGTAGCAGCCGAAGATTCGGCGGATACGCAGCGTGCCAAGCGTTTCGTCGACCGCTACCTCAGCGAATACCGCGCCGTATGCGTTTAGGGAGAATCGGGAATTCGTGTCACCGGGTGACCAGGTTTGCTGTGAGTCCAGGCTCGGCCACCCGCGCCGGCGCAGGAGATCCTGGTAGCTCTCGCCGCGGGCAGTGTCGTCGGTCCGGAACATCCGCCCGCCCGAGACTGCCACGTCCTCGGGCCGGGCGCCGTTGAGTGGTGAACCTGGATCCACCACCGCCGTGCGGATTAACCTGTCGCGCAGCATATTTCCGGCGGTGAAGACGGCCGAGCCGACGCTCGCCATGGTTTTCGACCCGGAGTGCATGGGAGCCTTCGGAAGTCGGCTGTCGCCGAGCGTGAACCGGATTCGGCTCATCGGCAGTCCGAGAGCATCGGACGCCACCTGGGTCATTGACGTATATGGGCCGGGACCCATGTCGATGGTCCCACTCTGAACGTCGGCGGTGCCGTCAGCATTCACCCGGGCCAACGCAGCGCACTCAGCGCGCCCGGTCGCATATGTAGCCGCCGCCATGCCCATTCCGATCAGTTGATGACCCTCGCGTCGCGACCGTGGTGTTGAATTTCTGTGCGACCAACCGAAACTGGCGGCGCCCTGCGTGAGGCAGTCGGCGAGACGCCGGGTTGAGAATGGTTTGCCCGTTCTTTGGTCGCGGTCCGGTTCATTACGCAGGCGCAGCTCGATCGGATCCATGCCCAGCCGATGCGCGAGGTCGTCCATACTCGACTCCAGGGCGTACGAGCCCGAACTCTCGCCGGGACCGCGCATGAAGGTCGGCACATTCACATCCAGCGGCACGACACGATAGGCAGAACGCATGTTGGGGCTGCTGTAGAGGAATTTCGGCAGCTCGGTGAGACCTTCTTCGTAGAGCTGGTAGCGAGCCGTTTCGGTGTGACTCTCGTGAATGATCGCGGTGATGCGGCCGGACCGATCGGCTCCGATGGCCAGCTGTTGTCTGCTCGTGGGGCGATAGCCGATTCCGCCATACATTTGCCTGCGGGTGATCACGAGTTTGACTGGTCGTCTCATTTGCCGGGCGGCGAACGCCGCAAGCAGTTGATGCGGCCAGGTGCGACCGGCGCTGCCGAAGGCGCCGCCGACAAACGGCGAGATCACCCGGACATTTTCGGGCGGAAGGCCATTGGCTTGGGCAATTGCCGCCTGTGCCGCAGTGATGCCCTGAACCTTGTCCCATAAAATGAGCTGATCGCCGTCGTTCCAGCTGGCGATGGTGGATGGTAATTCCATGGGATTGTGGTGGTTTCGGGCGATGGTGTAGTGATGGTCTGCAACCACGGGTGCACTGCGCATCGCTGAGTCGGCGTCACCGCGTGCGTAGTCCGGTGTCTCCGGGGCGGATTGGAGTTCGACCCCAGGAGCATCAATGTTCGTCACGGGCGGCTCGGTGGCATACCGCACCTCAACCAGCGACGCTCCGTGCGATGCCGCCTCCTGCCCCTTCTCCTCGATCAGCCGGGTCGCCGCCGACATCACCCGCAAGCTGCGAGCCCACGCCAAGTGACGTCCTCCGCCAGAATGCACCTGCAGGACTGGCGAACCCGAGGCCCGCGGGCAGAGGGCACAGCCGAGGTGTTTGTTCAGGAAGCCGGTGATGGCGTCCATCACCTGCTGGGACGACCACTGCTTCGCGGTGTCGGCATCGAAACCCATGAATGTCAGGTCGCCGTGGTTGGCGCCCTCGACCAGGTATCGGGTGCTGTCGACGCCGGTGGCGCGCAACGCGTCGTGCAGGACCAGGGTCTGGCTGGGTGAGACCAGTTGGTCAGCGCTTCCGTGCAGCAGCAGGAAAGGCGGGCTCGACGAGCTGACATGGGTGACTGGGTTGGCGGCGCCCACCGCTGCCGGGTCGTCCTTCACGGACAGGGTGGTGTCGGGGCCGAAGATGAACTGGGCGAAGGAGTTACCGGCGGCGCAGGTCCTTTTCTGCGCCGCGGCGTCGTAGTCGGAAGCGTTCTTAGAGATGTCGGAGGGGCCGAACTCGTCGACGACTGCTTGTACCGTGCCGCTCTGGCCCGGGTTGCTGCCGTTCTCGAAACAGTTGAGACCGTTGGTGACCCCCGTCATCGCGGCGAGGTAGGCGCCCGCCGACTCGCCCCACACGGCGACCTTGCTCGCCTTGATGTCGTACTGGTCGGCATGTGCCCGCAGGTAGCGGATCGCCGACTTCACGTCGGCGACGGCGTCCCGATACGTGGCGCCGCCGGGGACGGTGCGGTACTCGATACTGGCCACGACGTAGCCCTGCTGGGCCGCGACCGCGAGCATTCGGACTGGGTCCGGACCCTACGAGTTCGGGGACCAGCAGGTCGACTGGGACCGCGCCATGGTCATCGTTGCCGGCAGGCAGGGCCGGCCCACCGCAGGGCTCACCTGGAACACCAGCAGCGTGGCCGCAATGCTGCGCGGTGCCAGCGAATACCGACTGCCACTCGAACGCATGTACATGGCCCCGCACGCACCCACCTTCTCCACCCCAGAAAACGGGGACCTCTGGGAGGTCGTCAAACTGGAAGAACCGCTACGCCAGCTATGGGCGAACATTCACGCCAACCAGGAACTCGGGGACACCATGTTCCCTTGCTACCCCCGCTTCATCCCCGGCAGCGTCGCGGCTGCCGACGTGTCCGATCCCACGGTGACCGAAGTCAGCGAGCTACACCGATGGTCTCGATCGCCTGCTGATGCATCTGGACCTGCGCGGGGTGGCCTTGATCGGCTTCGCCTCGGCGGGCCACGTGGCGTCGGGCACGGTATTCCGCGACGTTGGAAGACACGAGGCGCAAGGTCTCAGGGAGTGGTTCGGCGCCATGAGCCGGACGGCGGGAACCGACACCCTGATGGGATTCTTCGAGGGAATCGCGCGCGACGACGACCGGCACCTGCTTGGCTCGGTCGCCACGCCGACGCTAGTGGTGACCAGCGGTCTGGGCCGCGAAGTCCCCTCGGACGTCGGACTTTATCTCCGCGCGCATATCGCCGAGTCGTGCCTGGTCGAACTACCCGGAGCCGACCATTTCGTGTTCGCCACCCGCCCGCGGCTGGTCAACGAGCTGCTCGCCCAATTCCTATTCGCTACGCCCGAGCCCCTCTGATGTTCGTCGCAACGATCGCGAGCGGTGTCCTATTGGCCGTCACGCTCATCCCATCGGCGCGCGGCAAGCTCGTCGGAGACCAACGGCAGTCAGACGGAATGCGGGCCGTGAACTTCCCTATCGACAAGATGTGGCTGCTGGGCGCCGCCGAACTTGCCGGAGCGGTCGGCCTGGTCATCGGGTTGTTGTGGTGGCCACTCGGAGTGGCGGCGGCCGTGTGCTTGACCGCCTATCTCATCGGTGCCCTCGTATACCTTCTGCGCGCCCGCGGAACAAAGGCTAAGGGGCTCGCATCAGCCGCGGTTCTACTGCTGGTCGCAATCGCCAGCCTTGTCCTTCGAATCGCGTCCTGCCCCATGCCAGCCGCGTTTCCAACCTCGAACTGACCGAAACAGATCGGCCTGTTCGGTCGACGCCCGTAATCACTGGATGTCGCAAGGAATTTCGACCAGTATTGATGTTCCGCTTGCAGGCGGACTCGAGATCGCCATCTGGCCCCCCAGCGCCTCGACGCGGTCTTTGAGGCCGATGAGTCCGGATCCGTTGGTCGGGTCGGCACCGCCGATTCCGTCGTCTCGAATCGACAGACGCAGGTTGGGGCCAGCGGCGTCGACGCGTACGTTCACCTGCGACGCTTGCGCGTGCTTCGCCGCATTGGTGAGGGCTTCGGCGACGACGTAGTAGGCGGCCACTTCGGCGGATTCTCCCAACCGTCGGTGGACGCTGATGTCGAGGTCGACCGGCACGGCCGACCGGCGGGCCAGCGTCTTGAGCGCGGGGCCCAGACCGTCCTTGGACAGGATCGCGGGATGGATCCCACGCGAGATCTCGCGTAGCTCATCGCAGATCCCTGCCAGTCCTGTGACGACGTGAGAAATCTGTTCCTTGGCCTTGTGCGGTCCGGGCGGCAGCGACGCCTCCGCGGTGCGCAATACAAGCCCCAGCGCGACTAGGTGTTGTTGGGCGCCGTCGTGCAGGTCACGTTCGAAACGGCGCCGGGCATCATCGGCGGCCGCGACGATCCGCGCCCGAGACGCGGTGAGCTCGACACGGGCAGCGGCGTTCGCGATCGCGGTCGCGACCAGATCGGCAAAGTCGCCGACCCGCGCCTCGGTGTCCGGAGGCAAGGGCTCCGATCGTGCCGAGCCGACTACCGCGGCACCCCACAGCCGCCCGTCGACCACGATCGGCGCACCGACCCCCGATCGCAGGCCCAGCTCACGTATCCGCGCGGCGGCCGGACCCGACGCATTCTCGGGGCTGTCCGTCCGGGCGGCGCGCCCGGTTCGCCACACCATCGAAGCAACGGTCTCACCCTCCACCGAGAACCGCTCCCCCACGCGCATCTTCTTCACCGCGCCGCGCACATCATGGGCTGCGAGCAGCACGGCCGCACCGTCGAGCTGGTAGCAAACGAGTGCCGCGTGCTGCACGCGCAGGCAGCGGCCCAATTCCGCCGCCACCGCGGAGAACACGTCAGACGGGGGCAGTCCCCGCGCCACCAACGTCGCCACCCGTCGCAGCGCGGCCTGCTGCTCCGCGAGCGACTCTGCCTCCCGGCGGCGTTGATGCGCTTCAGCGGCGCGTGATCGGGCCAGACCCGCGAGAGTGTTGGCCAACAGCGCAACGGCCAGGAAGACCCCAATTGCCACCCAGTCCTGGGCCTTGGTCGGGATGATGCTCTCGGGTCGCATACGGTAGTAGTCGAAGGCCAGGGCACTGGCCAGCGACATCACCACCGACAGCCCGAAGCCCCATACCGTTGAGACGATTAAGACGCCGAGTATGTAGATCACGCCAAAGGGGCTCATCGGGGCGATCTGTTTGAGCACATACACCAGAAGGGTCTCCGCCCCGAGGAGCGACGCCGCCACTACGATCCCAACGGCGAGCGATCCGGCCGTCGGACGTAGCAACAACGACACCAGGCGCATCAGCATCTGCGGCGCGGTTACGGGCGCATTGAATCGGCTCACCCGCCCGTCGCCGCCGGGTGCCGCGGAGGTTCCCGTTTCGCCGCGCTGGGCCATAAGACGGCGAACCCGCTCACAGACCTACGCCACACAGGCGCCGGGGATGGATCATTGAATTCCTCCATTAGGTCCAGACATGTACGTAGGCCGGATCAGGTCTGCCCGCTGTCGACGGCGTTGCGCTCGATCGGGCAAATGACGCCGGCGAGCAAGATGTCGATCGCCTTTGCGCGGCTTTCTTCGTTGTCGGCGGCGACGGTCATCCGGACGAACATGGTGATGTCATCGACGGTGATGTCCGCACGCAAGCCGCCGACCTCGCGCAGCCGCGCCGTAGCCGGACCGATCACGGCGGTGATGAGACGGTTGGCATGTTCATCGGCGCGGCGGCTCACGCCGCCCAGCCGCAGAAACGTCGCCACTTCGGGCTCAGACATGTCAGAGCTGCGGGTGAACACCGCCCGGAAGGCCTCGTTCGGATCCCTGATTCGAGCAGCCCGGCGGGCGTTGTCCTGCACCACCTGTATCAGGTCATCGAGGACCGCCTCGACCAGGTCATCCTTTTCGGGAAAGTGGCGGTAGAGCGTGGTCGGGCCCACGCCGGCCCGACGCGCAATCTCGTCCAGGCCGACCTCGGGCCCGCGCTCGACGAACGCTTCGCGCGCGGCCTCCACCAGCCGCTCACGGTTGCGGACCAAGTCCTTGCGTTGCGCCCGCATCAGTGACATACCTCCCCCGATGAAGTGGTAGCACCACCGCTGCTCTAGCGGTTGTCGTAAAAATGGTAGTGCCGCCACCATATCTGATGTGGTAGGGGTCCCCCGCCGACAGGCACCCTCCCGGGTTCGGACCCACTGTGCGCTGGGTGCGCTGAAGGTCCGCTGAGAATGCATCTCCGATCGTGACGTCGCTGAATGTGAGCCCGGCGGACGCACTTTTCAGCGGAATCACAGCGCGAACAGCAGACGCTGTCGTTATGGCGACACGAGGCCGGCGTCGGATGATCAACCGCGATGGGGCGGCTCGCGTCGGAGGCGCAGAGTTCGGCGGTGGAGCATACGGATCGCGGTGTTGCTCGTCGTCGCCAGCATGGTGTTCGGCGGAGCAACGCTTGTCCCCCAGATGGTCGTTCCCGCCGGCTACGCCACCTGGCAGGACAAGACGTCGACAGCGCTTCGCGCGGTCGGCTTGGGCGGAGCGCTGGATCAGTTCGAGAACTGGCTCTATTCGCGGTCTGCCCCCTCAGACACGCCGCCGGATCCGCGCTCAGTGACCGAGAGCGCCAGCGGCGGCGCCGATCCGGGCGCGCTCGCCAGTTACCCCGGCCTGCCCCCACTGCCACACACTGCCGACAACGCAGGCTGGCATCCTGTGGTCAAGGTGCCCGGCGCACCGCCGGTGGTGTTCACCGCGATCACACAGCCAGATCCATTGCATCGCAGCATCGTCGTCGGTGTAGCCCTTGTGCGATCGGCGATGGTGCAGGCGCATTTGATGCCTGGAACCGTCCAACCGGCGCAGTTGGGATCGCCGGGGCATATCCCGTCCGGGCAGCTGCCCGAGGTGGCCGCCGCATTCAATCGGGATTCAAGATGTCGAGGTACTCGGGAGGATTCTTTCTGGACGGCACAACGGTGCGGGACGTGATCGTCGGCAAAGCATCCGCGGTGATCGACGCCAGCGGACATTTGACGGTGGGTCAGTGGGGCCGCGACGTGCAAATGGGACCCCACGTCCTCGCGGTGCGCCAGAACCTGGCCCTCATCGTCGATCACGGCCGACCAGTATCCGGCCTGGACCGCAACACGGACCACCGCTGGGGCAACACCCGCAACCAGCTGCAATACACCTGGCGATCGGCCATGGGCGTGACCTCGAGCGGCGACATCGTCTAGGTCGCCGGCGACAAACTGAACTTGGCCACGCTGGCGACAGCTCTTGCGCACGTCGGCGCTGTCACTGGAATGGAACTCGACATCCACTCAGGGATGGAGTTTTTCAGCAGTTGGCGCAGCGACGGCGGCTCCTCGAAACCCCACCGGCTGCTGGCGGCCATGGAGGGACCGGTGGATCGATATTTGCGTCCTGACCAGCGTGATTTCTTCTATTTCACGACGGCACCGACGGAGCCGGCCCGGTGACTGCCCATCCGCAACCTTCCGGAAATCACGTATGCGAAGTCCACATGTCTGCTGGCTCGCTTCCGCGAAAACATGACAGTGACGGACTGATTTGATCCCGGACAAGTTGACGGTGCCGGACAGTGCGTCCTCGCCGCGCGGTTACCTGCCGAATGCCGATTTGTTTGTTGTCAATGTTGCGTGCCTTGCCGCACAGTGACGTATTGGCCTTGACTCCCTGTCGCATGCGTGTGCGGGTCGTTGCCGCAGCCGCGCGTAGGCCCCGTCGTCGGGCCCAGTGAGCGACCGTACCGTCGCCTCGGTCACCTCCGTGCAGTACCGGTCGAACACCCGCAGGTAGAGCTGGCGCTTGTCACCGAACGCGCCATAGAGGCTGCCCTTGCCCAGCCCTGTCGCCGCCGCGACCTCATCGATGCTGGTGCCGGCGAACCCGGTGACACGACAGCGCCACCAGAGCGACGCATCACAGAGCACGAATAATTCTGACGGGCTGTCCTTTTCGAGATACCGGGTCTTAGAGCTTCCGCAGCTGAATCCACCTTGTGATCGACGAGCTGCGCGACCGACCGACTTAGTTTGCTTAGGTGCGGATACCGGCTAGCCGTCAGTACTAATTGGGTGTCAACAGTAACGACGCAGGCATGCCGCGGCGCGACTCTGGAATAAGTCCGGTTCTGGCGGTTCCGACTAGGGACCCGATCGAAGGAGTGTCACCATCGAAACGACGCGATCGCAGGCCGCGCCACGAGATGAATGTGTCTGGACCGACCATCCGGATGCTGCGCGGCTGCGTCTGCTGACCCTCTATTCCTGTCAGCGGTAGTTATCGCATGGACATCGCCATCGTAATCGCCAATGCGAAAAGCGTTGTGTAACAGGCGGTAATCGACCGTCCAGCATTGGCGTGCGCTCGGGCCTGGGCTGTGTGCCGCAGTCTTCTCCCCCCACAACGTCGACTCCTGCGCACCCACGGTATTGCTGACTATGGATGCGCCTTGGCTGGCCGTCAAGTGTCACGAGGCTATCGCTCTGCGCCACTGCGTGATTCGTCAAATTCGGCGTCAGTGACGGACCGAGCGCGACACCGTTTCGTTATTGTAGTGGGCGATCAACGCCGATCGCCTTGGTTTAATTTAATCATTGGCCGGGTATTGGAGCCATGCTCGAGCATTTTGGCGCGTCGCACGCGTACTGGTTGGAAGCACTCAAGTCGTTGCCGGCAGGGCTGGACGCTGACGGCTACTTCCGACGACGAGCCGGTCGCCGTGACCAGTTCGCCGTGATGATTCCAGGTCTGGGCCCCGTGCACTTCGTCGCCACCGTCGTCGGCGCGCGAGATATCCTGCGCGCGCCCGGGGCGTTGTTGACCGCGCCGACGCCCAATCCGATCGAGCCAGTTGTCGGAACCGATTCGGTGATCCTCACATCCGGTGAGCGACACCGCCGCACACGGCAGTTGCTATTGCCCGCCTTTCACGGTGGCCGGATGCGGGAGCGCGCCGACGCCCTGGCCCGCGCGGTCACCGAGGAGACGGAAACGTGGCGCACCGGTGACCGGATCCCAATTCACTCCACGGCGCAGTCGATCACTTTGCGCATTATCGTCCGCGCGGTACTCGGCATCGAGGAAGGGCCGCGATCCGACGAGTACACCCGTGTTGTCACGGCTCTAATGAACGCCAACACCGCACCGCTGATGCTGCTGCCGTGGCTGCGCAAGGACTTCGCGGGGCGGGGACCATGGGCCCGGCTGGTGCGGTTGCGCACGCAGTTCGACACGTTGCTTGCCACTGACGTCGAACGTGAACGACGGTGTCCGGTGACTGGTCGGGGTGACGTGCTGGCCCTGTTGCTGCAGACCGACGACGACGGCCGGAGGCTTGACGACGACGATTTGCACCAGCAGCTGCGCACCTTGGTCATCGCCGGCCACGACACCACCGCAGCCGCGCTGGCGTGGGCGCTGTACCACATTCACCGCGCGCCAGCTGTGCGGCAACGAATCGTCGATGAGCTGTCGAGCGCGCCTGCACCACACACGATGGCGAAGCTGCCATTCCTGTCTGCCGTGATCTCCGAAACCCTGCGGATGCATCCCGCCGTTCCGATCGTGTTGCGCAGGCTATCCACCCCGCTGACCATCGACGGGGTGCAGCGCGTCGCAGGTGACATCGTGGGTGTCGCTATTCCTGCAATACATTTCGATCCCGCGATATGGGATGACCCACACCGGTTTCGACCGGAACGCTTTCTGTCCGCAAGCCCGACGCCGTTTGAATACCTACCGTTCGGTGGCGGCTACCGGCGCTGCATCGGAGCCGCTTTCGCAACCTACGAACTCGCGGTGGCGATAGGCACCATCATGAGCAACGTCGCGCTGCGGATGCCGCGGCGCGAGTCTCACAAGCGACCGCCACGCTCGGTTCCACAGGGCATCGCCTCCACGCCCAGACGCGAGGTCAAGCTGGAGGTGACGGGCCGGATCTAGCCCGGCCGTCGCTCGAGGCGGACGGCTCGCACACGCGCCGCGACAAGCCATATCAACCGCTTTCGCGCCGCTGGCCACACCGCACACACAGCACAGACGATCGCCAGCAACGCGGTCAACGGTGCGAGAACGACGATGAAATGGACGAGCAACACGTGGAGCGGTAGCCCGTTGAAAGTTGACATTGAATCTCCTGGAAAGTCGAACCTACTGGAAGCAAGGACTACATGGGTATGCGAGCAGTCGTAGATTGAGAGCTCAGCTCACCCCCGTGCTCACCAGATGGCCGATGGCAAAGCTGACGGCGAGCGCGAACCCACCGCCGACGGTGTTTCGCAGTAGCGCGCGCAACACACTCGCGTCTTCAATGCTGGCGCTGACCGTTGCGGTGATTGTCAGCGCCAACAGCTGTCTGACAACGGTGCGCGCCATCTCGCTGCCACGGTCCCACGTCAACGACCGCCGCAGGTGTTCCGGCAGCCGGCCCATGTGGTCGATCAGTGCGCGGGCCACCGCGTCGGCCTTGTTGCCGTCGGGCGGCGCGACGACCATCGCGTAGCGGGTGGCGCGATCGACGAGGGTGGCGACCGCGGATGGGCGGGCTCCGAACACGTGTGGCATCCGATGCACTTGCACGGCCACACTTTTCAAGTCATCCGGCCCGACGGCAGCCTGGGCGCCCGCAAAGACACCGCCGTGGTGCTCCCATGCAGAAACTGGGCGTCGCTCTGGTCGCCGCCAACCCGGCGTGTGGATGCTGCACTGCCACAACACCTACCACCAAGAGGCCGGAATGATGACCAGCCTGAACTACACCACCTGATCGGCCGACGAGGGAGACCGTGATGGCCGATCTGTCGCAGTGGCTTTGATCGCGAATCTGACGTCAGCTGATCGCGAATTTGGACGTCAGCGTGGGCAGGTTTTGACGCGATTGCTGATCGCGAAACTTGGCGTCACCGATCAGGCACTGGCCCAATCCGCGCAGATCACCGCCGCGGATCTGCCCGCGGTGATCATCGGCCACCAGGTGCTGCGCCGTGCCACCACCGAGCAAATGGCCCAGGCCCTGGGCTTGGCATACCGGCACACCGGAACCAAGCCCGTGGACCTGATCGTCGTCGGCTCAGGGCCGGCCGGGTTGGCCGCCGCCGTTTACGGTGCCGCGGAGGGGCTCGACACCGTCGTCCTGGATGCGGCCGGCCGCCGGCGCTCTGCTATGGACCGCGTCCAGCGGGGCCGCCCCGACGAGATGGACCTGCACGTCTCCGCGACGCACCTCGTCGACCCCGCGTTCAGCCCGACCGGCGGCGCGATCGTGCTCGCGGTCGCCGGACCCCGGCAGTCCTCGCCAGTCGTACAAGGCCAGCAACACGTCGGTCCGCTTGGGCATCTTCGCGACCGCCTTGGGTCACCTGGCGCCGTAGTCGGCCGCGAACGCTCTGATCGCTTGCAGGGCGTGGTCGCCGTCCTCGGCGTTATAGATGACAACGCGGATGAGAATATGACATTGGGAAATGAGACATCGTCGCTGGTGGGGGCGTTCGTTGTGGCGCAATCGTTGCATCCTCCGGTTCTGATCCTGCACGGCCGCAACGTCATTGGCTAACTTGCCGCATTGTTCTCTCGCCACTGCCTCAGCGCGACCATCGCTTCGGACCGATGATTTTCCGGTCGCGATAACGTTCGAAGATGCTTGGCCATCGCGCGTCGATCCGACCTCCGTATCCCAGACGAAGGCTAGCTTCATCCGCCGTGATACCAGCTTCGGAAACCTCTGCCGCCAGCCTGGGCCGACGCCCGCCGGTGAGTCGAATCCGCTTGATCATCGTGAAGTCGTTCTCGTCGAGACCGTGAAGGCATGCTGGCTACGTGAGTGCCCACCGCAGTTCCGCGACGCGATCGAGTTCGTGGCGATCGACTCGGTCAAGATCGCCAACGACGCGCTGACCAAGGTGCGCGACCGCGTCCCCTGGGACCTGCGGTATCGCCGCGACCGGCGGGCCGACCCGGAATGGGCCACCCGGCGCCGACTCATGCGGGCGCGGGAACGCTTGTCGGACAAGAGTTTCGCGAAGATGTGCATGCCATCGTGTCCGAGGACGACACCGGCCAGATCCTGTCGGCGTGGATCGCCGAAGAAGAACTGCTCACCCTGGCCACCACCATCGACACCCGGTGGCCCGAAATGAACGCCTTCATCGCCACCGGGATCACTAACGCCCGCACCGAGGGCTACAACCGCCTCGTCAAACAGGTCAAACGCGCCGCTGCGAATTCGCAACACCGAAACTCGGCTCGCCGGATACGATTCCACTGCACCGGCAACCAGCAGGCCGCAACCCAGACCTCAAGCTTGCCCGGTCAAAATCGAAGATGACATATTAGGCCCGTAGGGGTGGTACTGAATGTTGGGCGGGGGGGTCTTGATCTCAACGTTGCCGGGCGACTGGCAGACGGTTCCCGAGCAGGACTGCTGATTGGCTGCGAAAGCCGTCGGTGCGGCGCCGATCGCGACGGCGGCAGCGCCCGCCGCCAGCAGTGGCGTGATGTACTTCAGTTTCATTCCCATGATGGCACTCCTTAAAACGCTAAATTATTGTGTGTTGCTTTACGGAGTTAGCGTCGCCCGCCACCGCTGAGAATTCACTGAGGGCCGCTGAAAACCGGCTCAACATCTCATCAATACCCCCGTGAGCTGGAATCGTCCGTTACCTGCCAGCATCCAGAGGCGCTGCCTGGTACCTGATATGGCGTGGCAAGGGATATACAATTATTCTCAGTGGCGGATCTTCCAGCAATACACAGATTCCTCTATG
>JAOPVX010000098.1 GCA_025965975.1 Mycobacterium sp. | reverse complement strand
GACCACAAGTGCAGAGAGCAGTTCCCCGGGTTCGTGACGGACTGCGGGTCGGGGTGCAGATAACGCTGGCCCGGGAGGTTGCGGTGACTATTCGTAGGACTCGACCGTTGCCCTCCAGTACTCTCTGGCGGCTGGTCGCCACTCTTGTCGGTATGTGAGTAGGGTCGCCGCGTCGTTCCGGCCACTCCACCCTGGGAGTAGGGGGTCGGGTAGTTGTGGGTCCTTTACGAGTAGTTGTTGAAGTTCGCCGTCGAGCTGTAGCAGTGCGATGGCGTGATCTTCGTCCGTCTTCGGGGACATCGCACCGAATCGTTGGCAACACTCGCGATACATCTTTGTGAGGCCGTGTGTATCCCATCCCTTAGCGACGAGCTCGGGTGGTCGCATTCCCAGAACGTCGGGCCGGCCACGAAAAGAGAGCGTGACGTCTTCGAGTCCAAGGCTTTCGAGCGCTTCAACGGTCCGCCGGTAGCGATCCGGATGAGGACTTACCCATATCGCGGGACTGGGATTACCGAAGCCGTCCCAGCGCAGCGCTCGGTAGAGCCGGTCGCGTCCGCTGCGTTGCTGTCGTGGGATGGAGATGACCAGCACGAGCCACTGACCGTCCCATTCGCCCTGTTCATCGGATAGGCGTTCGACGCCTGCGATTCCGTCGGCGACGAGCCGCTGGCCGGTGGCGGTGAGGGACCACGATGTGGTCCTGCCACGTCGTTCTCCGTCAATCCATCCCGCCGCCACGCAGCGTGAAACAGCCTGCCGCGCGGCGTGTTGGGTGTATCCAACCTTCTCCATCAAGTGGATGAAGGCTGCGGTTGGCACCGGCTCTTGGTTGGGGAACGTCAGGTCGCCAAGGATGTTGAGCAGTGTCGCGCGTGCCGTACCGGGCGTGAGCCGTCTCGTCGACACCTGCTCATGTGCCCGGTCCGTCGGGGTTTCCATTGCCAGAATCCTCGCGTGTAACTGGCCGGCCGGCCCGTGCTTACCTTCCGGCGAACGTCGGCGTGCGGTGCTCGAGGAAAGCGGCCCTGCCCTCAGCCCAGTCGTCGGTGGCGATGAGCGTCTGCTGAAGCCCTGCCTCGAGTTCGAGTTGATCGGCAAATGCCTGCCGTGACCATCGGTGGACGGCGGCCTTGGTCGTTGCGTACGCCCGCGTCGGACCGTGCGCGAGACGTCGAGCCAGCTCGTGCGCGTCGTCGGCGACGTCGTCGGCAATTCGGCTGACCAGGCCAAGGCTTCGACATTCTTCGGCGACGATCTTCTCCGCCAACATGAAGATTTCGATGGCCCGGGTGGCGCCGACCGCCGAGGCTAACAGCGCAGTCGCCCCCACGTCAGGCATCAAACCGATTGCACTGAAACGGAATTGCATATACGCCGAGCGGCTCATGATCGCAATATCGCTCGCCAAGGCCAGGCATGCGCCCGCACCGATGGCGGGACCGTTGACGGCCGCGATCACCGGCTTCGCGGCGTCCAGCAGAGCCAAGAACGCCGGGTGAAAGCGTCTGCGAAGAGTTCCGCGAAGATCATCGTGTCCGCTCGGCAGCTGCGGGAACCCCGGTGCCAGGTCGGCTCCCGAGCAGAATGTCGGGCCTTCGCCGGTGAGGACGATGCAGCGCACATCCTCGTCGGCGGACAGCGCTGTGAACACGCGCTCGAGCCCAGCACCCAGAGTGTCATCCCACGCGTTATGGACACGAGGCCGGTTGAGTGTGACGGTCGCGACCGAATCTGTGACAGAAACATTGACCGAATTGGTATTAATGTATAGGGTCATGGCCGCACTGTAACCGACCAGCGGCGGACATTGCTATTGGTCAGGCCATTCATATGATCACGTTTATCCGTCCAAGCCGGATTCAAGGGGTGTACCCATGCGAGACACAGAAAGGCTTGGCTCGCAGAAGGTCGGGCTGTGGTGCAACTGGATCTTTGTCGCGCTCACGGCCGTCGGCTGGTTAGGCATCGCGCACTTCTACGCCCCCGCGCGGGCAGACCTTGGTCTCGACGCCACCAAGGTGTGGTTCAGCCAGACCCACCACTGGGGCACGATTATCGGTTGCACGCTGTTCTACATCGCCGCCGGAGTACTCACGCCCGGCTCCATCGCGTTCGGCATCATGCTGGCGAAGATCGAGGGACGCTGGCCGCTGTGGTCGCTCACCATGGCGGTGTGCGGAGTCTTCATCTCGTTGATCGTCTTCTTCAATGCGTGCGCGTGGATCGTCTCCGCCTATCGACCCGAAACCGGGGCCGACGTCATCCAGGCCTTCAGCGACTGGGCGTGGTTCGCGTTCTTGCTCGGTTGGATCTACCTGACGATCGAGATGCTCGCGACCGGCATCGTGGAACTCATGGACCACCGGCCCGAACCGATGGTCCCGCGCTGGCTCACGTGGCTGACGTTTGCCGGAGCCATAACAATATTCTTCGCGGCGGGCCCGGCGTTCTTCAAGAGCGGACCATTCGCCTATCACGGGTTGCTGGCCTTCTATTTGCCGGTCGTCATCTGGGGTGCGTACATCACCGTGACCACCTGGTACATGATCAAGGAGCTCGAGCGAACACCCGACCGACCAAAGATGCCCGCACCTGGGTCTCCCACTGCTCCAAGCTGACAAGCCGAAGCAGCGCACTCCATCGCCGCCAGCTGTTGGCACGGCGAACCGCATGAACCGCTGCGGGGTGCCACCAAGGCCGCAAATGAATGCCGACCCGGTTACCTCCGCGAGCGCACGCCGACGTGCAGCTCGGTTTCTGGCGTTGTGCTTTTGAAACGGCCTCCTTTCGGCCGCTTACTTGGGGACCATTTTGGGACCACACGTTGTGCGCGATGGTGAAACGACCTGCGCGTCTGTGCACGCCTCGTATGGCCGCAAACCGACCCGGGCACTTGTGGTGACCTGCGGAAACGCGTGCCGCTACTTCCTGGGGGTCAAGTGGTCGCAGGTTCAAATCCTGTCAGCCCGACGACCCAATCCCGCTCTGACCAGTGTCGGAGCGGGTTTTTCTGTTGCTAGCGTTCCTTGCTGATGTGTGGCAGTGGGCCAGCAGTGTCCCAAGCGGTCGTGAGTGGGCCGATGCCCTAGGAAAATAGTGCGGCGCCGGCGGCGCGCAAGTCATCGCGCTGGGCGTGGGAGTAGATCGACAGCGACACCGCCGGATCGTGGCCGTGCCAGGCCGCGACGACGTGCACTGGCATGCCGCCGGCCAACATAAGGCTGACGCTGGTATTACGGAGGCCCTTGAGGTGGATGCGGCGCAGGCTGGCTTGCTGACGCAGGCGTTGGAATTCGTCGGAGTACCACTCATGGCGGATGGGGGAGCCGTCCGCGCGTACCGCGATCAGACGGTCATCGGACCAGCGCGTGCCGAAAGCCTCTGCTTCGGCTTGTTGGCGGGTCTTGAACTCATTCAGCGCGCTGGACAGCTCTGCGGGCAGCGGGAGGTCGCGGCGGCTTCGCCGAGACTTCGGCATGCCCTCATCGGAGTCCTTGCCAACAGTGACCCGACCGCGGCGAATCAATAGGGGGTCTCCGTCCAGCGCC
The DNA here is from genome assembly GCA_025965975.1 of Mycobacterium sp. Lineage (GTDB taxonomy): Bacteria > Actinomycetota > Actinomycetes > Mycobacteriales > Mycobacteriaceae > Mycobacterium. The sequence continues at coordinate 57 of JAOPVX010000098.1, read as the reverse complement.
GACCACCGCAGGCCGAGTACTTCGGAGCGACGCAATCCATAACAGCTGAGCAGCCAG
>JAOPVX010000086.1 GCA_025965975.1 Mycobacterium sp. | reverse complement strand
TGTGGCTAACGCCCAACTCTCGGTTGAGAGTTCGCAGCGCCACACCGTCATACCCGTGGGTGGCAAAAGCTTTCAGCGCCGCACCGAGGATGTCTTCCAGCGAAGCCGGCGATTCATCGCTGCGGGGTCGCCCGCTCGGCCTGCGTCGCGACGGCGCACTCATGGTGTCCAATCTGAATCTCGGGTCGCCGTGAAGGCGTGCCTACACGTTCACGATACCAGGTAACATGATATATGACAAATAATTATTTGACGCGTGACAGTCGACCTCACGGCGGCCAACGCACGCCGCGGCGTCGTCAACGGGACTAACCGTTCGGTTCCAACCGCAGACCCTCGACGATCAGATCCGACACGAGCCGGGCGTGTTCTTCGATGGCGGCGGGGTCGCACGGGGACGCCGGGTCGAACAAGGTCGCGAGCGGCACCAGACTGTAGATCGCGGCCGCACCGTGCGCGACCAGAAAGTGGAACTCCCGCAACGCGATCGGACGTATCGTCTTCTGTTCGGCGAGGTGCAGCAGGAGCCGCCCGACGCCCGTCAATGCCGGCTCGATGTAGTTGTCGTAGATGTAGCTCAACCGGTCGGTGTCCTGGCGAGCCTCGATGTTCATCAACGCAACCAACTCGGGGTGGTCGGCGGAGAACACGATGTAGCGGCGGATCGCAAGGCGTAACTGTTCCAGTGGCTCGGTCAGGGTCGGATCGAAGATCCCCTGCATGATGCGCAGCAGCGGGCCGAAGCCGAAATCGACCGAGGCCCGCCAGAGATCGTCTTTGCCGCCAAACCGCTGATAGATCAGATTGTGGCTGACGCCGAGGTCCCGGTTGAGCGTCCGCAGCGAAACGCCGTCGTATCCGTACGTGGCGAACGCCACCAGCGCGGCCTCGAGGATGTCCTGCAGCGGCGTCGAGTCAGCGGCCTTCGGGCGACCGCGACGCCCCTGCGATATTGGTTTAGTGCCCACATGACAAATTATGTCAGACATGACGTCAATATTTATATTGACAGATATCAACTTAAGCCGTAATGTACTCCCCGACGGTTCGGCAGCCACAGGAGTCTTTACGCCATGACGCAGACACTCGACACCCCGGTCCTTGTTGCTGGTGGGGGACCGACCGGTCTCGTCCTCGCCAGCGTGCTGTCCGGGTACGGCATCAATTGCGTTCTCGTCGAACGCAACACGCACACGACCCGGTTTCCGAAGATGGACGTCACCAACGGCCCCAGCATGGAGCTGCTGCGTCGGTTGGGCGTGGACGTCGAGTTGCGTCGCGTGGGGGTGGCGCCGCAGCATTCGTTCGACGTGATCTTCGCGCCAGGGCTCGACGGACCGGAGATCACCCGCTGGGCTCTGCCCTCCGTTGACGAGCAGCGGGCGACGCTGCGGGCCGCGCCCGACGGCACCCGTCCGGGTCAGCCATGGCAACGCTGCTCGCAAGCGATCTTCGAAGCGGTGATGATGGACCGCTGCAAGCGCGACCCGCTGATCGACGTCCGGCAGGGGTGGCGCCTGCAGACGTGTGCTCAGGATGGCGATGCGGTGGAAGCCACCATCGTGGACGACACCGGTGAAGCTGTGAAGATCCGGGCTAGCTATCTGGTCGGATGTGACGGCGCATCGAGCCGGGTCCGCAACGAGCTGGGCATTGCGATGGAGGGCGCGAAGGACATCACCACGTTCGCCCTGGTGCACTTCCGATCCGTGGATGTCGCCGACCTGCACGCCCTGGGCCAGTTCTGGCACCTCTACACCACCGGCGGGGCGATCCTGATCGCGCAGGACGAGGTCGACACCTGGACACTGCACGTAGATTTGGGAGCCGACGTCGACGATCCCGATCCCATCGGTGACACAAGCGAATTCGTCGCCCGAGCACTGGGGCGCCCAATCGAAATCGACGAGATCCTGGCGTCGAGCGTGTGGCGGCCCAACGCGCTGCTCGCGGATCAATACGGCCGGGACCGAATCCTGCTCGCCGGTGATTCGGCCCACACGATGGTCCCGACCGGCGGTTTCGGAATGAACACCGGTCTGGGTGACGCGTTCAACCTCGGGTGGAAGCTCGCCGGCTCGCTGCACGGCTGGGGCGGACCAGGCCTGCTGACCAGCTATGAGGCCGAGCGTCGCCCCATCGGAGATCGCAACCGCAACGCGTCCGTTGAGAACGTGTTGGTCCATTTGCAGTACCGAGACATGGTCGCCCCGCACCTCATCGGCGAAGACAGCGACCAAGGAAGGGCTCACCGCGCGGCGATCGCGGAATTCATCATCGCAAACGACGCCGAAAACCTCAGTCTCGGAGTCGAACTCGACGTCCGCTACGACAATTCTCCCATTGTGTGCGCCACGGATAGTGGAGCACCTCCCTGGGATCGGCGCACTTTCGCTCCCACGGTGCGGCCCGGCCACCGCGCGCCCAATGTCGTTGTTGGCGAGGGCGAAACCTTGTTCGACCAATTCGGCGGCGGTTACACCCTCGTCGACGCCGTCCCCGGACCCAGCGATGCCAAGCTACTGCTGGACGAAGCCGAACTGGTCGGAATGCCGGTGCGTCACCTCGTCCTCGACGACCCGCGGTTGTGCCAGCTGTATGGCCACCGCCTGGTCCTCGTCCGCCCAGATATGCACATCGCCTGGAGCGGCGCCACCGTCGCCGACCCCGCCGAGGTCGTCGGGCGTGCGCGCGGCGCGCGATGACAAGCACACCCTCAAGGCCCTCACTCCGCAGGAGACACACATGAAAAATCACCACTTGATCGCAGTCGACGGGCACGCCGACCTACACAGCGAGCATGGTCCCAACCGGGACGAGCACAGCGGGCGCTCGGTCAATCCGACGATCAAAGTCGCCGACCTGGCCTGGCTCGAATTCGAGAAGCCCGACCTTGATCGTGCCGAAACCTTCGCGCGCGCGTTCGGTTTCACGGTAGCCGCACGCGGGCCAAAGACCTTGCATCTGCGTGGATCGATGCCGGGCACGCCCGCTGTGGTTATCCGCAAGGGCTCCAGGTCCCGGTTCATCGGCCCGACGTTCAAGGCGGCCGATGCGCCGGATCTGCACACGCTGGCGTGGGTGAACAACCGGCGCGTCGAACCGCTCGATGAACCCGGCGAAGGCTCGGTCGTGCGACTGTGCGACCCAAACGGGATCACCGTCGGGGTCTACCACGGGCGACACGATCTGCCTGCCCTGCCCGAGCAGCGGGTGCACACACTCAATTTCGGCAGCGACCGTCCGCGGATCAACTCTACCCAGCGTCCGCCCACTGAACCCGCACAGGTGCAGCGCCTCGGGCACCTCGTGATGCAGACACCGCTCTTCCTCCGCAGCCTGAACTGGTATCTGGACACTCTCGGGTTGATCGTCAGCGACTTCCAGTATGTGCCCGGCCAGCGTGACCGCGGTCCGGCGCTGGCGTTCATCCGCTGCGATCGGGGGACGGTTCCGTCCGATCACCACACCCTGGCCCTGAACCTGGGACCCGCAACCGGCTATATGCATTCCGCATATCAGGTCACTGATCTGGATGCGGTGGCAGCAGGCGGAGAGTACCTGCTACACCAAGGGTACGAACGCGTCTGGGGCATGGGCCGCCATATTCTGGGCAGTCAGATCTTCGACTACTGGCACGATCCCGACAAGCTGATGGTCGAGCACTTCACCGACGGCGACCTGTTCGACAACACCATCGAACCCGGCTGGGCCCCGCTGACCGCATCCGGCCTCTCCCAATGGGGACCGCCGATCAACCGGAAATTCCTGGGTACCAACCCATCTCCACGGATGATCCGCTACGTCGTGAGAGCTTTGCGTGACGACAACGAGATCGATCTCTCCCGGATGATCGGGATGCTGAAGGGCATGAGCCAGTGACCGTCGAACACATCCCGAGTGACGTGCGCTGCGAACAGCACGTCGAGAATCAGATGTTGGGCTCGCGCTGTCCCGGTGTCGATGCCGACCACGCGATTGTCGTCTACTCCGGAAGCGCCTCGCGTCCAGGAATTTTGGACACCTTCTGCGCGCACCACGCCGACCGCGGTGTGGACGTGTGGAAACTGGACGCCTGCTTCAGCCCCGAGGGGTGGGCTGAAGGCTCGGCCGCCTGGGGTGCGCGCGTCGCCCAAACGACGGGCCTGCCCGTGTTCTTGGTGGGATCCACCCGAAGCGCGGCAGACGTCTACCGTGCGCTGCACGTTTCCGATGTCTTCTTCGGCGCGGTCCTGATCGGTGATACCGGCCCGCCCGTGTTACCCGAACCGGTGGACCCGTCGTTGCGGCAGAACACCAAGCCGGTCTTCTTTGTCCTGGAGGAAAGCGACATGGACTCTTGGCCGGAGGTGGCCAGAGCTGCCGCCGCTGCGGCCGGACCGGTCGAATTGCACACGCTCCCTGACCACGTCAATGGGCCGATGCTGTCGCATCCCGAGGCCTGCAGCGACGTCGTTCTCGAGTGGTGCCAGCGCCAGCTCAGTAACCATCTCAACCCCGCATGGAAGTTCGAATGAGCGCCACCCAGCGTCAGATGTCAACCCCTCAACGAAAGGTTCAAAGTGTCCATCGCCATCATCGTCCTTAGCGCGCTTCTCGCGGTTGCATTCCTCGGCTCAGGCGGCCTAAAACTCGCTGGCGCCAAACAGTCATTGCAGATGCGCGACCAGTTACACGTCGGGGCGCAACTGTGGCGCGTGGTCGGGGCGCTGGAGGCTGCCGGCGCCGTGGGGCTGGTCGCCGGATTTGTCGTCCCGGCGCTTGGTATCGCTGCCGCGGTCGGACTGGCCCTGTTGATGGTCGGTGGCATCGTGGCTCACGCCCGCGCGCAGGACCTTCGCAACGCAGGCCCCGCCGCCCTGCTTCTCGTGTTGGCTGTCGCGACCGCCGTCCTCCGGATCGCCTCGATCTGACGTCCGAAATCGAACTGAGCATCAGATCCCAAGGGAGTGAAAAGATGACTAACACAATGGAATTGCGCCAACCCACCGTTGCCATCACCGGGGCTGGCAGCGGGCTGGGACGGGCAATGGCCCTCAAGCTTGCCGCGAGGGGCTATCGCGTCTTCGGTACCGCGAGGTCAGAGACGGATGCGGCGGACCTGGAGAAGGCGTCGGCCGGAAATGCCGCAGTGACCCTTGCCGACATCACCGATCAGCATGCGGTCACAGCGTGGGTGGGCAAGGTTTCCGATGAGTTAGGTGAGCGTGGGCTCGATGTCCTCATCAGCAATGCCGGCACTCTGACGCCAGGACCCCTTGAAGTCATCCCGTTGGACGACATCAGACGCGAGTTCGAAGTGAATGTCTTCGGGGCGATGGCCGTCATCAACGGCTTTCTTCCCGCGCTGCGCAAATCTCGTGGCCGCATCGTCCAAATCGGCGCAATGACAGGCCGGTTGCCGGTGCCGTTCGACGGTCCGTCCAGCGCTTCCAAGGCGGCATTTGAGGCGCTCGCCGACGTCTACCGGCTCGAGCTCAAGCCGTTCGGGATCGCCTTCGTGATGGTGCAGGCCGGCAACATGCGCACCGGAGGGCCCGCGAAGACGGCCGCCGCGCTGAAACGCATCGCCGATACCATGACCGACGAGCAGCGCGCACTCTACGGCCACGCCTTCGGGAAGTTCACCGAGTCACTCAACAGCATGCAGAACGCGGGACTGAGCGCTGAGGCGTCGGCGGACCGGGTGATCGAGCTGGTCGAGCAGGAGCCGCCGGCGATCCGTGCGGCCCTGGGCGATGACGCGGAACAGATTCTGCGACTCGTTCGGGAACAGTCCGATACCGAACTGGATGCGCTGCGACTCCAACTCATCGGGCTCGGCGATGCGTAACCACTCACGTAGTCACCAACCACTGCAGCCGAGTCACACCAACCAGAGCGCACGTCGCTCCGCCGTTCGGAAGGGTAGCCACCAATGTCCCAAATCTTGATCACGGGAGGCGGCGGGCTCGTCGGGCTCAATACCGCACGCGCCTTGGCCGCCGAAGGTACTTCCGTTGTGATCACGGCCCGTCACGGACACGACCGAATCGAGAAAACGTTAGGCGACCTGCGCGAGATGGTCACCATCGAACCCGTCGAGTTGGCGCGTGGCGGGGAAGTGCTCGACCTGTTCAGCCGCTACAACTTTCACGCGGTGATACACGCGGCACAGGCTCACCAACACGCACAGACCCGCACGTCCAACCGGGCCAACTACGACATGATCTTCAACTGCCTGGAAGCCGCGGAGGCCACCGGCGTGAAGCGCCTCGTGCTCGTGAGTTCGATCGCGGTCTATGGCGGCGTTGCGCCGCCGTTCGCCGAAGACACGCGGTTCCCCGCCCAAGCTACGATCGATGACCATCCCGACGCCATGGGTGCCTTTACCACGCCCGATGGCAGCAGAGCACTCGCGCTACCGGCGTTTGAGGTCTCCGTCAAACGATCCCTTGAGCGCATCGCACTCGATTATGCTGCGCCCTGGCAGATGGGCGGGTCGGCGATCGTGTACGCCAATCAGAAGCTGAACCAGCACCTGCTCGATGTCGCCGTGCTACGTATCCCGACTCAGTTCGGTCCGGGTTATAGCGAGATGGGTAGTCCCATCAGCCGCGCGGTTCATACGGTCGCGGGCAAGGGAAATCTGATGGCCGGCACGGGATACATGGGCGTGCCGCTGTCGCAGCTGTGGAGTGTGATCGCCGTGTCCCCGCTGACCTACGTTCGCGACACGGCCGACGCGCTAATGAGCATGATTCATGCAGACGCCCTTCCGCATCGCATCTACAACCTGTCCAGCGGCTACACCACCAGCGCGCGCGAACAGCTGCTGACGCTCTACCGGATACGGCCAGATGCCGCGCGAAAAGTGAACTTGGATCCGGAAACGCTCCGGGCGGAGCCGTATCCGTCGAACGGATACAACGCGGATCTGCTGACCCGCGATGCCGGGTGGCGTCCTCAATACACGTTCGAAGAAGCGCTTGAAGACTATCTGAAGTGGCTTGGCGAACACCCTTTCTGAGCAATGAGCATGCGCCGAGCGCGCCGGCGGGGCGCAGTCCGGTGGCGCCGGGTGTGACAATCAGCGACGGCGCCTACGTCACCGGCCAGAACATCCCCGTCGACGGCGGTGCCAACTTCACCTGAGCGGGCGAGGCTTTTGCGAGTCGGCCGCACCGGCGTCCGTCGGACAACGCTGAGGACGAACCATTCCGAGCAACAATGAAAGTCGAACTCCCCGCCGGACTGGATCGAGCGGGTCTAAAGCCGGTCAGGGGTGAAGGCGCGGCTCTGTGGGCCAGAGTTCTTTAGGGCGGTTCGCAAATGCCGGCGCCACTTGGCGATGGCGTGCACGCCGCTGACCGTCATGGGGAGGAGCAGCGGGGACAGGACGAGTATGAAGATCGCGACCGCACTGGCATTGGACATGGTTCACTCACATTTCTGCACGAAGCGGAACAATCGGAATCGGTATGGGTGCTTGATGATTCGGCCTGACGCATGGTGGGTGCGGCTCTGCTGTTCGAACCGGGGTAGCCTTGATTCTAACCAGCTATGTTGATGGTTGTCAATATAAATATTGCTGGTCGTTCACGCGGAATCGACCCGCGCAACGAGTATCGATTCGCACGCAGTCAGGCAACCGAACACCACCGCCGTGAGCATGGCCACCGGACCGGGCATGCCGGCGCCGCAGACCAGGAACCGTCCGATGTTCGCCACATGCTGCGGTGCGATGCGCGAGACATCGACGATGCCTGCTGAGTGCGACAGCACGTCAAGGTGCGGCGTCTTGCCGGCCCAGCGCGAGACCATCGCGTCGGTCGCAGCTCGCCGGACGCGGCCATTCGCTCGGGAGACCAACGAGCGGGCGGAGTAACGTCTCAGAAGGTCTTTCGGCGTATGGCCCGGCATATCGAACGCAACCACCCTGGACACCTTGCGCGAGGCATTTTTCTGCCAGCAAGGCGAACATGGCGCCAGAGCATCCGCCGCCGCTGAAACACAGCAGGGTAGGCATCGGCGCATCGTCGGCGAGCGCGGCGTGTTGGTGTTCAACGATAGGCAGACCGGCCACCGACGCTGAAATGATTCGTGCGTGGATCTCGATCGCTTGGATACGGTCGGCCGCGTGGATGCCGACGTGTGCGAACGTCACGCGGCGAGTTTGGCGGCGCGCGCTGAAGTGTGACGTTGGTTCATGTGGCGACGAAGCTTTCACGCAGCGCGAGGCGGTGGATCTTCTCACTGGCGTTGCGGGGCAGCGGGGTGTCCGTCACCACAACGTATTTCGGCACCTTGAAGGCGGGCAGTACGGTCCGCAGATGTGTCCGCAGGTCTTCCTCTGTCAGCGTGGTCCCGGGCTGGCGATGACACACCATCGCCAGCTCCTCTCCCATGACGCCGTCAGCCACGCCGAAGACCGCGACTTCCTTGGCGCAGGGATGGCGATAGGCGACATTCTCGATCTCTACGGGAGAGATGTTTTCGCCACCGCGGATGACCATCTCCTTGAGTCGCCCGGTAATGAAGAGGAACCCGTCGTCGTCGACGTGGCCGAGGTCGCCGGTGCGCAGCCAACCGTCATCGGTGAAGGCGCCGCGGGTGAGCTCGGCCATCCGCCAGTACCCCTGCGTGACGGTCACGCCGCGGAGTTGGACTTCACCCTCGGCGGCGGCGGGCAGTGCGCGTCCCCTGCGGTCGACGACGCGCAATTCGATGATCGGTGAGATGATTCCGGCCGCAGTTGGCTTGAGGTCGAAGACCGGACCGCTCATCGCGGCACCCACCGACCCCGACTCGGTCATCCCGTAGCCACAGGCGCGCCCGGTGACACCGAGTCTGTCGCTCAATAGGCCGGGTAGATCCGCTGGCGTCGCTGCGCCGGCGAGCGCGGCGCGGGACACCGACGAGCAGTCGTATTCGCCAAGCCGCGGGTCGGTCAGTAGATCTTTGAGGATGGCGGGCACGGTGGACAGCATGGTCACCTTCTCGCGCTCGATAAGCGCCATCGCTGTCTGGGCGGACCACTTGCTTAGCAACACGACTTTGTGTCCGAGCACGGCCGGCAGTAGAAAGCCGCCGAACAGGCCGGTGACGTGAAACAGCGGGACGGTCACCAAGTGGGATTGCGGCAGAAGGGATCCGGGCGCGGGTGTCGAACCCGCCAGTTCGACCGACAGGTAACCGGCCAACATCATGTTGTGCAGAACCTGGCCGACCGCGACGTGGCGGGTGATGACGCCCTTGGGGTGGCCGGTGCTTCCCGAGGTGTACAACAACATCGCGGTGTCTTCCGGTGCGCGGCGGGCCAACGTGTATGGGCGCGAGCGACCGGAGGCGACGGCGTCCGGGATCGGCCGAATCTGTAATTGCGACGAAGCCGGTCTCGGCAGCGCCGTGGCGTCGCCGTCAACGTTGCTGAACAGCACCGGGATTCGGGCTGCCGCAAGGGTGTTGAGTGCCGCTTGGGTTCGCGGCAGGTCGGCCGCCAGGATGGTGGCTTCAGAGTTGAGGAGCGTAAAGGCCAATTCTTCACCGGATCCCCAGCTGTTGACTGGAACCACGACCGCGCCGACCTGGATGGCTGCGGCGAAGGTGATGAGCCAGTCCGCGCAATTGCGCATCGCGATGGCCAGCCGATCGCCGGGTGTGACGCCGAAATCGAGCTGCAGGGTCGCCGAAAGCGCGTCGACGTCGGCGAAGAATTGCTCGTAGGTCCAGCGACGGTCGTTGAACACCAGCAATTCGGCGTCGCCGTGCTCGCGCAGCGACTGAATGACGTCGACGGCGGTCGCGGCGGCGTGCACAAACACCTTGTGAGTGGCGCCTGCGAACTCACGTTCGCCCACTTCCAGAGGTTGGCCGGGAGCGGTTAGGCGGCCGACCGTAGCATCGACGGTGCCGATGTCGGTCGTCACCCGCCGAGCATCTTTCGTAAAACCACATTGTTTTTCTACCAGGATGTGCCTATGGTCACAAGGCAGCGGTCGAGCTGCGTCGCGTCGTGGCATCTGCGCCGGTGAAGGAAACTGTTTTCGACGGAGGACCCAGTCTGAAAGTCCATCTGCAGCTCGAGGGTTCGCCGCGCAAGGTGTCGAGCCACGCACGCGTCCTCGCGGCGCTGGGCGCTGACGGTGTCTTCACGTTTGAAGGACAGCACGACGTGTTCTTCCCGTTGCTGGTCGCCGCCGGCGAAACCGACCTCGACTTGATGACCAATGTGGCCATCGCGGGGCCGCGCAGCCCACTTCATCTGGCGCACGCGGCCTACGATCTCCAGATATATAGCCGCGGGCGGTTTCGGTTGGGGCTGGGTTCACAGGTCAGGGCGCACATCGAGAAGCGCTACAGCGGCCAGTGGGGCAGGCCTGCAGCGCGGATGGCCGAGACGGTCGCCGCAATCAAAGCCATTTTCGATGCGTGGGAGGGCAATTCGCGTCTGGAGTTCCGCGGCGAGTTTTTCACCCACACATTGATGCCGCCGAACTTCAACCCTGGTCCCAATCCATTCGGCCCGCCCCCGATATTCGTGGGAGCGTTGGGGCCGGTGATGACCCGCAAAGCCGCCGAGGTGGCCGACGGGTTGTTGGTCATGCCGTTCAACAGCGCCAGGCACATGAGTGAGCGCACCGTCCCGGCGATCACCGAGGGACTACGGCGCGCGGGTCGAGCTCCCGGCGATCTACGGGTCAACGCGCAGGCCATGGTCGCTGTCGGCCGCACCGAGGCCGAACTGGCAGTCGCGATCGACGCGGTCGCATCGTTGATCGCCTTCTACGGATCCACGCCCGCCTATGTGCCGGTGCTGGAGGTCGAAGGGTGGGCGGATCTGCAGCCCAAGCTCAACGAACTCTCCAAGAGGGGAGCGTTCGGCGACATGCGCGCTCTGATCACCGATCCGATGGTTCGCACCATGGGGATCGTCGGAACCCCCGAACAATGCGCCTCCGAGATCGCTCGGCGGTTCGGGGCGGTGGCTGACGAAGTGTGTTGCTACTTCCCGGGTTACCCGCCGAGGAGTGAGGACATCGCCGATCTGATCACTGCCCTGCGCGGCATCTCGGCGCGCTGATGTCGCCGGACCTGACAGTCGCGGTACGCGACGGCGTCGCTGCCGAACCCACGGCCGGTCACATAAGCCACGGATGATCGGGCACCCGAAAGGACTGTGGAATGCAAATCGCCCTCCTCGCCGAAGGACTCGGCTTCACCGAAGGGCCAGTCTGGCTTGACGATCACCGCATCGCGTTGACCTCCATCAGCCACGGCTGCATCTACATCGTCGACCCGTCCGGTGGAGCAACCGAGCGTATCGAGACCGGAGGCGGACCCAACGGTTTGGCGCGCGGCGCCAACGGCACGCTCTTTGTGGCACAGAACGGGGGAGCGTTCGGCGCCAGCGGGCCCGCGCAACCTGGCGTGCAGGTGATCACCGACGGGCGGGTGGAGTATCTGGTGACGGGCCTTGGCGCGCCCAACGACTTGACGTTCGGGCCGGACGGGCGACTGTGGGTCACCGACACCCGCTGCGAGATAGATCCCATGACGCCAGGGGATGGTTTACCCGGACAAGTGTGGGCAGTCGAGGTCAGCGCCGGCCACACCGAGCTGATCGTGGCGAGTGGACCAATTTTCATCAACGGGCTGGGTTTCACCCGCGATGGACGCACGCTGCTGGTCACCGCCACCCTTGCAGCCGAGTTGCTGGCCTACCAGGTGGCACCTGCCGATGCCGCCTCGTGGCGCCAACCGCGTCTGGTGCACACCTTCGACAACGGCTGGCCGGATGGGATGGCGATCAGCGCGCGGGGGGAGACCTGGGTGGCATTGACCGCGGCCGACCGCATCGACGTCATCAACGATGCCGGTGAGCGCACCGCCTGCATCACGCTGCCCGCGGGTTCGCTGCCAACCAACATCTGTATCGGCGGCGGACCCGCCGACGAGCTGTTCGTCACTGCGGCGCACGCCGAGTCGCTGCTGCGTGTCCGTCTCGACGAACGCGGTGATCCCCCACTCACGCCATAGAATGCATGCGACTGCACTCTTGCGGTGATCTGCATTTACTCGTAACGTGTAGTGGTGGGGCGCGGCAAGCTGCGACCCGACCCCGGCAGAGCATTGGAGCGCAGATGAGCCTGACAGAGCAGTCAGCACCCTCGGTGAAGGACTTCATGGACGACCCCATCGGGTTCTTCGGGGAGTCACTGACCCAGATGCACAGCATCCCTCGCACTGAGTTGGAAGCACTCCAGCGAAAGGCGATGAGTATCCGGTTTCAGCAGCACCGCGACAGCATCGAGATGTTGCGCAAGCTCGCTGACCGGCTCGGTATCACCGAAGTAAACGATCTCAACGACGTTGTCCCGCTGTTCTTCTCGCACACCGCGTTCAAGTCCTACCCGGCAGCGCTGATCGACAACAAACGCTTCGACCTGATGACCAAGTGGCTGGACAAACTCACCAGCCACGACTTGTCCGGCGTCGATACCCGGGGTTGCAACGGCATCGATGAATGGATCGACCGGCTCGACGAGCAGACGCCATTGGAAGTGATCACGTCCAGCGGCACCACCGGCACGCTGTCAATCCTCCCCAAGGACAAGCACGGTGCGCGCGAGGGCATGGTGCTCTGGAAGATCTGTCTGTTCCAAACCTTCGGCGTCGAACCCACCGCGGAGCAGCTCAACCCGGCGGTCGAGGTGATCTGGCCCAACTATGCCAGCGGCAAGTTGGGCCACCTGCGCATCGCGAACATGATCAAGGGCGGTTTCACGGGCGGCGACGAGAGTAAGTTTCACGCTCTTTACTCCGACTCGATCGACACCGATCTGATGTTCCTTGCGTCCAAAATGCGCGCGGCCGCATCCCGGGGTGAACTGGACCGCCTGGTCATCGACCCCGCGCTGGCGGCCCGCAAGGACGAGTTCATCGCCATGCAGATGCGACAGCCAGAAGAACTCGACGTGTTCTTCACCGAGATCTCCGAAAAGCTGCGCGGCAAAAGAGTTTTCATGATCGGCACCTACAACCTGATGTACGACGTCGCGAAGGCGGGCCTTGAGCGCGGCATCAAGGGCGTGTTCGCCGAGGACTCGGTGATACTCACCGGTGGCGGCGCGAAGGGATTCGTCCTGCCCGACGGTTACATGGACATCATCCGCGAGTTCCTCGGCGTCGACCGGATCCAGGAGGGCTACGGTTTCTCCGAACAGAGCGCCTTCCACTTCGCCTGCACCGAGGGCCGCTACCACGTACAACCTTGGGTCATCCCGTTCGTGCTTGACCCGGAAACCAGCCAGCCGCTCCCTCGCAAGGGCAGACAGACCGGCCGTGCCGCGGTCTACGACGTCCTGCTCAAAGCCCACTGGGGCGGGGTCATCTCCGGTGACGAGGTGACCATCGACTGGGATCTGGTCTGCCCCTGTGGCCAGACCAGCGTCGCGTTCGAGCACGACATCATCCGCTACAGCGAGAAACAAGGTGTCGAGGACGATCGCATCACCTGCGCGGCGACGCACGAAGTCCACAACGAGGCCGTCAACTTCATGAAGGAGTTCGAATCATGAGCGCGGCATTCACCGTTCCGCTGTTCCTGCGCGGCGAGGTCATCACCGATGATCTGGTGTCCTTCGGGACCCGTGCGGGCGGGTCGCAGTTTCAGGCTCCCGACATGAGTAAGTACGTCGAGCGCCTGCCGCTTGCAAGCCCGATGCAGATGTCGGACCTCTACGACATCAGCTTCGACGAGATCCTCGACGTGCTGCAGGCAGTGGGCGACGCGCTGGTGTTCGAGACGAACACCCACCTGCAGGAGGCGTATGAAGCTGCGCTGCTGGCCAATCCACTGCCGGCGGCAATGCTGAAGAACAGCTACCAGATTCTCCAGCCGCTGTTCGCGAGGGCCAACGTGCTCGAGGTCGCCGATAGTCAGGTCGGTCTCGACTATCTGAACGGGTGGGTTCCACAGCGCCTGGCCGACGGTCGTGAGCTGCGGGTGCGGGCCTTCGGCTCACGGGTGCTGCACATTCCGGCCGGAAACGGTGGGCTCGTCTCGGCGGTCACCATTCTGCGGTCGGTCATCGCCAGGTGCGACACCATCATCAAGGCGCCCTCGAACGACCCGCTGACCGCGATGGCCATCGCACGAACCCTGGCCGACGTCGCCCCTGATCACCCCATCACCAAACATCTTGCCGTCGGCTACTGGAAGGGCGGTGATCTCAGCGTCGAGGAGAACTTGTATCAGCCGCAACACATCGAGAAGATCGTCGCGTGGGGAGGCCTGGCGTCGGTCAAGCATGTCACCCGCTACATCCAACCGGGACTGGAGCTGATCGCCCTCGACCCCAAGCGAAGCGCGACCATCATCGGGGCCGAGGCGTTCGAGGACGAGGCCACCATGCGCGACGTCGCGGGCCGCGCGGCAGTCGACATCGGTGTCGCTAATCAGGAGGGATGCGCCAACGCCCGGGTGATCTACGTGATGAGCGGCACCGACGCCGCAGGCATCGCCAACGCCAACCGCCTTGGCGAAATGATCTACCAGGCGCTGATCGCCCTGCCGGAGTTCATCAGCACGCCCCCGCTCCATCCCAGTCGTGAGCTGTTCGAGCACCTCGAAGCCTCACGCATGGCCGATGACTGGTATCGCGTGATCGGCGGCGAACACCGCGAGGGCGCGATCGTCGTGTCCCAGTTCGATTCCGCAGTGGACTATTCGGCGATGTTGTCCGGTCGCGTCGCCAATATCGTGCCCGTCGATACCCTCGACAAGGTCACTGCCGCGGTCAACGCCTACACCCAGACCATCGGCATCTACCCCGAAAGCCTGAAACGCCGACTCCGCGATCAGCTTCCGTTGTTCGGTGCCCAACGACTCACCACCCTCGGCTACGCATGCAACGTCGCAATCGCGATGCCACAGGACGCCATCGAACCGATTCGCCGCATGTGCAAGTGGATCGTCGACGAAGAGTGTGACCCTGCGGTGGTGATACCGCTGTGGCGACTAGGCGCGGCTCCCGCAGGTCTAGCCGGCTGACTCTTCAGTAGACACCTGTCCATATTTGAAATAACGGTACCAGGTTGACTGGGCCAAGAGGTGCTTCGCTGTTCGGCCACGCAAAGCGATATCACTAGGCACAATAGTGTTTTCGTCAATTACTTGTGCAGTCGGCGCCAACCGACTTAAGGTGGACAAGTGTCTAAATTGTGCGCGCGGATACCGTCGCCAAGTAATGCGGTATGCCGCACCGGCCAATGCTGTTGAAACCGTTGCCAACAGAATCGAATGGGGGACTACTCATGGCTACTCAATCATGCCCGCGCCGTCGCTCGCACGCCGAAACGAGCAGGCCGTTCCGATATCAGCTGAACGTCATTGCTGCCAGTGTGGCGGACGTCGTTCAGTCGGCAGGGGGATGGTTGTTCGACCGACGTATGGCGGGCTGGGAAGTCAATATTCTGTTGTCCGGGCAGAACGACGCACACGCGCTACGCATCCTTGGGGCAACGACCGTCGATCTTCGCAGTGGGCTTGCGTGCTTTCTGCGGGGACCGGAGCGCGCGGCAGGACTCGCGGTCGCCGCGGATCTGCTCGCGATCGACGAAAGCATTCAATCCGAAGTGCTCGAGGCAGTGCGATCCGGTCTCACCGAAGTTGCACTCTGGGGTGACAGTCGGCCCGCCAACGTCGGGGGACAGGTCGACTCAACGGAGTACCGGCTGAGTGCCGCCGCGCGGATGTTCAAGGGCCACGCTATGGCCGCAGCGGGGCTCGACGATCTGGAGTTCGGCCACACCGAAAGGCTGTATCGCAGTGGGTACCAACCGCTGGATTCCGACCTGATTCAGGTCGGCTGATCCCACTACGCTAGACGAATGTCCAATCGCAAACTAGCCAAGGTCGCCGAGGAGGACAGCGGTAGAAAGCCACGCCAAGAGGGCACCTATCATCGGGTGCTCGATGCGGCCGTCGAGCTGCTGCGTGAAACGAAATACTCCGAGCTGACCGTGCGAGCGATCGCCGCCCGTGCCGAAGTGTCGCCGGCGACCGCGTACAACTACTTCAAATCCAAGAACGGCCTGATCGCCGAGGTGTATCTGCGGCTCGTCCATACCGTGCCCCTCTTTGTCGACGTGAACCAGACCACGCACGAGCGGGTCACCCAGGAGATCCACGCACTGGCGATGCTTGGCGCCTACGAGCCCGAAGTCGCGGCCGCCACCACCACAGCGCTGATGGGTGACGAGGAGGAGCTCCTACCACTGCGGGAACAGATCGGCACCGAAGTTCGCCGTCGGCTTAGCGCCGCATTAGGCCCTGGAGTGCCGATCAACGTGCTGGCCACGGTGGAATACGTGTTCTACGGTGCCCTGGTGCGAGCGGGAACGGGGACGTTGAGCTACGACACCGTGGGTAGTCACCTCGACGGCGTCATCGAGCTGATCTTGCAGACCCACGAAGATCGCCGTAAGCAGACCCGCCCACTGCGTCGCCGTCCCGTGCAGGTCCGGCGTTAACGACTGCGTGTCGGCTCGACGGTCGTCACGATCATCAACCGGATGGCCACCCCTCATACAAATACAATGGTTTTCTACAGCGTAGCCAGCCCCTCCGGTCGGGCGAAAAACGCGGTGGCGGCTTGTAGGATGCCGTGATGCCGAGGCCGTTGATCCCCGCCGAGGCGATCTACGAACGCGCCCTCGCACTGCTGGACGCCGAAGGCGCCGATGCGCTGAGTGCGCGACGGCTGGCCTCAGATCTCGGGATCTCAACAAGGACGCTGTATGAGCAGGTCGGCCCTCGCGAGACGCTCATCCGAACCCTGGTGGCACGGCACTTCTCCCGGCTGCAGTTGGACTTTCATGAGCACGACGATTGGGAGTCAACGGCGCTGCAGTGGTGCCTTGCCCTGCACGAAACACTGCGGTCACATCCCTTTCTGACCGAACTCATGACGATCGCCGACCGCGAAGCGGTGACCTCATACGTCGACAAATTGTTGAGAGCCATGGTGCGGGCTGGCGTCCAACGCGCCCTGGCGGTGGAGTGCTGTCGGGCGCTGGTCACGGTCACGATCAACCACACCATCATCGAAGTCCGCGCCCTGCGCGAGCCCGAACATTCACCGGAGAACTCCGCAGAGGCCGCCAAGATCGCCGCGAACTTCCCGATGACCATTCGCTGGATCCTCGACGGAGTCAGCGTCCAGGCATCTTCGACTGCCGGCCGCCCGATGCGTACCACCAAGCGGGCGCGGTCACGGCCGGCTCGCCGACCGGCGGGGCCCACCGCGCGATAACGCCACGCTTCACTGTTGCGCAAGGGGCCCGTCGCCTGTACGTTAAAAAACGCCGTTTTTTAACGATGCGTTGCGTGCGCCGCTTCAAGACAAGAAGGGATGCCCAGATGACTGTGGCCATGGCCCCCCGCGTGTCGGGCGGCGAGCAGGAGCATGGACACCTCGAGGAGTTTCGCACCGACCCGATCGCGCTGATGCAACGGGTGCGCGACGAGTGCGGCGACGTCGGCGTCTTCCAACTGGCCGGCAAGCAGGTCGTCCTGTTGTCTGGCGCGCAGGCCAGCGAGTTCTTCTTCCGCTCGGCGGACAGCGATCTCGACCAGGCCGAGGCGTATCCCTTCATGACGCCGATCTTCGGCAAGGGCGTCAACTTCGACGCAAGCCCGGAGCGACGAAAGGAGATGCTGCACAACGCCGCCCTGCGTGGCGAGCAGATGAAGGGCCACGCCACCACCATCGAGAACGAAGTCCGCCAGATGATCGCCAACTGGGGCGACGGCGGCGAGATCGACCTCCTCGACTTCTTCGCCGAGCTGACCATTTACACCTCCTCGGCGTGCCTGATCGGGCAGAAGTTCCGGGAGCAGCTCGACTCCCGGTTCGCCGACCTTTACCACGAGCTGGAGCGCGGCACGGACCCGTTGTGCTATGTGGACCCGTACCTGCCGATCGAGAGTTTTCGTCGCCGCGACGAGGCGCGAAGCGGGCTGGTGGACCTGGTCGAGGGCATCATGGGTTCGCGCGTCGCCAACCCGCCGGCGGACAAGAGAAATCGTGACATGCTCGACGTACTTGTCACGGTCAAGGATGAGGCGGGCAATCCGCGGTTCTCCGCCGACGAGATCACCGGCATGTTCATCTCGATGATGTTCGCCGGGCACCACACCAGCTCGGGTACCGCGTCGTGGACGCTGATCGAACTGCTTCGCCATCCCGACATCTACACCGGGGTCATCAACGAGCTCGAAGAGCTCTACGGCGACGGGCAGTCGGTGAGTTTCCATGCGCTGCGCCAGATTCCACGACTGGAGAACGTGCTCAAGGAGACACTGCGGCTGCACCCGCCACTGATCATCCTGATGCGCGTCGCCAAGGGCGATTTCGAGGTATGCGGCCACCTGATCCGCGACGGCGACATGGTTGCAGCCTCACCGGCGATCTCCAACCGGATCGCCGAGGACTTCCCCCAACCCGATGACTTCATCCCCGACCGCTACGACAAGCCACGCCAGGAAGACCTCATCAACCGCTGGACCTGGATCCCGTTCGGCGCGGGCCGACACCGCTGCGTTGGTGCGGCGTTCGCCACCATGCAGATCAAGGCCATCTTCTCGGTCCTGTTGCGCGAGTATGAATTCGAGATGGCCCAGCCTTCCGACAGTTATCACAACGACCACTCCAAGATGGTGGTGCAACTCGCGCGACCCGCCCGTGTCCGCTACCGCAGGCGAACCGCGTAAGGAGACCCGATGGCCATCCGCGTCGCCCACGTCGGAACTGGAAACGTCGGCCGACTGGCGCTGAGCGGGCTGATCAACAATCCCAGGTTCGAGCTAACGGGCGTGTGCGTGTCGTCGGACGCCAAGATCGGTTCCGACGCGGGCCACCTCGCAGGGCTTGACGCTCTCACCGGGATCTCGGCCACCAATGACTTGGACGCCGTGCTGGCGAGCGAGCCTGAATGCGTCGTGTACTGCGCCATGGCCGACAACCGAATGGGCCGGGCGATGAAGGATGTCGGCCGCATCCTGGCGGCAGGCATCAACGTGGTCGGCTCCGCCCCGGTGCCGCTGCAGTACCCGTGGCAGGTGTTGCCGGATCAATACATCGTGCCGCTGGAGCACGCGGCGCACCAGGCCGCCTCGAGCCTATTCATCACGGGAGTGGATCCCGGCTTTGTGAACGACCTGATCCCGTTCGCGTTCGCGTCCACCTGTCAGACCGTCGAGCAGGTGCGCTGCATGGAGATTGCCGACTACGCCACCTATGACGGCGCCACCGTCATGTTCGACGTGATGGGCTTCGGCAAGCCACTCGACGAAACTCCGCTGCAACTACAGCCAGGCCTGCTGGCCATGGCGTGGGGATCGTCGATCCGGCAACTGGCGGCCGGACTTGGCATCGATGTCGATGAGATAACAGAAGCCTACGAGCGCGAGCCCGCGCCGGAGGCGTTCGACGTCGCCGCTGGACACATCCCAAAAGGCGGCCAGGCCGCGCTGCGTTTCGAGATACGCGGGATGGTCAAAGCACACCCCGCGATCGTCATAGAGCACATCACCCGGTTGCGCGAAGACCTGTGCCCGGACTGGCCGCAACCAGCACAGGCCGGCGGCTCGTATCGCGTCGAAATAGTCGGCGAGCCGTCCTACACCGTTGACATCTGCCCCACCAGCCGCGAGGGCGATCACAACCACGCCGCAATCGTGGCCGCCGCGGGACGGATCGTGAACTCCATCCCGGCGGTGATAGCCGCCCCGCCAGGACTCAGAACGACACTTGACCTGCCACTCATCACCGGCTACGGGGTGTATGCCGCCCCCTAGCCGCGACCGGATGGCCACTCGCGTTCGTTGCTTGCTCCCCGCGACGACGACGCCGTAGCCTCGTGACGTGGCCGGCCTGACCGACGTCCGCGCCGACGAACTCGCGGCATTGGAGGTCTTCGCCGGCAGCCCCGTCGATGACCTCGTGCCGCTGGCCGCGCAATTGCGACCGCTGACCGCGGCGGCGGGGCGGGTGCTCATGCACCAGGGCGAGCTCGCGGTGTCCTTTCTGCTCATCGGATCCGGCAGGGCCGAAGTCAGTCACATCGGAATCGACGGCCACGACACCGTCGCCGAGTCGCTCCCCGGAATGATCGTTGGCGAGATCGCCCTGCTGCGCGACGGACCGCGCACCGCGACGGTCATTGCGAAGGAACCGTTGACCGGGTGGGTAGGTGGCCGAGAAGCGTTCGCCACGATGCTCGAGCTCCCTGGCATGGTGGAGAAACTCCTCCGCACGGGCCGTCAACGTCTCGCCGCGTTCATCACACCGATTCCGGTCCGAATGCGCGACGGCACCCAGCTGCACCTGCGCCCGGTGCTACCCGGCGACAATGAGCGCACCACGAACGGCCCCGTCGAGTTCTCCAGCGAGACGCTGTACCGCCGCTTCCAGACCCCGCGAAACCCCACCAAGGCGTTGATGAGATACCTGTTCGAGGTCGACTACGCCCACCACTTCGTCTGGGTGATGACCGACGGATTCGACGGCCCCGTCGTAGCCGACGCGCGCTTCGTTCGCGACGAGAGCGACGCTGCGGTCGCCGAGGTGGCCTTCATTGTCGGCGACGCCTATCAGGGCAGAGGCATCGGCACGTTTCTCATGGGCGCCTTGGCCATTGCGGCGGATTACCATGGTGTCCAACACTTTTCGGCCCGTGTTCTCTCGGAGAATTACCCCATGCGGGCAATCCTCGATCATTTCGGCGCGGACTGGCACCGCGAGGACCGCGGCGTTGTCACCACGGTCATCGACGTTCCCAAGCCGCCCAACCCGCCATTCTCGCCGCAGCTGACCAAACAGATTCACGACGTGACCGGCCAGGTCGTCCGGATCGTCGGCTGATGCAGGCCCCAATGAACGCGGCCGGCCGAAGGCCGCCATTGAGTAAAGACACCCGCCTGTGCATCTCGCTCGCGGGTCGGCCCAGCAATATCGGGACCAGGTTTCACAACCATCTGTACGACCAACTCGGCCTTGACTTCCTCTACAAGGCGTTCACCACAACCGACATCGCCGCCGCGATCGGTGGTGTGCGGGCGCTGGGTATTCGGGGTTGTTCGGTGTCGATGCCGTTCAAGGAGGACGTCATTCCCCTCGTCGATTGGGTCGAGCCTTCGGCGCGGGCCATCCACTCGGTCAACACGATCGTCAACGACGATGGCCGCCTGACGGCGTCGAACACCGACTACATTGCGGTACAACGACTCATCGACGAGCACGGCCTGGATCCGGAGGACGCACTGCTCATCCGCGGCAGCGGCGGCATGGCGAACGCGGTCGGTGCGGCGTTCCGCGACAACGGCTTTCACTCCGGCATCGTCGTCGCACGTAACCCTGAGGCGGGGCGTGCACTGGCGCAGCGGCTCGGCTACGACTATGCGCCCGGTGTCGGAGATCGCACGACGCCGATCATCGTGAACGTAACGCCGATCGGCATGGCAGGCGCCCCCGAAGCGAGCGAGTCCGCGTTTGACCAGGCGACAATCGCCAAGGCGCACACCGTGTTCGATGTGGTGGCGCTGCCGTCGGAGACCCCGTTGATCAAGGCGGCGCGCGCGGCGGGCGTCAATGTCATCACCGGCGCCGAGGTGATCGCGCTGCAGGCCGCTGAGCAGTTCGAGCGCTACACCGGGGTTCGTCCGACACCCGAGCAGATCGCGGAGGCCTCGGCGATTTCGCTGGCGTGACTACGGCGCGTTGACCACAACGATCTGTCGGCGTACCCGCTCGGGCATGTAGCTGTTGAACCCCTTGTAGAACATCCGCGCTTCGATGGCCCACCGCAACGACGAATGAACCGCCGCCGCCGTCGGGGCGGCATCCGGCGGCAGCGCCAACGCAAACGGCAGTGCGACCGGCGCACCGGCACGCAACGCAATTCCCTTGCCCAGCTGCAGGACTGGGCCATCGAGTACGGCAAGAGTGGCCGGTGAACGCGTCAGCGGATGGGAGTCGCGGAGACGTTGCCAATGGACTGCTACGTCGCCGTCGGGAAGGTCCGACTGCGGCGTCAGTGTGATCTGGCCGTTGACGGTGTCGCCTGCGCGGTAGAAGGCCGACGGCAGCACGATGTCGATGTGGGTGTGACCCTCGCCTGCGACCCTCTCCACCGGCGCGGGCTCGACCTGCAGGTCGCCCGGCCCGGTAACGACAGTGAAATCACCGCGGGTGTCGACGTCGCGGCCCCCGCGTTCCACCGTCAAGCGGCACGACCATCTGGCGAGGACCGGCGACGAACCCGGCCCAGGGGGGCGCCGTGAATGCTGAAGAGCCGCCACTGAATTCACCCGTCGCGATGGGCAGTTCGACCTTCGTCACGCCGACCCAATCGTCGGCGTCTTTTTCGCTGCCGTAGTTGGTGCCAACCTGGTCCATATTCCACAGCGAGTCGTTGCCAGCGGCCGCCGCCGCGTCGGCGCGCCCGGCCCAGTGGTAGCGGTAGAAGTGTCACCTTGGTGATCGCCCCGTCCGTAGTGACGGTGGCTTGGACCGTCTGGCGCGCAGACACGACGACAGGTGCCACCGTCACCTGTGCTCCGCCGGAGCGGTCAAAGAGGCCCACGGCGGTCGCTACTTCTTCGCGTACTTTTGCTTGTTGGCCTCGTACTCTTCGGGATTCGTTCTCTTGAACACCGCCCGCACTGGCCAGAACAGCACCCACAGCACGCCATAGAACACGCCGTAGATCGCCGAGCCGACCAAAACGGCGAACACCCAGGCGGGGTAGATGAGGATCAGGCAGAACTGCAGGAACTGCTTGATCACCACCGGGTAGCCATCGGCTTGTGACAACACCAGCCGCAGGCTCATCGACTTGAACAATTTCTTCCACGTCGACGTCTCGGCCTCGACTTCGGCCTGCGCGTCGCTGACGTCGCGGCCGCGTTCCTCGCGGGTCAGCCCACGCTGTGCGGCGGCGGTTCGTTGGAGTCGGGCGGGGGTACGGCAGTCATTGCGTCACCTCGTTTTCGACATGGCGTGATCCGGGACGGGCACACACCCGCCCCCCGGGTCGTCGCACTCTACGGCGTGATTGTGGTCTGCTCGTCGATGACGCCCGTCGCGTCCATCAACGAACCCATCTGATCCTCGGTGCCATCGGCGTTGAGCTGCAGCACAAAGAGCCCGTCCTGACCAGGGATCACCACGGTCTTCTGGGCGATGGCGCGCTTGACGCCGTCCTTGGTGTAGGTGCCGCCGATCTGGGTCGCATCGAACCCACCGAGAGTGCTCGGGCTGCCGTCGGTGGCGCCGTCATATCCGGGCAGGTTCTTGATCTCGCCCGGCGCGTATTCGAGGATCTTGGCGGGGTCGACGTTGCCCGTCAGCTTGGAGACCAGCGCAATGATCGTCGGCGGATCCTGGGCCATTGCCGGATCGGTGGACACAATCGCGGCGTAGGCCCAATCCGGCGCGCGGCTTCCGGCGTCCTGCCACCCGGGCGGGACCGGCAAGTCGATCGTCGGCGCGCCGGCATCACCGCGATGGACCGGGGCTTCGGTGATGCCGTTTTCCTTGATGTAGTCGACGATCGTCTTGTTCGGTCCCGCGGCCTGTGGCGACTTCGTCGCAGGCGCCGCTTTGCTGGTAGTGGCCGACGATTCGGTGGACGTCTGCTTCGAGGTGGACGGCGCGGACTTGGTGTTCGATCCACAGCCGGATAGGCCGACACCGATTGCGATCGCCGCAACGGCAATAACGCCGGCCCGAAGTGAGCGTGTCATTGGGTCTCCTGTCGTTACCAAAGCTCGGGCGTAGCCTACGGTCGGCAAACAGCGGCCGCATGCGAAATCACCACGCAGGGTAGCGCTTCGCGAATGAAATCACCCCGTAACCGTCGCGGCTTACCGGCCTGCTAGGGGCCGTCGAGAGCGGTTGCCGACGGTCGCCCGGCGCGACAACTTGTTGACTTCGCAAACGACGGTCGTCGCGTGGCACCTCGACTATCGGCGCTGGGGGCCGGGGTTTACGGCAAAATCCAGCTGTGCTGCTGCTCCTGGGAGGGCACGCCAAAACTCGCCGACGTATGTCACGCGAGGCGAGCGCCCCTTTCTCTCTGACTCCTTGATGGACAGGTTTCGATCATGCGCGTAATCGCAGGTTCTCTGTGGGTGGGTTTCCTGGCACCGCTCGGGGCGGTTGTCGTCGCCATTTCGTGGACCGCTGCGACGGCCATTCAATTGCAGGCGGCGACCGCGCCGATCATGGGGGAACGCAGCATCCGCTGACGGGCCCGACGGATCAGTCGCCCTTCGTCACGGCGTATCTGAACAACGCGATCAACAGCTACATCAGCCCGGCAGCGGCCGCGGGGACCGGCACCATGGGACCGGCCACCAACGCCGTCGCGGTCTACGGCCCCGAGAAGTTCTTCCCGGTTTTCGGCTCGCGCACCTTCGACGAGTCGACCGCGATCGGACTGAAGAACCTCCACAACTGCCTCAACGCGAGTGGCTGTGTCTACAACACCGATCCCGCCGTCGCCCCGGAGGTCGGCACGGCGGCGCCGGTGGCGACCGACAAATTCATCGTCTTCGGCTACTCGCAGAGCGCCGTGGTGGCCGCGCTGGCCAAGCGGGACGTGATCAACAACTACCACGCGGGCGACCCAAGCACCTCGTTCCTGTCCTCAATGACAATGGCACGCCAGGCGATCCGTCGACGTCGCACAACAGTACGACGGGCTCGATGGCGACTTTCCCGTGAGGCCGCCGAATCTTCCATTGAGTGATGCGCTGTACCAAGGCAAGGTCGGGGACACCGATCCTTGGACTGCTCGACGCGCCGTTGCGGGTGCTCATCGAGGACGCCTACGCGCGCAACGTGAGTCCTGGATGCGCTGCAGGACCTCGGTGTCGGGCGGGCGCTGGGCACGACAGATCCCGGTCCGTTCGGTGTAGGCGGACCCGCGCTGCCTTCGGCTGCGGTGATCACGGCGACCGCGCTGACTCCATCGGCACGCATGGCCGCGGCGGGTCGGCGACTCCACCACGAAATCTGTTGCACCCCAGCCGCATTCGGCCAAGGTCGCTACCCATGCCGCCAAGGACGAGTCGCAGCTAGCAGTACCCGAACCGACCACCGGCGACAGCAACACCGCTGTGGCGGCGCCTGCCGACGCGAATCCGACAACGACGCCGTCGGCATCCGGCACTACCAAGACCAAGGCCGACGATGCGACGCCGAAGGCGAGCAACACTCCGCCGGCACGCGAGCCGCGGCCGCACAAGAAGGCGACGGAATCTCCGTCCTCGCCGACCGGGAAACCGTCCGCGCACGAGGGGAACTCGAGCTCGGCATCCGCCTCGGCGGGCGCCGAACACAAGGCTGCCGCGTAGCGCGGATCACGTCGTAGGTGTCAGCGCTTGGCCGTCAAAGCCAAGTTCAGACGGCGCAGTTCAGCGATACGGTGATCGACCTGCTGACGACGACCGTCACGAGCTCGCGATCCCTGCCCTCGCCGACCCAGAATGTCCTGGTTTGCGTCTGAGGGTTGCGGACGCTGGTCACGAAGCACTGGTTGAGCGGGGCACTACCGAGGCGGTCGATGATGACGTTGTAGCCGTCGCCTTCGAGCTGTCCGATCGTCGCGTAAGCGTTGCCGACTTGGTCTGGCTTAGCCGCAGCCACCCCTGCTGGCGCGAGCACGACACCTGCCGCCGCTACCGTTGCTGCCACACCTAAGCCTGGTCGCATGACAGCCTCCGTCCATCGATCTGCCTGCTAGTTGTTTGATCGTCGGACGGACACAAGATGTTGCAAGGTTTTTCTAAGCGTTCTCTGTGGTATCAACGCGGCGTGCGGCTGTTTGGCTCGTTCGCGGTGCTGGTGTTGTTCACGGCGGCGTGTGCACAGTCGCCCTCATCGGCACCATCGACGGCGACGCCGGCTTCGTCGACCCGGGTGAATCCGGCGCGCATCGAACGAGTGCGCGCGGAACTGCCGAGCGGCTACGAGGTGGCCGCCCTGTCTGGCCTCGCGGCGCCGGTTGCGTTCTGGGGGTTGGGTCCCGGCTGGACCGCCGACCCGCCGCGGTGCGGGGTGCTCGCCGACCCGGTCACCGATGCGGCGACGACACGGGGTTGGTCGGCTTCGGGTGCCGGCGGGATCGTCTACGCGGTGGTCGTCGGCTCGACGGCGATGCTCGATCCGTCGCTGATCGACGAATGCGGCCGGTGGACGGCGTCGGCCGGGCATACCAGCGGAAGCGTCACGTTCGTTGCGGCGCCCGCCATCGACGGCGCGGCCACCGTGGGCCTGTCCACCACGACCACCACCGTCGTCGAGGGCGGCACCGAAACCCATTCGCACGCGGACACCTTTACCGCCTATCTGGCCGGCTACGTCGCGTTCATCACGGTCGTCAGCGATCCGGGCTCGCCCAATCCTTCACTCGGACAGGATTTCGCGGCGGAATTGCTGGTGAAAACGGTGTCGGCATTGCGCGGCTGAGCGGGGGTCTGCGGGTACATTGGCGGCGATGTCGAACCCGAGAGCGATGGTTGCCGTTGCGTGCGCCGGCCTACTGGCCGCCTGTGCGACCGGACAGTCCGCAGGGCAGGACTTCTCGCACGCCGACATCGCACACATCGCGAACGTCAAGTCCAGCTTCGGGTCGGACTTCAAGACCACCAGCGTCGGGCCGACGGGCATCGACCCCAGGCTCCTCGGGCCGCAGACCCTGCCGCCAGGTATGACATTCGACCCCGCCGATTGCGCGAACGCCGCCACCCAGCAGGTCGTGCCGCCGGGCGTGAAGGGCAACATGGCCGCGACGACCGCCGAGGGCGATGGCAACCGGTTCATTGCGATCGCCATCGAGACGTCAGAGGCGGTGCCGGTCAGCGATCCCGCGCAGAACTGCCAGAAGGTCGGTTTCACCGGACCGGGGGTGCGCGGTCTCGTCGAGGTCGTCGAGGCGCCGCAGATCGGCGGTGTGCACACCGTTGGCACCCATCGGGTGCTGCAGACCACGGCCGACGGCAAGCCACGCACCGGCGAGCTATACAACTACGTCGCCAGCTTCGGCACGTTCGTGGTGATCGTCACGGCCAACCCCTTGGTGCTACCAGACAAACCCGTCGCGCCGGTCAACACGCAGCGCGCTCGTGACCTGCTGACCGCGGCCGTCGCGGCGGTGAAGGGCTAGGGTACTGCGGACCTCAACGAACATCGTGCGGGCGGAACTGGATGCTGATCCGCGGGCCGGTCGGTCGCGATGTCTTCGGGATCGAGTGCTCCCAGGTGCGCTGGCACGACCCGCCCATCACCAACAGGTCGCCGTGCCTGTGCTGTAGCCGCAGCGACTTGCCGCCGCCGCGCGGGCGTAACGCGAAAACCCTTGTGGCGCCGAGGCTCACGATGGCCACCATGGTGTCTTCGGTGCTGGCGCGGCCGATCTTGTCGCCGTGCCAGGCGACGCTGTCGTTGCCGTCACGGTAGAGGCACAGACCGGCGGTGGTGAACGGTTCGCCGAGCTCGCCGGCATAGGTGTCGTTGAGCCGCCGTCTGATCTGCTTCAAGCGCGGGTGCGGGGCGGCCTCCTCGACGAGACTGTGGAAGCTGACCAGCCGTGGGACGTCGAGCACGCGCTCGTACATCTGCCTGCGCTCGGCGCGCCACGGGATCTGCTGCATCAGCTCATCGAACAGCGACTCCGCATCCGGCAGCCATCCGGAGCGCACCTCGACCCACGCGTCGCTGCCGAGGCTGCGCCGTTCGGCGTGTTCAAAAAGAGAGCTTTGTAGAGCCAGCTCCATGAGCGCGAGTCTATCGCACAGGCGTTCGAAGAGTCACAGCCGGACGGCGCCGGGGCCCTGTTGGGCGAGCACATCGCCGGGGTTGGACAGCGCGCAGGTCTTCAGGCTCAGGCAGCCGCAGCCGATACAGCCGGCGAGGTTGTCGCGCAGCCGCTCAAGGTGCACGATGCGGTCGTCGAGATCCTGGCGCCAGCCGGCCGAAAGCCGGGCCCAGTCCTTGCTGGTCGGGACGCGGTCGGTGGGCAGGGTGGCCAGGGCCTCGCCGATGCGTGCCAGTGGGATGCCCAGGCGCTGTGACATCCGGATGAACGCGACCCGCCGCAGCGTCTCGCGGGCGTAGCGGCGCTGGTTGCCGCCGGTGCGGTGGCTGGCGATGAGCCCCTCGCGTTCGTAGAAGTGCAGCGCCGAAACCGCAACGCCGCTGCGATGCGACATCTCGCCAGGAGTGAGTTCGTGGATCAGCTCCATGACCTAAACCATAGTTGAGGTGAACGGTGGCGCTACGGTGCTAGATGTGACAGACGTTGCGCTGGGCTGCGACTCCGAGGTCGGCAGGCTGCGGGCCGTCATCCTGCACCGCCCGGGGGCCGAGTTACAGCGGCTCACCCCGCGCAACAACGACGCGCTGCTGTTCGACGGCCTGCCATGGGTGTCCAAGGCGCAGCAGGAACACGACGCGTTCGCCGCGGTGTTGGAATCGCGTGCCGTCGAGGTGCTGCTGCTCGCGGACCTGCTCACCGAGGCGCTGTCGAAGAGTGGCGCGGCGCGCATCCATGGGATCGCCGCGGCGGTCGACCCACGACGGCTGGGACTGCCTCTAGCGCAAGAGCTTTCGACGTATCTGCGGACGCTGCAAGCCGAGCCGCTGGCGCGGGTGCTGATGGCGGGGATGACGTTCAACGAGTTGCCGTTCAGCGGTGGTGAGCTCTCGCTGGTGCGGCGGATGCACCACGGCGGGGATTTCGTCATCGAGCCGCTGCCGAATCTGTTGTTCACCCGTGACTCGTCGTTCTGGATCGGGCCGCGGGTGGCCATCACCTCGCTGGCGCTGCCGGCGCGGGTGCGCGAGACGTCGCTGACCGACCTGATCTACGCGCACCATCCGCGGTTCCTCGGCGTGCGGCGGGCATACGAGTCGCGTTCGGCGCCCGTCGAGGGCGGCGACGTGTTGCTGCTGGCGCCGGGTGTGGTCGCCGTCGGCGTGGGGGAGCGGACGACGCCGGCGGGCGCGGAAGCGTTGGCGCGCAGCCTGTTCGACGACGATCTGGCGCACACCGTGCTGACCGTGCCGATCGCGCAGGAGCGCGCTCAGATGCACCTGGACACGGTGTGCACGATGGTCGACGTCGATGCGGTGGTGATGTACCCGAACATCGTCGACTCGTTGTCGGCGTTCACGATTCACCGCGACGGGGAGGGCGGGGTGCAGATCGACGACGCCACTCCGTTTGTGGAGGCCGCCGCGACGGCGATGCAGATCGAGAAGCTGCGGGTGATCGCGACGGGGCTGGACCCGGTGACCGCCGAGCGCGAGCAGTGGGACGACGGCAACAACACGTTGGCAGTGGCGCCCGGTGTCGTCGTCGCATACGAACGCAACACCGAAACCAATGCACGGCTTGCCGATGCGGGCATCGAAGTGCTGCCGATCCAGGCGTCCGAGTTGGGCACCGGCCGCGGCGGCCCACGCTGCATGTCATGCCCGGCCGCCCGCGACCCGCTCTAGGACAACCCGCGCTGGCGTAACGCCGTGCGTGCCCGGTGCACGATGGACGCGCGGGTGTGCTGCGGGCGTACGCGGATATGAAACCAGCCGAGGCGTTGGAACAGCTCTTGGCTTTCGATTTCCTGCACAACGCGATAGCGATCAGTGTCATCGTCTTCGAAGTCGACGCCGACCATCGGCCCGTCCCAGCCCATGGCCATGACGGCGTCCCATCCCTCATCGCCAACGTGGATGGCGGTGCGAGGTCGAGGCAGGCCGGCATCGATCAGCAGCAGCCGCAACCAGGTTTCTTGCGGCGACCGTGCGCCGCCGTCCATCAGGTCGAAGGCCGCACGGGCCGCCCGGATTCCCCGCGTCGCTCGATGGCGTTCTTCCAATGACGCGATGTCGGTAGCGGTTAGCCCGGTCACCGCCGCCAGCGCATCTAGGTGGGCGACCGCGGCATCTCGGGGAAGGCGGCGAGCAAGGTCGAGGGCCGTGCGCGCGGGAGTCGTCACCGGTAGCTCGCCGATCTTGCACACTTCGTCATCACCGGTTCGTTCGTCACGCACCACCACGCCGGTCTGACGTCTGCGGTATTTGCCGATCAGCTCGATTGGCACGGTGTCCTTGATCCACCGCACGCCGTGCAGCGCGGCAGCGGCGCGCCCGGCGACGATGCCCTTGCGTCCGGTCCATAGCCAGGCCGAGACCGTGTTGATGTACAAGTCCCTGCGCGCGTTGTTAGGCAGGTAGACGTTCGGGTAAACGGCGGTGTAGTTCCAGCGCAGCGAACCACGAGTAAGCGCACCGGTCGCGACCGCCTCGGTGCCGACAACTGGCCACATGCTGGCGATGGTTCCGATGACCACCGACAAGTGACCACCGACAAGTGACCACCGACCGTCTGGATGCTATCGGCGAGATCGACACCACGGCTGTGGATAGCGCCGCAGCAACGCTCATCGACAGCCCTGGTGTAGAACTGGGCGCCAAGCCGCAGAAGGTCACCGCCAAGAAGGCAGCCAGATCTCCATGTTCCACGTCGATTGCGAGACCGGCAGGCCCGTCAGGATTGGATACATCCACGCGAAGTTCGTAATGACAAGCGCGATATAGAAACACACGACGATCAGCCCCAGCGTTCGTCGCTCGGAGTTCTGATCCGGCTTATGCAGGATGTCGCCCAGAATCATCGCGATGGCCAGCACCAGGAACGGCGCCATCGTCGCCGCGTAGAAGAAGTACATCTGCCGGTCGATGTCGGCGAACCACGGCAGGTATCCCGCGCCGTAGCCCACCAGGATCGCTCCGTAACGCCAATCGCGCTTGACGAACGCCCGCCACACCGCCCACGCCAGCACCGGCACCGCGATGAACCACATCGCAGGCGTGCCGACCAGCATCACGGCCTTCACGCAGGACTGCGCGCCGCAGCCGGGGACGTTCTGGTTGTCGATCGCGTACAACACCGGCCGCAGCGACATCGGCCATGTCCATGGCTTGGACTCCCACGGGTGGTGGTTGCCTGCGGCGTTCGTCAGCCCGGCATGGAACCTGTACGCGGCGTGCGTGTAGTGCCACAGCGAGCGAAACGCATCGGGAATGGGCAGCGCGCTGTGCGGCCCGATCGACTGGCCCACCTCATGCCGGTTCACGCCGGTCTCCGACGCGAACCACGGCGCGTACGACGCCATGTACACGCCGAACGGAATCAGCACCAGGGCGTACAACGACGGGCCGAGGTCCCGCCGCAACGCCCCGAGCCACGGCCGCGGCACTCGATACTGCCTGCGCGCGGCGATGTCGAACGCCAACGTCATCAGGCCGAAGAACACGATGAAATACAGCCCGGACCACTTTGTCGCACAAGCCAATCCGAGCATCGCACCGGCGCCGAACCGCCACCACCGCACACCCAGCCGCGGGCCCCACGGCGTTTCGCCGATGCGGCCTTCCAGCAGCGCGACGTGCATCCGCTCCCGCACCTGGTCGCGGTCGACCATCAAACAGCCGAACGCCCCAACCACGAACAGCGTCTGGAAGCCGTCCAGCAGCGCGCTGCGCGACGCGACGAAGCTCACTCCGTCGGCGATCAGCAGCAGCCCGGCGATCCCGCCAACCAGCGTCGACCGGCTGATCCGCCGCCCGATCCGCACGACCAACAGCACGAGAATGACGCCGCACACCGCGCCGGAGAATCGCCAGCCGAGCCCGTTGTAGCCGAACAGCGCCTCACCGAGCGCGATCAACTGCTTGCCGACCGGCGGGTGCACCACCAGCCCGTAGCCGGGGTTGTCCTCAACGCCGTGGTTGTGCAGCGCCTGCCACGCCTGCGGCGCGTAGTGCTTCTCGTCGAAGATCGGCGTGCCGGCATCGGTCGGCGAGCCCAGGTTCAGGAAACGCGTCACCGCAGCCAGCGCCGTGACGACGGCCGTCATCGCCCAGCCCTGCAGCCGGTCGACCGGCCCGAAGTCGGCGACGGGCACCAGTGGCGCGGGACTGATGACGGGAACCGCGCGCTCCCTGGCAACGAGCTCATCGGCCGGGGCGGTCACGACAGCGATCGTAGGCTGTCCGGCATGACCACCGGACGACTGCTCATCGGCGCCACGCCGCTGGGCCGGCCGTCGGACGCATCCGCGCGGCTCGTCAAGGCCCTGGCGAGCGCAGACGTGATTGCCGCCGAGGACACCCGCCGGCTCCGCACCCTGGCCCAAGCACTCGACGTCAAGCCCGCAGGCAAGGTGGTCAGCCTGTTCGACCAGAACGAGGCGACGCGGGTTCCTTCGCTAGTCGAGGAGATTCAGGCCGGGGCGACGGTCCTGCTGGTCAGCGATGCCGGCATGCCGCTGATCAGCGATCCCGGATACCGGCTGGTGGCGGCTTGTATCGAGGCCGGGGCGCCGGTGCATTGCCTGCCCGGCCCTTCGGCGGTGACGACGGCGCTGGCGGTATCCGGGCTGCCGTCGGAGAGGTTCTGCTTCGAGGGGTTCGCGCCGCGTAAGCACTCGACGCGCGTGTCCTGGCTCAAGACACTGGCCGCCGAGCCGCGCACGTGCGTGTTCTTCGAGTCACCGCGGCGGCTGGCGGGCTGCCTGAAAGACGCCGTCGATGCGCTTGGCACCGAGCGGCGCGCGGTGGTCTGCCGTGAGCTGACCAAGACGCACGAGGAGATCATCCGTGGCTCGCTGGCCGAACTGGCCGACTGGGCCGAGGGTGGCGTGCTGGGCGAGATCACCGTCGTGCTCTCGGGTGCGACGCCGCGAGCGGATCTGGCGACGTTGGTAGACGACGTAAACGCCCTGGTCGATGACGGCATGCGGGTCAAGGATGCGTGCGCCGAAGTCGTAGCCGCGAATCCCGGCGCGCCGTCGCGCCGCGAACTATACGATGCCGTTCTGCGCTCACGGTCGGCGAAAGAATGCCCATGACACTGCCCGCGCTGGTGCTGGTGCACGGCGGGGCGCACGCCGCGGACTGCTGGGACCCCACCGTCGACGAGTTGCATCGGCGGGCACCCGATCTGCCAGTGCTCGCTGTCGACTTGCCTGGCCGGGCAGGCAAGCCCGGTGAGTTGGCGGCGCTGTCGATCGGCGAGTGCGTCGAGTCGGTCGTCGCCGACATCGAAGACGCTGGACTGCGCGAAGTTGTGGTCTGCGGGCATTCCATGGCGGGCGTGATCGTCCCGAGCGTCGTGACCAAGCTCGGCTCGCCGCGGGTGCGGGAGATGATCCTGGCCGCCGCGTTCGTCCCGCCGCAGGGCACCTCGGTGCTCGACACCGTCGGCGGACCGCTGGGCTGGTACGCGCGGCGCGCGGCCGCGGCTCGCGGGGTTCCGATCGAAATGCCCCGCCTCGCTGCGCGATTGGCGTTCTGCAACGGTATGACCCGCCGACAACGACGGTTCCTGCTGCCGCGTGTCCGCGGGGAGTCCATCCGCCTGGTGACCGAGAAGGTCCACCGCCCTCAAATGCCCGACGAGATTGCGCGGACGTGGATCCTGACGTTGCGGGACCATTCGTTGTCGGTACGAACGCAGAAAAAGAGCATCGGTGTGATCGGCGGTGTGCAGACGCTCATCCCGATCGACACCTGCCACGGCCTGATGGTCAGCGAGCCGACACGGCTGGCCAAGATACTCGTCGACCGGTGCCTGCTGTACTCCCAATGATCGGCGCCGCCTTGTGCAGGCACTCCTCCCATTCGCGGTCTGGGTCCGAATCCGCGGTGATACCGCCGCCGACCCCGAGTACCGCCGACCCGTCGGCTCCGAACTCCACTGTCCGAATCGCCACGTTCAGCTCGCAGCCGGCAACCGGTGACGCCAAACCGACTGTGCCGCAATACACTCCGCGGCGGTGTGGCTCCCAACCCGTTAGCAGTTGACGGGCACGCGCCTTCGGCGTCCCTGTCACGGATGCGGGTGGGAAGCATGCGTCGAGCACCTCAGCCATCGGCACGTCCACGTCGACGCGCGCGGTCACCGTCGACACCAAATGCCATACACCTGGCGCGGCCTGAATCGCCAGCAGCTCGGGCACGGTGACCGTCCCCGTGACCGCAACGCGGCCCAGGTCATTGCGGACCAGATCGACGATCATGATGTTCTCTGCGACGTCCTTAGCTGACGCCCGCAACGCCGCTGGGTCCGCGTGCCGCGGCAGCGTGCCCTTGATCGGGCTCGACGTCACCGACTCACCGCACCGGCGCAGGAACAGCTCGGGGGACAGCGACGCCACCGCGCCCCATTCGCCGGCCAAATAGGCCGCCCGCGCGGGTGACGTGCGCTCAACCGCCTCGACGAAGAACTCGACGGGTGCGCCTTCGAGGCGGCCCCCGTACTGCGTGCACACGCACGCCTGGTAGACCTCACCCGCCGCGATCGCCTCAAGGCACTCGAGCACGCCATGGCGGTGCGCAAAGCGGTCGGCCTCGCCCCACGCGATGGCGTGCTCGCGCGCAGGCACACGCGACCGCACCGCGTCGGCCACCCATACCGGAAGCGGTGCGCCGGAGAGGCTTTCATACCACCAGTGGCCCTCGCGGTCCTGGCGCAGCACGCAGTCGGACCAGCCACCGGCCGCCTCCGGAATCCGGGGCCCACGACCGTCGACGCCCGCGTCTGGGTACGAGAGATAGCCGAACCAGCCGCCGCCGATCGCCCCGCCGGAAGCACCGGTCGGCACGGCGAAGACGTCGTCAACGGCAACGGCCTGCAGCGATGGGGCGATGACCGCTGCCGAGCCGAACCACTCGCCGATCAGAGCGGCGGGCGGCGGCAACTCCTGCCGCTCGGCGCCGTTAGCGATGGCGCGCAGCACCGAGGGCGCGCTGCCTAAATCGCCGAGCCGCTCGATCCGCACCGACCAAGCGTGACAGAACGCTAGCGGCTGATCGCCCGCGGGATCGCTATTCCCACCAGCTTGTCGGGATTACGCATGGCGTAGAAGTTGGTGATCTTCCCGTCGATGACCTCGACCAGGAAGACGCCCTCAAGATGGTCGCCGCTGTAGACGACGACCGCGGGTGCGCTGTTGTACACCGCAGTCTCGATCCGGACATCCGGAAGGCGCTGCCCGAGGCGGAAGATGCCGATGATCGCGGCGGCGACCTTCGCTGCACCAACCACCGGCCTGCGGGCCGCGCTGGCCTTGCCGCCGCTGTCGGCGATCCAGGTGGCGTCTGGCGCCAGCATCGCCAGCAGCCCATCCATGTCACCGGTGGCCGCCGCGGTCATGAACTGTTCGGTGACCTCCGCCGTGTGCGCGGCATCGACCGGCTCGAAACGCTTGCGCCGTGCCCGCACATGCTCACGCGCACGGTGCGCCATTTGACGCACCGTCGCAACGGATTTGCCGACGGCGCCGGCGATTTCGTCATAGTCAAAGCCGAACACCTCGCGCAGCACGAACACCGCGCGCTCGTCGGGGGTGAGCGTCTCGAGCAGCACCAGCATCGCCATCGACACCGACTCGGCGAGGACCACGTCGGTCGACGCGTCACGCTCGTCGAGCAGCAGCGGCTCAGGCAGCCACGGTCCGATGTAGTCCTCGCGACGGCGGGCGCCGGCCCGCAGCGCATTGAGCGCCTGACGGGTCACCAGTTGCGCCAGATACGACTTGGTATCCCGCACAGTCGCGAGGTCCACCTCGGCCCACCGCAGATAGCTGTCCTGCAACACGTCGTCGGATTCGGTTGCAGAACCGAGGATCTCGTAGACGATCGTGAACAGCAGCGGCCGCAGATGGGTGAACCGCTCGGCGTGCTCGCCGCCGGCCGAGCCGGCGTTCGGACCGTGGGTGGTCACGGTTCCGTGACCACCTCGAGCGCCTGCCGCTCGGGACGCTTGCCGCCCTTGGCCCAGAACATTGAGTCAGGCTTGCGGGCCTCGCGCCGGATGCCCCAGACAGTGCCCTTGCACACCGCCTCCTTGAGCGCCGCGCCAACGCGTCCGCCGAAGTACAGGTTCACCGGCGTGTCGTCCTTGCGGGTCCATTGGACGACGGCGGCGCGCCTGCCGAGGCTGACATTGGATCCGAGGAATGCCTGGTCGATCACGGCGGGCTCGGCTCCCGCGATGCGGCTCAGCACGGTGTTCGCCGCCTGGACGCCGAGCGGCGCGGCCGCCTGGCAGCTCATCCGCAGCGGCTGGCCCGACGGCGCCGCAGCGTCGCCCGCCGCCACGATCCGAGGGTCGTCGACGCAGGTCAGCGTCTCGTCGGTGAGCAGTCGGCCCAGCCCGTCGGTGCTCAGCCCGCTGGCCGCGGCCAGGTCAGGCACGCCGAAGCCCGCCGTCCAGATGGTGATCTGGCTCAGCAACCGTCGACCGCTGTCAAGCAGGACAGAGCCGCTGGTCACCTCGACGACAGTAGAGCCGGGCCCGTCGAGGACCGTGACGCCGTGCCGTGACAGCCACTTCGCGGCGGATCGACGACCCGGCTCGCTCAGCGAGGGCACCAGGGTTCCGCCACACACCAGCGTGACCGCATGTCCGTCTTCGGCGAGTTCGGCGGCCGTCTCGGTGCCGGTCAACCCGGCGCCGACCACGGTGATCGGGGCGTCGGGACGCAACTCGTCCAGTTTCTCGCGCAGCCGTTGCGCATACTCTAATTCACCTATGGGATAAGCGAATTCGGCAGCGCCGGGTACCGTCGACGGAGCCACGGCGGTGCTGCCGACCGCATAGATCACGTAGTCGTAGTCAAGCGGGGCGCCCGACCCAAGCTCCACTTTGCGGGCAGCGGTGTCGATACGGGTGGCGTCGCCGACCACGAGAGACACGCCCTTGCCGAGCAGCGTGCCGTAGTCGACAGTGGCGTCGTAGTTGCCCGCGACGTGCTGGTGCAGCCGGATCCGCTCGACGAACTTCGGCCGGGGGTTGACAAGGGTGATGTTGACGTCGGCACGCATCCGCAGGTGGTTGGCGGCAAGTGTGCCGGCGTATCCGCCACCGATGACGACGACCTTGGTGGTGAGCGGCTCGCGCGACGAGCCGGTTGCGTTGTGTTCAGTCATGCCCTCAAGACACCGCCGACCGTCGAGACGTGACAGGACGTGACGCGCATCACTCATGTCAGGCAGCGTAATGCGGGCGGAATCGTCGGCCTCATCACCCGGAAACATCGGCAGGCCACATTGATCGCATGTTTCATCTGGGTTGGTTCATGGGCAGTGGCTTTTCCGTCCAGACCTGGGCGCTGGATCCGTGGGCTGGCAACACCGGCCACGATTGGATGAAGGGCGACCTGTTCGTTGACCTGGCCGCGTCGCTGGAGCGCGCTCGGTTCGACTACCTGCTGGTCGAGGACACCAGCATGGTCGAGGACGCCTACGGCCGCTCCATGGAGACCACACTGAAGTACGGGCTGCTGGCACCGAAGTGCGATCCCGTCCCGCTGATCCCGCTGCTGACGCAGCGCACGAAACACATCGGCATCGCGGTCACGCTGTCGACAAGCTTCTACCACCCGTTCATGGCGGCCAGGACGATGACCACCCTCGACCACCTGACCGATGGCCGGGTCGGGCTGAACGTCGTCACCGGAAGCTCATCACGCGCGGCGCAGCAGTACGGCTACGACGAGCTGATGCTGCACAGCGAGCGCTACGCGATGGCCAAGGAGTGGATGGAAGCGGTTGGGGCGCTGTGGGACTCGTGGGACGACGGTGCCGTCCTCGTCGACGAGCAGACCCCGCGCTACGCCGATCACACGAAGGTGCACACCGTCGACTTCGAGGGCAAGTACTTCAGGACCAGGGGGCCGCTCAACACCATTCCTGGCCCGCAGCGTCGTCCGGTCATCGTGCAGGCCGGTGCCTCGCCCGCCGGGCGCGATCTGGCCGCCAAGTATGCGGAGTCGATGCTCGCCCACGGCACCAGCATCGAGGGTATGAAGGCGTTCCGGATCGACATGCATCGGCGGATGAAGGAGTACGGCCGCGACCCAAGCACGTTGAAGATCCTGTTCCTCATCGACCCGATCCTCGGCGACACCGACCGTGTTGCGCAGGCCCGCGAGGAGGACATGAAGGCCGCGCGCTTCAGCGACGACGCGGTCGAAAAGGCCCTGTGGGGCCTGAGTTACACCTCGGGCGGCGAATTCGACTTCTCCACATTCGATCTCGACAAGGAGGTCCCCGACGTGTGGGGCAACGGCGAAACGAGCACGCTGCGCACGTTCATCGAAGGAGCAAGGGGCAAGACGCTGCGCGAGGCGATCGCCACCGTCGACACCCATGCCGGTCTGGCCTTCGTCGGCTCGCCTGACACGGTGGCCGCCAAGATGGGCGAGGCGATGGAGGAGGTCGGCGGCGACGGCTTCCTGCTGTCGCCGACCGTGACAAGGCGCAATATCGCCGAGATCGCCGACGGCCTTGCGCCGGCGCTGCGCAAGCGCGGTCTCATCAGGGACGGCTACAACCACAGCACGTTTCGCGAGAACCTTCTGGAGTTCTGATCACCGTCGAAATCCCGGCGTAATACACGGGGCATTGATGCGACGCAGTTGCGTCACACGTCGTCGATTTACTCCCGGGAAAGGCACGCCAGCGAATGCCGTGCACTCAGGTCGAGAGATGACCCAAGTAGGAGGCATTCGTGCTTGACACGACACAACCACCCAACATCCCGTCCGGTCCGCGATGGGACCGCCGCACCTTCCTTCGGGCGAGCGGACTAACCGTCGGCGGTATCAGCCTGGCGTCGGTGATCGCCGCATGCGGCGGGGCTCCAGGCGGCGGAGGGAGCGGCGGGACACTCGTCCTGCGCATGCCGTTCCTCGCCGACATGCAGGTTCCCGATCCCGACATCATGTACGAGGGCGAGGGCGTGCAGGTCATGGAATCGGCCTACGAGGGACTCGTGCGGTATCAGCCAGGCTCGGCAACCATCATCCCGAGTCTGGCGAAGTCATGGACGATCTCGCCCGACCAACTGACATACACGTTCACGCTGCAACCCAACGTGAAGTTCCACGACGGAACGATCGCCGACGCCGCGGCGTGGATCAAGAGTTTCGACCGTCGCGGGAAGATCAGCCAGGGCCCCTCCTACATGGTTGCCGGTGTGGTCAAAACCGAGGCGCCAGACCCGACGACGTTCGTCGTCACGCTCAAGGAGCCCAACAACGCGTTCCTGCACTACCTGGCGTGTCCGTGGCAGCCGTTTGCGGTCAGCCCGGCCGCGGTGGCCAAGAACACCGTCGGCGACGATATGGCGCAGGAATGGCTCAAGACACACGACGCAGGCACAGGACCCTACATCTTCAAGGAGTTCGTCACCGGCAGCCACTACACGCTGGAGGCCTTCCCCGATTACTGGGGTGAGAAGCCCGCGTTCAAATCGATTCGCATCGACATCACGCCGAGCGTCGCGACCCAGAAGCTGCAGCTGGACTCCGGCGCATTCGACATGGTGACAAAGGGTTTCGCGATCCCCGACGTGCTGGCCTACCAGAAGAACTCGCAGTTTGGCGTCGTCAACTCCTACGGAGGCGTCGGGGAGGCGATCTGGCTGAACCCGACGTCAGGCATCTTCGCGAACAAGGCCCTGCGGACGGCCATGCTCACCGCCTTGGACCGCAAATCCATCGTCGACACGGCATGGGGCGGGCTGGCAAAGGTGCAGGACGCGATGTGGCCGGAGCTCACCCTCAACCCGGCACTGGCTCCATTCCCGTCCCAGGTCGACGCCGCCGCGCTCAAGGCGATAGTGCCCACACTCCCGTCGAAGAAGATCGACCTCGCATGGAGCGCCGACGGTGGGGCGCCCCGCGGGCAGATGGCCGAGCTCATCCAGAACCAGCTGGCGGCATTCGGGCTCGACGTCACGGT
Organism: Mycobacterium sp.; assembly: GCA_025965975.1. Taxonomy (GTDB): domain Bacteria; phylum Actinomycetota; class Actinomycetes; order Mycobacteriales; family Mycobacteriaceae; genus Mycobacterium. The sequence goes on along the minus strand of JAOPVX010000086.1, from coordinate 33,721 downwards.
GCGGACAATGCCGGTGGCAGAGGAATTCGACCTGCCCAACCAGGCACCCGAGAAGCGGCCCGACATGCTGGTGACCTTCCTCGGCGGTGACGCGCTGCACCTGGACACGACGTTTCGCATCCTGCTCCGCACCGGCGCCAAACCACTGAATTTCTACCAGTATTCGAACGCCGAGCTCGACAAAATGATGGACGATGCCGTCCAGCAGGCGAACTGGGCGCAGGCAGAACAGATCTACCAGAAGTGCAGCACGATGATCGTCGACGAGGCGATCTGGATACCGCTCTGCATCCCGCCGAACTCCACGATCGCACACAGCTACGTGACAGGCGTCGAGGACAACTCGTTCTATCCGGCGATCTTCTGGCCGCAATCCCTCAAGCGGGGCTAGCCGGTAGCCGCGAGCGCGCGAAAGTCGCTGCGGTGAAAGACCATCGGTGCGACGTCGGGATACATCGCCAGTGAGACGATCTGCAGCACGACGATCTCGTGGTCGCCGGCCTCGACGCGCTTAAAAGGTGCGCACTCCAGCCACAGCGTCGCGCCGTGCACGAACACGGCGCCGCTGTCGGTCGCCATCCAGTCGACGCCGCTGAACCGGTCACCGGTCTTGGATGCGAGCGCACGCGCAATGGGTGCGTGGTCACCGGCCAGCACAGAAAGGCCGAGACGGTCGAGGCGCGCCAGTTTCGGCCAGGTGCTCGACGTGTTGGCCACACATACCGACACCAGCGGCGGGTCAAGCGAGACCGAGGTGAAGGAGCTTGCCGCCATGCCCTCGGCGACGCCGTCAAGGAGACCGCAGAAAGCCGTTACGCCGCTGGGGAAACAACCGAAGGCCTGACGCAATAGGGCCTGGTCGAACTGGTCGTCGACCGCGGCGATCATGACGACACCGCGGGGACGAACCGGCGAGCGACCGCGAGCCACTTCTCCAGATCCTCAGACGTCTCGTACTCGGTGTCGAGCAGATACAGGCTCGGCGCCGGGCAGCTGGCACCGATCTCGACAAGGACTGGGCGCAGGGACAACTCGGGTGCGAGCGCATGGCTGTACGAGCCGCCGAGCATCAGCGCAAAGGTCGTGATCTGGCCGAGCTCACCGGCCCCGAACTGGTCGAGGAACAGCTTAAGCAGGCCGGTATAGGTGGCCTTGAACGTCGGAGAGGCCACCACAAGCGAGTCGGCCGCCTTCACGATCGCCTTCGCCTCGGCAACCTTCGGGTCGCCCCACCCGAGCAGGCCGGCGCCGAGGTCGACGACGTCGATAACGTGTTGAGGCGCAACGCCGGTCAGCTTCTCGGCGACCAACTCGGCCGCGGCCCTGGTCCGCGACATCGGCTTGGGATTTCCTACCACGACGACAGTCATGCCTGCAGTTAACGAGGGGTAAATTTCGTCGGCCCGGCCGAGCGGTAAACCTTAGATTGCGCCATGGGAATCGCCGAACGTGAAGCCACTGCGAGAGGTCCGACGAAATCTCGCAGAGGTTTCACACTCGGCGCGGCGACCGTCACTACTCGGCGCAATCTCGTTGACACGAAGCCGCAGTGGCGCCGTCACGCACAGCCGTTTTGCTTTGGTTATCCCACACCGCTGTGGCAGCCCCACACCGGAACCGAGGGTTCATCCATGAGCATCATCGCGAACGACATCGTGCACCTTGGCCTGCCAACCGGTCCGGATGAGACGACCCCCCGCGCGCGGGTGCACGATCTGCACGTCACCTTCGAGCGCCGCGGAGTCCCGTTGCAGGCGCTGCGGGGCGTCAGCATGGACGTCCAGCCGGGCGAGGTGCTCGCGCTGGTGGGGGAGTCAGGCTCAGGCAAGAGTGTGATGGGCCTTGCGCTGCTCGGCCTGCTCGCAGCGGACCCCGCGCCTGTGGTCAGCGGTAGGGCCGAGGTCTGCGGCATCGACATGGTCGCGGCCACCGCGGAAGAGCGGCGCCGGGTGCGAAAGACCCATTTGGGCGCGGTGTTTCAGGATCCGATGACGTCGCTGGACCCGACCATGCGGGTCGGCAAGCAGGTGATCGAGGCGGCGGGAGGCTCCGAAGAGGCCCGGCGCCTGCTCGAAATCGTCGGGGTACCCGACCCCGTCCGGCGCATGAAGGCCTTCCCGCATGAACTATCGGGCGGATTGCGGCAACGGGCGATGATCGCGATGGCGGTTGCGGGCAAGCCGGACCTGGTCATCGCCGACGAACCCACCACGGCCCTCGACGTCACCGTGCAGGCGCAGGTGCTTGGCCTGCTGCGCGACTTGTGCAACGAGCTGGGGACATCGTTCATCGTCGTCACTCACGACATCGGCGTGGCGTCCCAGATCGCCGACCGCGTCGCGGTGATGTACGGCGGCAGGGTGGCCGAGCTGGGCTCGATGGACGAGGTGCTGCGGGCGCCGTCGCATCCCTACACGGTCGGGTTACTGAACTCGCGGCTGGACCTGGACCTACCGCTTGGCCGCGCGATTCACGCCCTGCCGGGTCAGCCGCCCGACCCGCGAGGGCACCCGAAGGGATGCGCGTTCTCGCCCCGCTGCGCCGCGGCGGTCGCCCCGTGTTCAGAGGCACTGCCCGAACCGGTCCCCGCGGCGACCCACTCCGGCCTGTCGGCCTGCATCGTCGAAAACGCGACCGTCAACGCAGCAGGTCGCACGGACACCCCGCTGTTCCGGCCGATGATCGAAGTGGACGAAAGCCGACCAGCGTTGCAGATCAACGGGATTGATAAACGGTTCCCGGTGCGGCGTGGCTGGGCCAAGCGTGACATGTTGCACGCACTGCGCCACGTCATCCTCGACGTCGGCCCAGGGGAGTCGATCGCCGTTGTCGGCGAATCCGGTTCGGGCAAGTCGACCCTGCTGCGCGTGGTGGCCGGGCTGATGCAGCCCGACGGCGGCAGTGTCAACTACATCGGTTCACGACCGCAGATGGTGTTCCAGGATGCGGGCGCATCGCTGACGCCGTGGATGACGGTGGGCGAGATCGTCGGCGAGCGGCTGCTGAAGTCGACAGGCCGGTCCGAGCGTCGCAACCGCGTCGATCAAGCGCTTCGCCAAGTCGGTCTGCCGCCCGATGTCGCTGGTGTCAAGGCAACGGGCCTGTCCGGTGGTCAGCGTCAGCGCGTCGCACTTGCCCGCGCGATCATCGTGCCGCCGCGCCTGCTGTTGTGCGACGAACCGACGTCGGCACTCGACGCGTCGCTGGCGGCGTCGGTGTTGAACCTGCTGCAGGAACTGCGCCGCGAGCTCGGGATGGCCGTCATGTTCGTCACCCACGACCTGGCCGCCGCGCGGTTCATCTCCGATCGGATCGCGGTGATGTACCTCGGCCAGATCGTCGAGCTGGCGCCGACCGAGGAACTCATCACCAACCCGCAGCACCCTTATACGAAGGCGCTTCTCGCAGCGGTTCCGACTCCGGGAACCGAGCCGGTGCGGCTGCCAGGCGAGCCGGCCAGCCCGCTGGCGATCCCTTCGGGTTGCGGGTTTCACCCGCGGTGTGCAGAACGGGTGGACCGATGCACCAGCGAGGTTCCGACGCTCGTCTCCACCGACGGCACGACCCGGCACCTGGCGTCCTGCCTGCTGCTAGCGGCCGACGACCCGTCGGCAGGCCAAGTGGCGTAATGCCGTTGCTACGACCGCGAATCCGACGAGACATAGCCCGGGAGTTTGATGAGGGGATGGACATGACGAAGAAGTTCCACCTTGGCTGGTTCATGAATTTCATTCCCCCGGAGTGGGATACACCGTGGGCCTCACCGGACGTGGCGAACTGGCCCAACGGGCGGTTCTACGTCGACATGGCCAAAAGTATGGAACGGGCCTGCTTTGACTACATCATGATCGAGGACACGGTGATGGTGGCCGACTCCTACGGCGGCACGATGGAGGGCTCGCTGAAGAACTCGGTGTTCGCACCGAAGCACGACCCGATTCCGTTGGCGGTGTTGATCGCGGCGAACACGTCGAGCTTGGGTGTGGTGGCGACGATGTCGACGTCGTTTTACCCGCCGTACCTGCTGGCCAGGCTGGCCTCGACGGTGGATTCGATCGCCGAGGGCCGGTTCGGCTGGAACATCGTGTCGTCGGCCGAGGACCGGGCCGCGCAGAATTTCGGTCTTGACGCGCTCCCCGAGCACGACGAGCGCTACAACGTCGCCGACGAGTACTACGACGTCGTCTGCCAGCTCTGGGATTCGTGGGATGCCGACGCGGTCGTGATGGACCGCGAGACCCACACCTACGCCGACTACAAGAAGGTGCGTACGACCGACTTCGTCGGCAAGTACTTCAAGTCACGGGGACCGCTCAACACGGTGCCGTCCCCGCAGCAGAAGCCGACGATCCTGCAGGCAGGGGCTTCCCCGCGGGGCCGGGCCTTCGCGGCGCGTGCCGCCGACGCGATCGTCGCCGTCGGTACGGGTATCGAAGGCATGAAGTCCTACCGCGACGACATCCGGGCCCGCGCCGCGGCGGCGGGACGAAACCCGGACGACATCAAGCTCATGTTCTGTGTCTCGCCGACGGTTGCGCCCACCGAGGCCGAAGCGCGGGCGGAGGTCGACCGGCTCGTCTCGACGGACAGCTACATCGAAAAGTCGCTGGCCGGGATCTCGTCCAACACCGAGATCGATTTCAAGCAGTTCGACTGGGACGAGCCGCTGCCGGAGGGGCTGACCACCAACGGGGAGCGGGGCTCGCTCGAGCACTTCAAGCGCGGCGACGGCAGCCATGGACCAAAGACGTTGCGCCAGCTCGCGATTGACTGGGCCACCACCGGCGTCGAGTTCATCGGTACGCCAGAGCGGGTCGCCAGAAAGATGGGCGAAGCCATGGAGGAGATCGGTGGTGACGGCTTCCTGATCATGAAGCCGGGCTGGGACTTGAACCGCAACTACATCTCGTCCATCACCGACGGGTTGGTGCCCGAGTTGCAGCGGCTTGGCCTTACCCGGACCGAATACACGCAGTCGACGTTGCGGCAGACGCTGCGCGAGTTCTAGCAGCCGACACATAGGAGGAGGCGTCAATGGCGGTCGCGGAATATTACGTACCCGCACCACTGGTGCACTACCGGAGCCGCATTGGGTTTTCGGTCCGGCAGTACTTCCAGGGCACATCGGTGCCAAGCTACGTCTCGTTCGGTGCGTTGGCCGCGGTGTTCTTCGTCGCGATCTTCGCAAGGCAGATCGCACCGTATGATCCGCTGGCCGCAGCGGGCCAGCCGATGACCGCACCGAATGCGGTCAACCTGCTCGGCACCGACACCGTCGGGCGTGACATCCTCAGCCGGGTGCTGGCCGGCGTGCAGACCAGTTGGTTCGGCGCACTGGCCGTGGTGGCGTTCGGGGTTGTCTTCGGTGGGCTCATCGGGCTCATCGCCGGGGCGTGCGGCGGCTGGTTCGACGCCGTCCTCATGCGCGTGACCGACGCCTTCCTCGCCCTTCCTGGGCCGATACTTGCGCTGGCGGTGGTCGCCGCGCTCGGCCGGTCCTACATCCACACGCTGATCGGCGTGGCGATCGTGTGGTGGCCGCTGTATACGCGCATCGTGCGCGCGGAGGTGCGAAGGCTGCGGGCCTCGCCGCATATGGAAGCCGCCAGGGTGGGCGGCGCGGGTTGGTGGCGGCTGATGCATCGCCACCTACTGCCAGGCGCGGTGCCCGTCACGATTGTGACCGCGAGCCTTGACGTCGCCGCACTGGTGCTGATGGTGGCAGGCCTGTCGTTTCTCGGCCTAGGGGCACCGCAGCCCGCTCCCGAACTCGGCTCGATGAGCGCGCAGGGCGTCACCTACATCTTCAGCGCATGGTGGATTCCGATCATGCCTGCCATCGCCGTGGCAGTCATCGCGGTCGTCGCCAACTTCGCAGGCGACGCGATCCGTGACCGGATCCGCGACCGCTGATGCTGACCGTCCTGCCGCGGCGCCTGCTTGGCGCGATCCCCGTCCTGATCGTTCTCGTCCTCGCGGTGTTCACGCTGCAGAAGGTGGCGCCCGTCGACCCCGTCGCCGCGCTGGTCGGCGCGAAGGCCTCGCCAGAGGTGTACGAGGCCGCCCGGCACCAGCTCGGCCTCGATCAGCCGTTGCCGGTGCAGTTCTGGCAGTACCTGACGCATGCGGTGAGGGGGGATCTCGGCCAGTCGAGTGTCACCCGCACGCCTGTTATCTCTGATCTCGCGCAGTTCCTGCCGGTCACACTGGAACTGCTGTTCGTGGCGCTGATCCTCACGGCGCTCATCGGCTTCTTGCTCGGCTTGGCGACGGCGCAGGGCTGGCGCGGTTCGGGAGTGCTGCGCGTGGTCATGGTGTCCGGCGCATCGGTGCCCGTGTTCTTGGCCTGCCTTCTCGGCATGCTCCTGTTCTACCGGTTCCTGAACATCCTTCCGATAACCGATCAAACGTCCTACGTGGATGCTCCGATGGGTCCGACGCACTTCCTGCTTATCGACAGCTTGCTGGCGGGACGGCCCGAAGTGTTCTTCGATGACCTGTATCACCTTGTGCTGCCTGCTTTTTGCCTGGCATTGACACCGGCGGCGGCAGTGGGTCGGGTATTGCGCAGCAGCCTGGAGACAACGCTGCGCGCCGACCACACGCGGACCGCCCGCGCAATAGGATTGGGCGAGAAGCGGGTCCTGATCATGCACACCCTGCGCAACTCCGTCGGCCCGGTGTTCGCGCTGATGGGGCTGCAGCTCGCGGTGATGGTCGGCAACTGCATTCTCGTCGAGTTGATCTTCGCCCGCCCTGGTATCGGACTGTACATCTCAAGGGCAATCGACAAGGCCGACTTCAACGCGATTGCCGGGGTGACGCTCGCCGTCGGCCTGCTCTACGTGCTGACCAACATCGCCGTCGACGTCATGCAGTCGATCGCTGATCCGAGAGTCGCACTCTGAAGCAGCGCTGGCTGCCGATGCTGCTCGTCAGCTCGTGGCTTTGGCATCTGACGCGATGGGATGGCCTGTTCCTCGGCACGTATCTGGTCACCCATCTCGGCGGCCCGCCGATCGCCAACCAGTTCGTCGGCGTCGCAATGTTCGCGCCGATGCTGCTCGGCAGCTATGTCTCCTCGCGCGCAAACTTTGCGCCGCGGAAGCTGGTCTTCCTCACCGAGCTGGTGTTGCTGCCGATTTCGGTGCTGATGACCGTGCTCGTCGGCACGGGTGCCGTCCAGATGTGGATGGTCTACCCGTTTGAACTCGCGTACGGGTTCGGCGGAATGGTCAACATGACCGCACAGCGCGAGCTTCTGTTCCGGATCGGCGGGCCCCAGCGCTCGACCCGGGTGCTCAACACCGAACTCACCGGGATGGCGAGCGCAATGATGTTGGGCCCGTTGGTCGGCGGACTGACGATCGCCGCGTTCGGCCTCGGCGTCGCGTTCGCCGTTCCTGCGGTGCTGCTCACCTTTTCGGCGCCATTGCTGTGGATTTCGACGCGCAGGCTGCAGGCAGAACCACCAAGTGCAGCACCGAGCGCCGCGGGCATGACCGACTGGCGGCTGCTGCGGCGCTCGCGGGCGCTGGCCTTGATCTTGGTGGTGACCTTAATCTGCAACCTCTGCTACTTCGCGTTCCTGCCGCTTGTCCCCGTCATTGCCAAACACCTCAATGCAGGCGCAGTGATGGCGGGCGTGATCGGGGCGACGGCAGGCATCGTGCAGCTGGTGATCACCGCGGTGCTGGTCGTCCGGCCGGTGCGGCGCCCACTCAACGCGTACACATTCGGGGTGGCGCTGTGCCTGTGCTGCCTCGCGATACTCGCCTACACCCCGGTGCTGACCGTCGCCTTGCTGACCTTGGGCGTTGCGGGGATCGGCCAGGCCCTCTTCGGCTCCACCCAGGCGACGCTTCCGGTCGCTGCCGTCGCCCCCCACGAGCGTGCGGCGGCGCTTGGGCTGCTGAGCACCACGATCGGGGTGGCGCTGCCGACGGGCATGGTGGTCCTTGGTGTGACGTCGAGCCTGCTCGGGGCCCAGCCCGCGATGCTCATGTCGGCACTGTTCGGGCTTGCCGCGCTCGCCGCAACGGTGCTCGGCAACTCAGGCCGAGCGATAGGCGTTGGCGGAGAAGGCGACTCGATCGCCGCGCAGCCGGAGCTGAGATAGCGCTCGCGGCTGGCCGTCCTCGTCCTCGATGACGTCCTCGAGCCAGATCAGCGGAGCGCCGACCTCGACACCGACGAGTTCGGCGGTCTGTTCGTCTGCGGCGACCGCGCCGACGGTGGTTTGGCTGCCTCCGATGCGGATCCCGAGTTGCCGCTCGAGGATGTGGATCACGTCCCCCTCGTCGATGTCGAAGTCTGGCGACTGCTCCTCGCCGAGAGCTATGTAGTTGACCGATAGGCCCAGCGGCAGGTCGTCTTCGAGCATCAGGCTCTCGATCATCAGCACGGTCCATCCGGCCGGGAGGCGCAGGCGGTCGCGCACCAGCGGCGGGCAGCCGAGCAACCGGCATTCGAGAATGCGGGACTCGATGGGGGTGAGCTCGTCGATGGGCAGCAGCACCGAACCCGTGGCCCTGGTTCCGTTCTTGGGCTCGCGGGTGACCAGTCCCTCGCGGGCGAGCTGCTGCAGAACGGCCCTGACCGTGTTGCGGCTCGCCGACAGCGCGTCGGTGAGCTCTCGTTCCACGAGGAGCATGCTGCGGCCGGTGGTGACAAGGGTTGATCGCAGCAGGTCGTAGGTGCGCCGCGCCGAGTTGTTCAGCCGGTCCGGGCTCTGCCGCTGGCGTTGGTAGAGCACTTCCGGACGTTCCTGCCCGGTGGGCCGCAGCCTCGCTCGGCATGCTGAATACGGTGCTGGTTCGCGTTTTGACACAGTGTTCATTGGAGCAGTCGATTGTTAACAAACCCGGGCGTCGCTGATTTCGCCCGAGTTACGTTGCTGCCATCCGCCGCCCAACGATGTGCGCCAGCTGTGCGCTGCCAAGCAGGACGATCGCGATGAGGGCGAACAGCGCAGCTATCCCGATCTGTGCTTCGAGCACCGCGCAGCCGACCGACCCTGCCAGCAGCCCGACCCCTGCCGAAATCCGGAACTTCGCAAGACCCGCTGAGGACTCACCAACCTGAGCCACGACCATCACCGGCAGGCTGGCGGTCGCACCGGCCAGGCTGACGCCGAATAACGCGGACGCCACCAGATAGGTTGTCGCGCTGGGAATCAGGGCGAGCAGCGTCGCGCACAGCATCCCCAGTGCGAACGATGCGATGAGCACCGCGACGACCCCGGTGTGCCGGATGAACCGGTATGCCAGCGAAAGGACGACGATTTCCACGCCGGACATCAGCGCAATGGCCATGGTGATCGTGATCGTCGAGTACTCCCGCGCGGCGCCGGCGAGGGGCAGTGCGGTGAACAACACGCCGCCGCGCAGAAAGTCCCCGCTCATGGCCAGCACGAGCGCGGCGCCGCTGCCGGGTGTCCTGTCGAAACGTGGCAGGCTGATCCGCGGAGGCGGCATTCCCGGCGGCGCTGCCAGGCTGGGTAGTGCGGCGGCGAGCGTGGCGGCGACAACCACTGCGAGCGCCCCCGTGACGACGAACGCGACCTGGTAGCCGGCGCGCCCGTCGATGATGCCCGCGACCAGCAGGCCACCTGGCGAGCCGACGGCGCCGCCGAACAGGAAGGCGGCGTTGAACCGCCCAAGGGACCGGGTGAGATCGCCGGCGGTCGCATCGACGCGCACCGCGGCCTGGAGTCCGGCGCCCAGCACCATCCCGCCACCGAAGCCCTGCAGCACCCGCGATGCCATCAGCGGTATGCCGCCGGGAGTCACGCCCATGCCGATGCACGCCACCCCGAACAGACACAGTCCCGCGACGAGTGCAACGCGGGCATCGAGTCTGGGAACGAATCTGGTGCCGAATACGTCGATGACGATCACCCCCGCCGCCGCGCTAAGCATGAATACGGCGATATAGGTGCTGCTGTGCCAGAACTCGCGGACGAACAGCACTTCCAACGGAGCTGTGAGGCTCATCGTCACGCCGCTGGCCGCCATCAGTGGCAGGAACCAGCGCGCCTCGGCGTGCATCAACTGGGCATCGACGCGAGGTTGTGTTGGACGGGTCCGATCGGCAGCGCCACGATGTCGGCGACCTCGAGACCGTAGGCGACAAGCCCGATCCGCTTGACCGGATGGTTCGTGAGCAGCCGCATGCGCCGCACCCCGAGGTCGGCAAGGATCTGGGCGCCGAGGCCGTAGTCACGTGCGTCTGCGACAGCATCCTCGAGGTGATACGCGTGCCTGCCCTCGTGTCCGCGAAGGTAGACCACGACGCCGCGACCCTCGGCAGCGATCATCTGTAGGGCACACTCCAATTCAGGGCCGCAGTCACAGCCGGCGGATTCAAAGACGTTGCCGGTCAGGCACTCCGAATGCACCCGCACCAGCGTCGGCGAAAGGGCTTGTCCGGCAAGGTCGCCCATCACCAGCGCGATGTGCTCGCGTCCGTCGAGCAGCGAGTGGAAGCCGTGCGCCTGGAACTCGCCGTGTTCGGTTGGCAGCCGGCTGCGGGCCTTGAACTCCACAAGGCGCTCGGTGCGATGTCGGTAGGAGATCAACTCCGACATCGTCACGATGGGCAGCCCATGCTTGGCGGCAAAGGCGCGCAACCGCGCCCCGCGTGCGACGGTCCCGTCGTCGTCGAGGACTTCGCCCATCACGGCGACGGGCGGAAGTCCTGCCATCTGCGCCAGGTCGACGGCCGCCTCGGTGTGCCCGGCGCGGCGCAACACGCCGCCGTCAACGGCCCGCAGCGGGAACACGTGTCCTGGCCGGCTCAGATCACCCGGCTTGGTGTCGGGGTGGGCGAGCAGCGAGATCGTCCTGGCCCGGTCGGCCGCCGAGATTCCGGTCGTGATTCCCGTGCGGGCATTCACCGACACCGCGTATCCGGTGCCACGGGGATCCTCGTTGACCGCGACCATCGGCGGCAGCGCCAGCCGATCGAGGTCGGCTGCGGGCATGGGCACGCACAGGATGCCGCTGGTGTGCCGCACCATGAACGCCACCCGCTCCGGCGTTGCGTACGCAGCGGCGAGCATGAGATCGCCGTCGTCGTCCGGGTTTTCGGCGTCGACGACGATCACCATCCGGCCGCAGCGCAACGCGGCGACCGCCACACCCACAGGGTCGCCGAAGCGGCCCGCGCGCCGGCGGAAACCGATCACCGGCATGTTCAGAACTCGCGCAGGGTGTCTCGCAGGTGTGCGTGCTGGTATTCCGTGCGGGCCAATCCCTTGCGCTGCAGTGCAGGAATGAGGCCCTCGCAGATCTCGGTGATGTAGTGTGTACTGACCTTCTTCCTGCTGATCAGGAAGCCGTCGCCGCCGACCTGTTCCATGGTCTCGCCCATCTTGTCCGCGACCTGATCGGGGGTACCCACCAGTTCGATTGAATCGGATGTCCCGCCCGCGTCGATAACCAACTGGCGCAGCGTCTTTCCGCTACCCCACTGGGCGAACTTGTCGAGCGATCCGCGTTCGCCGTTGGTCTCAAGCGGCGGCAACGGCTCATCGAGGTCGAACTGCGAGAAGTCGATGTCGGTGACCGACGAGATGCTGGCAAGCGACTGTTCGAAGAACTGGTCGCTCTGCACGAAATTCCGCTTACGCGCGGACGCCTCCTCCTCGGTGGCGCCAAGTGTGGGGCTCACCACGAACAGCACCTTGATGTCGTCGGGGTTGCGGCCCTGAGCCGCTGCCCTGGCACGGACGTCGTCGCGGTAGGCCTTCATGCCCTCCACTCCGTTGGCGACGGCGATGATGGAGTCGGCGTACTTCGACGCGAATTGGCGGCCCTTGGGTGAACCCCCGGCTTGGATGAAGCTCGGGCGGCCCTGCGGTGAGCGCACCGTGTTGAGCGGTCCGCGAGACTTGAAGTACTTGCCCGCGAAGTGGATTGCGTGAACCTTCTTGAAATCGGCGTAGGTGTTGGTCTCGCGGTCGCGGATCACCGCGTCGGGCTCCCAGGACTCCCAGAGCTGGCACACCAGGTCGAGGTATTCGTCGGCGATGTCATAGCGCAGGTCGTGCTCGGTGAGCTTGTCCATTCCGAAGTTCTGCGCCGAGCCGTCCTCACCGGAGGTGACGATGTTCCAACCGAAGCGGCCCTCGGCGATGCTGTCGAGGGTGGAGCAGAGCCGGGCCAGCAGAAATGGTGGATAGAACGTCGTCGACATCGTGGCGACGATGCCCATCCTGGAAGTGGCCGCGGCCATGATCGCGGCGAGCGGCGCCGGGTCGTGCTTGGGCGCCATTGTGGCGTACTTCAGATACACCTCGGAGGTGCCGCCGTATGCCTCCGACACCATCAGCGTGTCCTCGATCATGATGTAGTCGAAGCACGCCTTCTCCATCGCCTGGGCCATCTCGATGTGAAACTTGCCGTTCCAGGGCACGCCGTCGTTGCCGAACGGCGTATTCCACTCGTTGGCCGTGAAGTTCATGAACCAGCCCAGGTGGAATCGCTTGTCCGCCATCAAATCTCCTCTCCTGCGTGGCGATCAGAATTCACGCAGGTGGTCGCGCAGCATCGTGGTGGTGTACTCGGAGCGGACGAGACCGCGCTTCTGCAACTCGGGCACAAGGCCATCGGTGATCTCGGTGACGTAGCGGCGGTTCAGCCGCATGACCGGACTGGTGATCAGGTAGCCGTCGCCACCGACCTGGTCCATCACCGCCCCCATCTCATCGGCGACCTCGGCGGGTGTGCCGACGAATGGGACGTTGCCGGACAGGCCGGAACCGGTGACGATCTCGCGCAGCGTCTTGCCCTTGCCGCGGGCAAGGAAGCTCTCAAGGGCGCCGCGCTCGCCGTTCGTCGTCACGTCCTCGGGCATCGGCTCGTCGAGATCGAACTGGGCGAAGTCGATCTCGGTGATGGAGGAGATCTCGGCCAGCATGTATTCGATGTAGAGCGGCTCGGTGAACCACCGCTCCTGCTTGGCCAACGCCTCGTCGTGGGTGTCGGCGACGATCGGGGTGACGAGGTAGAGCAGCTTGCAGTGCGCGGGATCGCGACCGTTGGCCTTCATCCTGGCATGGATGTCATCGCGGTAGGCCTTCATCGCCTCGACGCCGTTGGCGGGTGCGACGATCGTGTCGGCGTGCTGGGCAGCCAGTTCGCGTCCCGGCGGCGACGCGCCTGCCTGGGCGATGGTCGGGCGGTACTGCGGCGACGGCGCGGTGTTCAGCGGGCCGCGGGACTTGAAGTACTTGCCCTCGAAGTCGATCGTGTGGACCTTCTTGTAGTTGGCGTACGTCCCCGTCATGTAGTCGCGCTCGATGGCGTCGGGCTCCCACGACTCCCACAGCTTGCTGACCAGTTCCAGGTACTCGCTGGCTCGCACGTAGCGCTCGTCGTGTTCGTAGAGCTTGTCGAGTCCGAAGTTCTGCGCTGAACGGTCCTCGCCGGAGGTGACGACGTTCCAGCCGAAACGTCCGCGAGCGATGTGGTCGATGGTGCTGCAGAGGCGGGCCAGCAGGAACGGCGGGTAGAAGCTGGTCGACATTGTCGGGACGACGCCGAGCCGGGCGGTGGCGTTGGCCATCAGCACCGCGAGCGGAACCGGGTCGTGTTTGGGGTTCACCCCGTGCTTGAGGTCGTGCTCCATCGTGCCGCCGTAGGCGGTCGACACCATCAGCTTGTCCTCGATCAGGACGTAGTCGAACTTGGCGCGCTCCAGATCTTTGGCCATTTCGACGTAGAAGTCCCCGGTGAAGTCACGCCCACCGTCGCCCCAGTTCCCGTTCCACTCGTCGGCGACGAAGTTCAGGAACCATCCCAGATGGAACATGTCGGTCATACCGTCTCCTCTCGCTACCTCTCGTCGTCAAGAGAAGTAGGGAGGCGTTACTCCAATGTGTCGTGGTGGTACCGCCGACATTGCGCTAGGAGCTGGTGCGTCGTTCGGACCGAGAAGCGGCGCGCATCCGGTCAAGGCGCGGCGACAAACTGCGCGACGAGAAGGTTGACCCGTTCGGAATCGTGTCCGCCACGAAGTCGCCCGCTTCGGCCAAGAGTGGCCAAGCCGTGCAGCGCGGCCCACAGGGTTTCGGTGGCGGTGTCCGCGTCCGCAGTGGCTGCGACCGCCGTGACCGCGTCCCGTAACGCGACGAAGGCCGCCGACAGTTCGGGCGCCGTGTCGGAGGCCGCGAAGTGCAGCGTGGTGGCGCGGGTGAACATTGCGTCATAAACGGCCGGATTCGTGAGGGCAAAGTCGATGTACGCGTGCGCAATCCGTCGAAGTGCGTGCTCGGGCTCGGCGGCATCGCCCCTTGCGTTGGACAGTGACTCGGCGAGTTCTCGGAATCCGTCGACAGCGACGCTATGGGCGATCGCTTCCATGTTGGAAAAGTGCTTGTAGAGGACCGGCTGGCTGTACTCGATTTCGGCGGACAACCGACGTGTGGTGACCGCATCCCATCCCTCGGCCTCGGCAATCCGACGTGCGGTGATCACGATGAGTTGGCGACGGGCCGCGCGGTCTCGTTCGCGACGCTCCAAGATGGTCATATCCGATTCTAGCATCGCTAGCGTTAGTAGCAACGATATTGACACGGGTTCGGCCGGGGGTTAGCGTTGCTAACACACCTTCGAGTCGATTGGAGTTCGACATGACTGCCTCCGCACACAGCCTCGCCAACACCTACGTGGCGATGCTCAACGAGCACAACCCCGATCTGGTGGATCGATTTGTGGCGCCCGATTACCGGAATCACAACGCGTTCGTCCCCGACGGACGCGAGGCCAACCGTCAGTTCTGGACCGGGTTCTTCCACGCACTACCCGATCTGACGGTCACCATGGAGGACCTGGTGATCTCCGGCGACCGGGTGGTCGGCCGCTTCGTCTACCGGGGAACCCACGCGGGTGAGTTGATGGGGATTGGGGCCACCGGCCGAAGGGTCGAGATGCGATCGATCGACATCTGGCGCGTAAAGGACGGGATGTTCGTTGAACACTGGGACGAACTGAATACCCTGCAGCTGCTTCAGCAGCTGGGTGCGCTTGGCGGGGCAGGCACCGGAGGCGAAGCGTGATCGACGCCGTCCGGGTAGCGGCGCTGATCGCGGTCTTGAGTACCAGCGTCGTCTACGGCACCGATGTGTTCTGCGCGCTGGTGCAGCGCCCCGCGCTTGCCCGCGTCGACGACCGCACGCTAACGACCGTGATGGGAAACGTGCATCGTTACGGTGACCGGCGAATGCCGATACCAGGGGCGCTTGGGATCGTCGCGGCCGCCACATGCGCTGCGGTCGCCGGGATAGCCGGCCGGTGGGTCGAGGCCATCCCTGCCGCCATAGCCGTTGGGCTGCTACTGGCCTGGATCGCGCTGTACCGGAATGTGAGCGCGCCGATCAATCGGCAACTCACTGCGGCGGCCGAGGTTGGCGATGTTCCAGCGAATGTGCGTGTTTTGCAACGCAATTGGGATCGGATAATCATCACAAGGGCGGTCCTGCAGGGCCTCGCGGTGGCCGCGCTATGCGTCACGCTCTTGATCTGAAAGGCACACGAGATCGTGTTTCAACTAAGGATTTACACACTGCGTTCCACAGCGGCTCTCGACAGATACGCCGCACTTCATTGGGCCCGCCATATCGGCAGCCTCGGATCGTTCGGGGTCAAGACGCGCGGCATCTGGACGTCGCGCGACGCCGGTGAGAACCGGCTGTTCGCGCTTGTCTCCTATCAGGACGGCGCAGACCCGGCAAGGATCGAGACCGACTACCTGGCCAGCTCCGCGTTCGCGGCGGACATGGCGGGTTTCGATCCTCACGACATCGTCGACGTCACTTCTTTCTTGCTCGACTCGACGGCATCGTCACCGATTCGCTAAGTGGAGCAACGGGTTTCACTCCACCAGATAGCGAGGGAACACCCCGACCGGCGCGGGCAGTGCCGTCCCAGGCGCCAGCCGCGTGCCGATCGCCGTGAACGTCCGCTGGTCGTCGGCCTGGCCGAGCAGGTCGAGCAGCGTCGCTGCTGACGCGGGCATCACCGGTTGGCTCAGCAGCGCCGCGATCCGCACCGTCTCCAGCGTCGTGTACAGGACGGTGCGGAACCGCTCGCGCGCCTCGTCGGTGGGGGCCTTGCGCAGCACCCACGGCTCCTGCGCGGAGAAGTACTTGTTGGCCGCCCCGAGCACCGACCAGATCGCCTCGAGCGCCAGATGCATTGCGGTGGCCTCGTAATGGTCGCGGACGCGTTCCAGCAGACCGTCGGCGGCTTCCAGCAGCGCCTTGTCGTCGGCGGTGAATTCCGCTGGCTCAGGGACGATTCCATCGAGGTTCTTGGCGACCATCGACAGCGAGCGCTGCGCCAGGTTGCCGAGCTCGTTGGCCAGGTCGGCATTGATGCGCCCGATGATGGCGTCTTCGCTGTAGCTGCCGTCCTGCCCGAACGGCACCTCGCGCAGCAGGAAATACCGCACCTGGTCCACTCCGAACGTGTCGATCAATGCATTCGGGTCGATCACGTTGCCAACCGACTTGCTCATCTTCTCGCCGCGGTTGTACACAAAGCCGTGCGCAAAGACCTTACGCGGCAACTCGATTCCGGCCGACATCAGAAACGCCGGCCAGTACACGGTGTGGAACCGGATGATGTCCTTGCCGATCATGTGCAGGTCGGCCGGCCAGAATCGCCTGAACAGTTCCGACGACGTGTCGGGGAAGCCGACACCGGTCAGGTAGTTCGTCAGCGCGTCCACCCACACGTACATGACGTGGTCGGGATGATCGGGCACCGGCACGCCCCAGTCGAATGTGGTGCGGGAGATCGACAGGTCGCGCAGCCCGCCGGAGACGAAGCTGACCACCTCGTTGCGCCGCACGGCGGGCTCGATGAACTCCGGGTGCCCCTGGTAGTGCGTCAGCAGCTTGTCGGCGTAATCCGACAGCCGGAAGAAGTACGTCTGTTCCTCGGTCCACGTCACGGGGGCGCCGGTTTCGGTGGCCACCCGAACGCCGTCCTCGCCAAGGGTCGTTTCGGCCTCGGTGAAGAAGCGCTCGTCACGCACCGAGTACCAGCCCTTGTAGGAGTCAAGGTAGATGTCGCCGGCCTCGTTCATCCGGCGCCAGATCTCCTTGGACGCTTCGTAATGGTCGGTGTCCGAGGTGCGGATGAACCGGTCGAAGGAGATGTTGAGCTTCTCCTGCAGCTGCTGGAACACGTCCGAATTGCGCCGGGCCAATTCCGCGGTGGGAACGCCTTCGGCGGCGGCCGTCTCGGCCATCTTGAGCCCGTGCACGTCGGTACCGGTGAGGTAGCGCACGTCGAACCCGTCGAGTCGCTTGAACCGCGCGATCGCGTCGGTCGCGATGTATTCGTAGGCATGTCCGACGTGCGGATCACCGTTGGGGTAGGCGATGGCTGTCGTTATGTAGTACGGCTCGCTCATTGTCCTCAGCTTATTGTGTGCGAGTGAGCGCTGAAGGCCCGCCGCCTCCCACCCGGCGACCCTCGCCGCCCGCCCCCGAGCCGCTGACCCCGTTGGTCGACGCGCACACCCACCTCGACGCCTGCGGGGCCACCGACGCCGCGAGCGTCAAGGCGATCGTCGACCGCGCCGCCGCGGTCGGCGTGCACGCCGTCGTCACCATCGCCGACGACCTCGAGTCCGCGCGCTGGGTGACGGAGGCCGCCGACTGGGACTCCCGCGTCTACGCCGCCGTCGCGCTGCACCCGACGCGGGCCAACGCGCTCACCGGGGAAGCCAGGTCCGTCATCGAGCGGCTGGCGCAGCACCCGCGCGTCGTCGCGATCGGCGAGACCGGACTCGACATGTACTGGCCAGGAAAGCTGGACGGTTGCGCCGAACCTACCGAACAGCGAGAGGCCTTTGCCTGGCACATCGACCTCGCCAAGCGCACCGGCAAGCCGATGATGATCCACAACCGCGACGCCGACGCCGAGGTCCTCGACGTGCTGCGCGCCGAGGGCGCGCCCGACACCGTGATCTTCCACTGCTTCTCCTCGGACGCGGCGATGGCCAGCACCTGCGTGGCCAACGGCTGGCTGCTGAGCCTGGCCGGCACCGTCAGCTTCCGCAACGCGCACGCGCTGCGCGAAGCCGCGTCGCTGATCCCGCCCGAGCAGCTGCTCGTCGAGACCGATGCGCCGTTTTTGACGCCGCACCCGTATCGTGGCGCCCCGAACGAGCCGTACTGCCTGCCCTACACGGTGCGGGCGCTCGCCGAAGTCGTCGAGCGGCCCGCGGAAGACATTGCCATGGCAAGTACCACGACGGCCGTTCAGGCCTACGGGCTGGCGAGTTGCCGCCCCTAGGCCTATTCGTTACCGTGCTGTGATCGAACACAGGCGCCGGAGGGCCGGGACATCGTTTCCGGCGAAACGGTCCTTTTCGCTCAAGTCCGATAGTCGGGGATAGAACACGTTTTGAACACTCTGAATAAGCTCCACGAAGCGCGCTCGCCGATGCTGCGGCTTCTGGTCGGTGCGACGCTGCTCGCGCTCACCTTTGCCGGCGGGTTCGCCGTCGCTGCCCATAAGACGGTCATCCTGACCGTCGACGGGGCGCAGATGACTGTCGCCACGATGAAGTCCCGCGTGATCGACGTGGTCAAGGAGAACGGCTTCGACGTCGGCGAACGCGACGACCTGTACCCGGCGGCCGACGAGGCGGTGCATGAGTCCGATTCCATCGTGCTGCGCCGCAGCAGGCCCCTGCAGATCTCGCTGGACGGCGAGGACAGCCGACAGGTGTGGACCACGGCGTCGACCGTCCAAGAGGCGCTGGCCCAGCTGCAGATGACAGACAAGGCTCCTGCCGCGGCCTCGCGTGGCAGTCGCGTCCCGCTGGCCGGCATGTCCCTGCCAGTGGTCAGCGCAAAAACCGTGGTGCTCAACGACGCCGGCGCGACAAGGACGCTGTATCTCGCGGCACCGAACGTCGCCGGCCTGTTGGAGGCCGCTGGCGTACCGCTGGAGCAGAACGACACGGTTCTGCCGGCCGGGTACTCGCCGGTGGTCGACGGCATGCAGATCGACGTGACCCGGATCCGCATCGACAAGGTGACCCAGCGCGTCCCGCTGCCTCCGGACAACCAGCAGATCCCCGATGTCACGCTGAACATGAGCCGTCAGGTGGTCGACGACCCAGGGACGCCAGGCACGCAGGACGTCACGTTCGCCGTCGCGGAGGTGAACGGGGTGGAGACCGGCAGGTTGCCAGTAGCCAATGTCGTCGTTGTTCCGGCTCGCGACGGGGTGCTTCGGGTCGGCGCCAAGCCGGGAACCGAGGTGCCGCCGGTCATGGAGGGAGCCCAGTGGGACGCCATTTCGCACTGCGAAGCCGGAGGTAATTGGGCCATCAACACGGGTAACGGTTTTTACGGTGGCGTTCAATTTGACCAAAACACCTGGGAACGACAAGGCGGTCTGAGGTATGCTCCGAGGGCGGATCTGGCGACAAGAGAGGAACAGATCGCGATTGCTGAGGTCACTCGGGCGCGACAAGGTTGGGGCGCGTGGCCCGTGTGTAGCGGGAGGATTGGAGCGCGCTGACTATTCGACTACTCGGGCGGACCGAGATACGGCATCTGGCGAAAGAGATTGACTTCAGGCCGCGTAAGTCGTTCGGCCAGAACTTCGTCCACGACGCCAACACCGTGCGCCGCATCGTTTCGGCCTCCGGGGTCAATCGTCATGACCACGTCCTCGAGGTCGGTCCCGGCTTGGGCTCCCTGACGCTGGCCCTGCTCGATCGGGGCTCAAGGGTGACCGCCGTTGAGATCGATCCGCTGCTGGCGCGCCAGCTTCCGAAGACCATCGCCGAGCACTCCCACAGCGAGATCAACCGGTTGACCGTGCTCAACCGCGACATCCTGACAATGCCCCGGTCCGAGCTGACCGAGGAGCCGACGGCATTGGTGGCCAACCTGCCCTACAACGTCGCCGTCCCTGCCCTGTTGCATCTGCTCGCCGAGTTGCCGTCGATCCGCACGGTGATGGTGATGGTGCAGGCCGAGGTCGCCGAGCGGCTCGCCGCGGGACCCGGCGGTAAGGACTACGGCGTGCCAAGCGTCAAGGTCCGCTTCTATGGCAACGTCCGGCGCTACGGCATGGTGTCGCCGACCGTGTTCTGGCCGATTCCGCGGGTGTACTCCGGGCTGGTGCGCATCGACCGGCACGAAGCCCCGCCGTGGCCGACCGACCACGACTTCCGCTCCCAGGTGTTCGAGCTGATCGACGTGGCGTTCGCGCAGCGCCGCAAGACGTCGCGCAACGCGTTCGCCGAGTGGGCGGGTTCGGGCAACGAGTCGGCCCGCAGGCTGCTGGCCGCCAGCATCGACCCGTCGCGCCGCGGCGAGACACTGTCGGTCGCGGACTTCGTCCGGCTGCTCGAGCGCTCCGGAGAACGGGAATCCACGCCCAACGAGCCGCAGGCGCAGACCAGCGAGGCACAGACCCAGGAGCCGAACGCGCCGGCCCAGGAGCATCAGGTCCGCGTCGTCTAGCGCTTACTCCTTGGCGTCTTTTTCGAGGAACTCATCCATCAGCGGTGTCTCGGCGATGACGGGGTAGTTACCGGTGAAGCCGACCCGCTCGCGGGCCATCTCAAGCACCCGGCCCCTTACCGCGTACCAGCCGCCGACGAGTGCAGGGACGAGCACCACCAACGCCACCAGATTCCAGTAGTTCTCGTAACACATCAGGGCGGTCACGCCGACCAGGAACACCAGGGTGGCGTAGCTGGTGTACGGGGCGCCGAACAGCCGGAACGCCGGCCGCGCCACGATGCCGCGCTTGGACCACCGGTACAACTGGATCTGGCAGATCACGATCGTGCCCCACGACGCGATGATGCCCAGCGCCGAAAGGTCAAGAGCGATATTGAACGCCTCAGCCGGGACCACCAGATTCAAGAACACGCCCGCAACGGTGAAGCAGGCCGTCAGTGCGATACCCGCAAACGGCACACCGTGTTTCGTCATCTTCGCGGTGAACGCCGGTGCGCTGCCATTCATCGCCATCGACCGCAGGATGCGGCCGGTGGAGTACAGCCCGGCGTTGAGGCTCGACAGCGCTGCGGTCAGCACAACAAAGTTCATGACGTCGCCTGCGGCAGGAACGCCGATCGAGGAGAAGAACGTGACGAACGGACTGGTGCCCTGTTTGTAGCTGGAGTACGGCAGCAGCAGTGCCAGCAACACCAGCGACCCGACGTAGAACACGGCGATGCGGAACACCACGGAGTTGATGGCCCGTGGCATCACCTCGGCAGGGTTCTCGGTTTCACCGGCCGCAGTGCCCACCAATTCCACTGCGGCGTAAGCGAAAATCACGCCCGAGGTGATGATCACCAGCTGCAGCACACCGGCCGGCAGGATGCCCCCGTTGTCGGCGATGACGGAGAAGCCCGTGCTCTGCCCCTCGATAGTGAACCGGCCCGCGATGAACACGATCCCGATGACAAGGAACGTCACCAGCGCGACAACCTTGATCAGGGCAGCCCAAAACTCCATCTCGCCAAACAATTTCACCGAGATCATGTTGACGGTCAGTACGATCACCAGTGCGATCAATGCGATGGTCCACTGCGGGACCGCCTTGAACGCGCCCCAGTAGTGCATGTAAAGCGCGACGGCGGTGACATCGACGATCGACGTGCACGCCCAGTTGAAGGAGTACATCCAGCCGGCCACGTAGGCGGCCTTCTCGCCGAGGAATTCGCGCGCATAGGAGACGAACGATCCGGACGAAGGGCGGTGCAGCACAAGCTCACCCAATGCACGCAGGATGAAGAAGACGAACAGACCGCACACCGCGTAGATGATGAACAAGCCCGGCCCCGCGGTGTGCAGCCGGCCACCGGCTCCCATGAACAGGCCGGTGCCGATCGCGCCACCGATAGCGATCATCTGCAGCTGTCGTGGCTTGAGGCCCTTGTGGTAACCCTCATCCTCGTGGGCGAGCGCAGACGTGTCGTACTCGATAGCGGATCCCATTGGCCTGACGTTAGGTGCGGGGCAACGGACCCGAAACTCGGAGGCCGTAAAAGTTAGGTTACGTAATGATTTGGCGTGAGTTACTGCAACGCCCTGGCAATCAGCGAGACGAACTCCGAGCACGTTTCGTATCTGGTGTCAGGGCTTTTCGCCAAGGCCTTGGCCATGATCGAGTCGAACGCATGCGGCAGCCAATCGATCTTGCGGGAGAGCCTCGGTGGCGGGGCGTTGAGGTGCTGGTCCACCAGCCCCATCGACGTGGTTGCGGTGAACGGTGGCGAGCCCGTGATCAATTCGAATGCCGTGCACGCCAGTGCGTACTCGTCGGTGGCTGCCGACGGCGCGCGCCCGTGCAGCAGCTCGGGTGCCGAGTACGGCAGCGACGCCTCGATGTGCGCGGGTCTGCGGCCCACCTCCTCGGCTACCGCGTGTGCGACGCCGAAGTCGATCAACACTGCGCCGCGCATCGAAAATGGCAGCGACACAAGGATATTGGATGGCTTGACGTCGCAATGCACGATGCCGCGCTGATGGGCATAGTCCAGCGCACCGGCGATCTGGACCAGCGCGGTCAGCCGGTCGGCCCGAGTCTGCAGCTTGCCCACCGTGCCACCGTCGACCAGTTCCATTGCCAGCCAACCCGGCCCGCACTCATACACCTTGACGATGTTCGGGTGGTCGAGCCGGTGAGCGAAGTCGAATTCTCGCTGCAGCCGCGCTATCTGGGCAGCTTTGCGGTGATTCTCGTCGAGAATCTTCAGCGCCAGCACGCGATCCGGGCCCGCGGCGTCGTGCGCCAGGTACACCGTCGCATACCCGCCGTGGCCGAGGGGTGCGTCAACGGCGTAGCCCTCGAACCGGTCGCCGGGTGACAACACTCCCACAGACTAGGGTTCGCCGACGGTATTTACCTGCCGAGAACACTCCCCGCGGCCCGGCATCTCGGTACTTCAGTACTTGTCGCGGTCGTCGCGGCGATAGTGTCGTGCGGTGTCCGCCTCCGACGGAAGCACCGCGTCCGAGTGGGTCCCCACTGGGTCGGTCACCGTGCGAGTGCCTGGCAAGGTCAACCTGTATCTGGCCGTCGGTGACCGCCGTGAGGACGGCTACCACGAGCTGACGACCGTCTTTCATGCCGTGTCGCTGCTCGACGAGATCACCGTGCGCAACGCCGACATGCTCTCGCTTGACCTGTCCGGCGAGGGAGTGGAGTCGCTGCCCACCGACGAGCGCAACCTGGCCTGGCAGGCGGCCGAGTTGATGGCCGAGCACGTCGGTCGGGCGCCGGACGTCGCGATCTCGATCGAGAAGTCGATCCCCGTCGCGGGCGGCATGGCTGGCGGCAGCGCCGACGCCGCAGCGGTGCTGGTGGCCGTGAACACACTGTGGGAACTCGGCGTGCCACGGCGCGACCTGCACACGCTGGCCGCCCAGCTCGGCAGCGACGTCCCGTTCGCGTTGCACGGCGGCACCGCGCTTGGCACCGGCCGCGGCGAGGAGCTGGCCACCGTGCTCGCCCGCAACATGTTCCACTGGGTGTTGGCCTTCGCCGACGGCGGCCTGTCCACCCCCGCGGTGTTCAACGAGATCGACCGGTTGCGGGAGACCGCGGGGGCAGGAAGGAACCAGCCGCCGCGCCTCGACGATCCCGAGCCCGTGCTGGCCGCGCTGGCGTCGGGCGACCCGGCCGAGCTGGCCCCGCTGCTCGGTAACGACCTGCAGCCGGCGGCGGTGAGCCTGGACCCTGGGCTGCGGCGCACGCTTCGCGCGGGTGCCGACGCGGGCGCGCTGGCAGGGATCGTGTCAGGGTCCGGCCCGACATGTGCGTTCCTGTGCACGTCGGCTGCCTCGGCAATCGACGTCGGCGCGCAGCTGGCGGGGTTCGGGGTGTGCCGCACCGTGCGGGTGGCCAGCGGGCCCGTGCACGGCGCAAGGGTGGTGCCCGCTCCGTCGACGTCGGTTTGACCCCCGACGCTTCGTCCCCCTGCCCTTCGGGCGGGCGGTGCCCCTGCGCCGAGGGGACGATTTCATCACGGCCGGGTGTGACGCACGCCTCAATTCCCCCCACGGGTTTGGCAGTTACTTAAGGGTTGCTTAAGATGATCGGCGGTGAAAGCTAGCGGTCAGGAATCGGGCGCGACCTTTTCTCCCACCGGTAACCCCGGTGGGCGGTCAGCCGGATGTATGGGCGAATCACCGATTCGAGACCTAACCGCTCCCCAATCGTGTGCGCGCCTACACGAAAGCGCCCTCTATCAGCGGGAGCATTACACCCGGGCATTTGCTCTGGGACCGATGTCGCCGACGCGGCGGCTCCGGAAACCGAGGAGGTTGTCGTGAGCAGATTCACCGAGAAGATGTACCGAAACGCCCGCGCGGTGAAGACGGGCATGGTCACCGGTGAACCCCACGAACCCGTCCGCCACACCTGGGGCGAGGTCCACGAGCGGGCCCGCTGCATCGCGGGCGGCCTGGCCGCTGCGGGCATCGGCCACGGCGACGCGGTTGGCGTGCTGGCCGGCTTCCCGGTCGAGATCGCCCCGACGGCGCAGGGCCTATGGATGCGCGGCGCCAGCCTGACCATGCTGCACCAGCCAACGCCCCGCACCGACCTGGCGATCTGGGCCGAGGACACCATGACCGTCATCGGCATGATCGAGGCCAAGGCCGTCATCGTCTCCGAGCCGTTCACCGCGGCCATCCCGGTGCTCGAGGCGAAGGGCATCGAGGTCCTCACCATCGCCGAACTGCTGGCGTCGGATCCGACCGACCCCGTCGACGTCGACGAGGACGACCTGGCGTTGATGCAGCTGACGTCCGGCTCGACGGGCTCACCCAAGGCCGTGCAGATCACCCACCGCAACATCTACTCCAACGCCGAGGCCATGTTCATCGGCGCCCAGTACGACGTCGACAAGGACGTCATGGTCAGCTGGCTGCCCTGCTTCCACGACATGGGCATGGTCGGCTTCCTCACAATCCCGATGTACTTCGGCGCCGAGCTGGTCAAGGTCACGCCGATGGACTTCCTGCGCGACACCCTGCTGTGGGCCAAGCTCATCGACAAGTACAAGGGCACCATGACCGCGGCGCCGAACTTCGCCTATGCGTTGTTCGCCAAGAGGTTGCGCAACCAGGCTGAGCCCGGCCAGTTCGACCTGTCCACGTTGCGGTTCGCCCTGTCAGGCGCTGAGCCGGTCGAGCCCGCCGATGTGGAGGACCTGCTGGACGCGGGCAAGGCGTTCGGGCTGCGGCCGGATGCGATCCTGCCGGCCTACGGCATGGCCGAGACGACGCTGGCGGTGTCGTTCTCCGAGTGCGGCGCCGGTCTGGTGGTCGACGAGGTCGACGCCGACCTGCTGGCCGCGCTGCGTCGCGCTGTGCCGGCCACCAAGGGCAACACCCGCAGGCTGGCCTCGCTCGGACCGCTGCTCAAAGACCTCGAGGCACGCATCATCGACGAGCACGGCAACGTGATGCCTGCGCGCGGCGTCGGTGTCATCGAGCTGCGCGGCGAGTCGCTGACGCCCGGCTACCTCACCATGGGGGGCTTCATCCCGGCCCAGGACGAGCACGGCTGGTACGACACCGGCGACCTGGGTTACCAGATGGACAACGGTCACATCGTCGTGTGCGGCCGCGTCAAGGACGTCATCATCATGGCAGGCCGCAACATCTACCCGACCGACATCGAGCGGGGCGCCGGCCGCGTCGAGGGGGTCCGGCCGGGCTGCGCCGTCGCGGTGCGCCTTGATGCCGGGCACTCGCGTGAGACGTTCGCCGTTGCGGTCGAGTCCAACGCGTGGCAGGACCCGGTGGAGGTGCGCCGCATCGAGCACCAGGTCGCCCACGAGGTGGTGGCCGAGGTCGACGTGCGTCCGCGCAACGTCGTGGTGCTGGGGCCGGGCACCATCCCGAAGACCCCGTCGGGCAAGCTGCGCCGCTCCAACTCGGTCTCGCTGGTCACCTAGTTTTCAGCGCAGTGAGCTGGGGGCACTCCCCTCGCAAGCTGGGGGCCCACCCCGCGTGCAAGGGGGAGCGTGCCTGTACCTAGACACGCGGCCAAACGCGTGCATTTTGCGCACGCTTGCGCAGGAAATGTAATGGCCTGCTGTCGGTAGACATCGATACGGTCAGTCACATGCCATCCACGCCGGCGATCGAAGCCATCGAGCTGGTCAAGAGGTTTGGCGACACCGCGGTCGACAAACCGGCCGTCGACGGGGTCAGCTTCACCGTCGCGCCTGGCACGGTGCTGGGCTTGCTCGGCCCCAACGGCGCGGGCAAAACCACCACGGTGCGGATGATGGCCACGCTCACCGAGCCGACAAGCGGCACCGCAAGGGTGGCCGGCTACGACGTGCGCCGCGAGCCCGACAAGGTGCGCCGCAGCATGGGTCTCACCGGCCAGGTTGCCACCGTCGACGAACTGCTCACCGGCCGCGAGAACATCCGGATGATCGGTGGCCTGCACGGCATCCGGCGCAAAGACCTGGCGCGGCTGGGAGACCAACTGCTGGAACAGTTTTCGATCGCCGACGCCGCAGACCGCGTGGTCAAGTCGTATTCAGGGGGCATGCGAAGGCGGCTCGATCTGGCCGTCAGCCTGCTGGCGTCGCCGCCGGTGCTGTTCCTTGACGAGCCGACCACCGGCCTGGATCCCCGCAGCCGCAGCGACCTGTGGGACCTGCTGCGGGGCATGGTCAAGCAGGGCACCACGCTGTTGTTGACCACGCAGTATCTGGAGGAAGCCGATCAGCTCGCCGACAACATCGTGGTGATCGACAAGGGCCGCATCATCGCAGAGGGCTCGCCGCTGCAGCTCAAGCAGCAGGCGGGTGCGGCCAGCCTGGTCGTCACCGTCACCAACGCCGCCGATCTTGCGGCCGCGCAGGCGCTGCTCACCAAAACAGGTGCGGAAGTGTCCGTCGACACCGGCGCGCGCCAGGTGACGGCGGCCGCCGACGGCCTGGCCGACATGGTCCGGGTCGCGGGCTGGCTGCGCGACAGCGACATCGAGGTCGATGACATCGGGCTGTCAAGACCAAGCCTCGACGACGTGTTCCTGTCGCTCACTGGCCATCGCACCGAAGAAGAGGTGAAGGCATGACCGCGACCGCAACGCAGGCGCACATCCAGCTGCAGCCGGTGCGCACCAGGCCCACCAACATCGCTCAGCAGTCATGGATCATGGTCAAGCGCAACATGATCCACACCAAGCGGATGCCCGAGATGCTCAGCGACGTGACCGTGCAGCCGATCATGTTCGTGCTGTTGTTCGCGTTCGTGTTCGGCGCGTCGATCGCGACCGGCGGTGGCGCCTCGTACCGGGAGTTCCTTCTGCCCGGCATCCAGGCGCAGACCATCGTGTTCACGGCGTTCGTCGTGGCATCGGGCATCACCGCTGATGTCGAGAAGGGCATCATCGACCGATTCCGCTCGCTGCCGATATCGCGGTCGTCGGTACTGATCGGGCGCAGCGTGGCCAGCCTCATGCACTCTTCGATCGGTGTGGTGGTGATGGCGGTGACCGGGCTGGTGATCGGCTGGCGAATCCGGGGGAGTGTCGCAGGGGCCGTACTCGCATTCGCCCTGATCCTGGTGTTCGGCTTCGGCATGATCTGGCTCGGCATCCTGATCGGCTCGGTGATGCGGTCGGTCGAGGCGGTGAACGGCGTGATGTTCACCGTGTTGTTCCCGATCACGTTCCTGGCCAACACCTTTGC
Organism: Mycobacterium sp.; assembly: GCA_025965975.1. Classification (GTDB taxonomy): domain Bacteria; phylum Actinomycetota; class Actinomycetes; order Mycobacteriales; family Mycobacteriaceae; genus Mycobacterium. Next base: position 6,001 of record JAOPVX010000086.1, on the reverse strand, counting down.
GCCCACCGAACCGATGCAGCACTGGCTGCGGGTCATTGCCGAATGGAATCCGGTGTCGTCGCTGGCACAGGCCATGCGTGAGCTGTGGGGCAACGGCGGTCCCGCGCCGGAGAGCGCCCAGCTGCCGCTGCACCACCCGGTGCTGGCGACCGTTCTGTGGTCGCTGGCGTTGACGGCCGTGTTCGCGCCGTTCGCGCTGCGCGCATATGCCCGCCGCACCGGAGGCTAGGACCCGGTCGCATCCAAGATCGGCCAACAAAAGGACCGTTACGTATTACGCTATATATGTAATGATTGCAAAGATGGCGGGTGCCAAACCGAAGGTCGCGGTCATCGGTGCAGGCCCTGGCGGCATCGCGATGGGCATCCAACTCGCCAACGGCGGCTACGACTTCACCATCTTCGACCGCGACGATGGGTTCGGCGGCACCTGGCGCAACAACACCTATCCCGGAGCCGCATGCGATGTGCCGTCGCACTTCTACTGCTACTCCTACGCGCTGAACCCGCGGTGGAGCAAGACCTTCGCCAACCAGCCGGAGATCCTCGCCTACCTGAAGAAGGTCGCCGCCGACAACCGGCTCGCCGACCACCTCGTCGCACGCACCCGCGTCACGACCCTGCGGTGGTCGGACACCGACAGGCGCTGGACGCTGCAGACCGAGGACGGTGGGCGACATCAGTTCGACGCGGTCGTCACCGCGGTGGGAATGCTGGACGTCCCCAACATCCCCGACATTCCCGGCGCCGACCGATTCCGCGGCCGGGCGTTCCACTCGTCGAATTGGGATCACACGAAATCGACTGCGGGTGAACGGGTCGCGTCCATCGGAACCGGCGCCAGTGCCATCCAATACGTGCCGGAGATCGCGCCGGACACCGCGCATCTGACGGTGTTTCAACGGACGCCGATCTGGGTGAGCCCACGGTATGACGAACCATTCACATCCGACCAGCAAGAGCTCTTCGAGCATGACCCCGCAGAGGCGCTCAAGGTGCGAGACGCGGCATTTCAGGCCTACGAGTCAGCCAACTTCGCCGTCGATTCAGCGATGACCAAGGAGCTGACGGAGATGGCCCACTCGTATCTGAAGCGCAAGGTGAAGGATCCGGAGCTACGCGCCAAGCTGACGCCCTCCTATCCCGTCGGCTGCAAGCGCCCGCTGCAGTCGCGCGCCTGGTTCCCAACGTTTGTCCTTCCCAACGTGCGTCTGGAGACGTCTCCCATCGTTGAGTTCACCCAACGAGGTCTGCGCACCGTGGACGGCGCCGAACACGACGTCGACACCGTCATCTACGGCACCGGATTCCACGCCGCCGACTACCTGCGCAGCCTCGACGTGCACGGCACCAACGGGCGCCGACTGCGCGACGATTGGCGCGACGGTGCCGAGGCCTATCTCGGGACGGTCGTCCCTGGCTACCCGAATCTGTTCACCCTGTACGGACCGAACACCAACGGGGTCACCTCGATCATCTACATACTCGAGGCGCAGGCCGAGTTCGTGCGCCGCCTTCTCGACGGCATGGTCCGTCATCGGGTGCAGGCGGTCGAGATCAGCCGCGATGTCCACGATGCGTACAACGACGAGATCCAGCAGGCGATGCAGGGCACCGTCTGGCTTGCCAACTGCAACAACTACTACCGCCATCCGAACGGCAAGGTGGTCACCCAGTTCCCATACAGCGGAACCAGGTTCGCCGAAATGCTGGCACGGGTAGAACTAGCCGCATTCGACTGGATACCACCGGTCGGCGACCGGAAGGAAGCACCCGCGTGAGCGGAATCCACCACACGGCGATTGTCACCGCCGACGTCGAGCGGTCCATCCGGTTCTGGCGTGACGGCCTGGGATTCGCCGAACTGTTCGACCACACCTTCACCGGCGACTGGCCCACTCTGTTCGGTGCCGCGACCGACCGGCTGCGCTCGGTCTTTCTGGGCGATCCGAACGCGCCCGACACCGGCATCGTCGAACTGGTGCAGCTCGGGGGCGCCAAGCCCGGTGCGCCGCCGTCGTCGTCGCCGGCATTCGGCTTCTTCCTGTTGTCGTTGCAGCGGGATGTCGATGCGACACTCGCCGGGCTGGCCCGGCTTGGTTTCGACGACGGTGTGCGCCGCATCAAGATGCCCGCACCCGGTGCTAAGACGGTTGCCATGGCGGTGATCACCGCGCCCGACGGTGTCCGCGTCGAGCTGATCGGTCCGCCGGAGTGATCGCGGTCGTCACCGGAGGAGGATCCGGGATCGGCAGCGCGGTCACCGACCGGCTGCGTAAGGCGGGCGCCGACGTCGTGGTGTGGGACCTCAACGGCGGCGATATCGATTGCGACATCAGTGATCCCGCGTTGGTTTCTGCCGCGATCGACAAAACGGTCGCCGACCACGGGCCACCCGACCGACTCGTCGCCTGCGCCGGCATCGGGGCGTCAGGGCTCCTCCTCGACCAGGCGCCCTCCGATTGGCAGCGGGTCATCGATACCAACCTGACAGGGACCTGGTTGACCATGCGGGCCACCGCGCGGGCCATGGTCGACGCGGGCTCCGGTGGGTCGATCGTCGCCGTATCCAGCATCAGCGGAACGCTCGCGGACCGCGACATGGGTGCCTACTGCGTGTCCAAGGCCGGCATCGACATGCTTGTCCGCGTCGCGGCCAGCGAATGGGGTGCGCACGGTATTCGCGTCAACGCCGTCGGTCCCGGTGTCACCCGCACGCCGATGCTCGGAAGGATCGAGCAACTGCCGGGATGGGTCGAAGGCCTGACCGAACGCACCGCCCTTGGACGGCTCGGGCAGGCCGACGACGTGGCCGAGACGATCATTGCGGTGCTCGAAATGTCTTGGGTGACAGGGCAGACCGTCTTCGCCGACGGCGGCTTGGCGTTACACAGCCCAATCGACGCCTACGGGCAGATGCGACGCCTGATGGCACGCGGAGGCCGACAATGAGGCGGGCTCAGCCGTCCGTGTCGACGGCCCGGTTCTGCCTGCCGATCAGCCATCTGACCGTCAACAGGATCGCGGCGGGAACGGCCATCAGCGTCACCACCTGAAGCAAGTCGGCCACTACGCGCCCTTGCCGGACCGGTGCATGCCGGGTGCCGCGCTCGGCGACATCTGCTCGTACACCTGCCACCAGACCATCTCATGCTGGATTGCCGAGATGTGGCCGCCCTTCAGCCGATCGTCGGCCTCGATCAGCCTGGTCGCTAGACCTTCGAGCCGGTCCCGGATCGCCAGCGCTACCGGTTCGTGCTGGCCGAGCATCACCATCACGGCCATCGTGCGAACGCGGGCGCGTGGGGCGCCGGCCATTGCGACGGACACCGCACCGGCTCCGACGAAGGCGGCGGTCGAGAAGGTCAGAGCGGCCCACGGTCCCATCATCTGGTTGAGCCAGACCTCGCAGATGAACCACACCAGCGCGCCCCACAGCGGCCAGCCGCGGGCCACGCGGACCAGGCGCCGCTCGGATTCGGTGACGCCCGGTGGGTACACCACAAGGCGGTATCGTGTGACGCCGAAGCGGTCGGGCCTGATGTCAATCGACCCCCACGGACGGTCGCCGTCGATCACCCGCAGCCAGCCGCGTCGCAGCAGGCCGGAGCCCGCTCGTCTGTCCTCCATGTCTCCGGTGTACCCGCATCTGCGCGCAAGTTGCGCGGTCCGAACGCTTTCTTTACGGCCGCGCGGACGTTCTTGACGAGCAACAGTCTAAGTATTGTGTACTATACTCAGCATGGCCCCCGAGAAGCTCTCCGCCCGGCTCGCCGACCACCCCACGGTCCGCAAGGTGTTGTCCCGAAAGACGGAGAAGCCCGGCGTCATCGATGCCGACTGGTTGCGCCAGGTGTGTCTCGACGCGGGCGCCGACGACGTTGCCTTCGCCAGCGTCGAGAACCCCGAACTGGCAAGTGAGCGCGAGCACGTCGACGCGGCGCTTCCCGGCACGCTGAGCTACATCTCACTGGTCGTGAAGATGAACCGCGACAACGTCCGCTCGACCGCGCGCAGCGTGGCCAATCAGGAGTTCCACCGCAGCGGCGAAATCATGAACGAGGCGGCCCATCGGATCACCCGCGTACTGCAGGACGCGGGCTACCGCGCGATCAATCCGTCGATGTCCTTCCCGATGGAGATGGACCGGTTCCCCGGCCGCATCTGGGTGGTGGCGCACAAGCCGGTCGCGGTGGCCGCAGGCCTCGGCGTGATGGGCATCCACCGCAATGTGATCCATCCGAAGTTCGGCAACTTCATCCTGCTCGGCACGATCCTGGTCGCGGCACCCGTCAGCAGCTACGGTGAGCCGCTGGACTATTCCCCGTGCCTTGAGTGCAAGCTGTGCGTCGCGGTCTGCCCGGTCGGGGCCATCAAGAAGGACGGCGACTTCGACTTCGTCGCCTGCTCGGTGCACAACTACCGCGAGTTCATGGGCGGGTTCACCGACTGGGTGCAGACCATCGCCGACAGCGCCGACGCCGACGATTTCCGCTCGCGCGTCAGCGATTCCGAGAACGCGTCGATGTGGCAGAGCCTGTCTTTCAAGGCGAACTACAAGGCGGCGTACTGCCTGGCGGTGTGTCCCGCCGGCGAGGATGTCATCGAGCCCTATCTCGACGACCGCAAGGGGTTCATGGATCTGGTGCTCAAGCCGCTGCAGGCGAAGAAGGAAACGCTGTACGTGCTGCCGAATTCGGAGGCAAAGGCGCACGCCGAACGTCGTTACCCGCACAAGCAGGTGAAGGTGGTCGACAGCGGAATCCGCGGCCGCTAAAAGGGGTGCGCCCACATTTGGGCGGAGGATCGACGGAATACTTTCGCGGGGAACGTCGTTTGCCCAATGCATGAAGATCGTTGATGTGGCGGCGCTTCGCGCCAAGTCGGGCACCGTTCCGCCGCTGCGTCGGCTGCTGATCGGCATTGCGGCAGTGGTGATTTCGGGTGTGACACTGGTCTCACCCGCTCTACTCCCTCACGGCGCGACGAGCATCGCCTCGGCAAACGCGGACCCGTGTCCAGCCGTCCAGGTCGTGTTCGCACGCGGCACCGGCGAACCGGATGGCACCGGGCGAGTTGGTGAGGCGTTCGTCGACGCGCTGCGCCCACTCGTTGGCGGCAGATCCGTCGCGGTCTACGCCGTCAACTACCCCGCTTCGAGGGACTTCCTTCGCGCAGCCGACGGCGCCAACGACGCCAGCCTGTTCGTTCAGAACACGGCTGCCACCTGCCCGGACACCAAGATCGTTCTCGGCGGGTACTCACAGGGGGCGGCCATCGTCGACATCATCACGGTGGCCGATCAGCCGACGCTGGGCTTCGCGCAACCAATGCCCGCCAATGTCGCAGACCATGTCGCCGCGGTCGCCGTGTTCGGCAACCCGTCCATCCGGCTCCTTGGCGGCCCGCTGACTGCACTGAGCCCTCTGTACGGCTACAAGGCGATCGACCTGTGCAACGGCGCAGACCCAGTGTGTTCCGACGGCAACGACGCCGCCGCCCACAGCCTCTACGTCGAGTCCGGATTCGCAACGCAGGCAGCGCACTTCGTCGCCGACCGACTGACCACAAGGGCGCCGATCAGCACGCTGGCAGGCCAGAGTCAGGGGTGACGACGAACTAGCCCCAGGCGTGGACGGTGTTCTGCGCCGGCTCAAGGCCTTGGGCCACAAGCAGTTCGGTGGCGTCGGCGGCCTGCTCGCAGATTGTTGGGACCTCCGGCCGTTCGGTCGAGGTGAAGTTCTCCAACACGAACGTCGCACCGCTCTTACGCCCCGTCGGCCTGCCGATACCGATGCGGACCCGCTCAAAGTCGTTGGTACCCAACGCTGACGCCACCGAACGCAGACCATTGTGCCCGGCAACGCCGCCCCCGAACTTCAGCCTGATCCGGCCGAATTCGATGTCCAGCTCGTCATGCACGATGATGATGTCCGCAGGTGGCACCGAGTAGAACTTGGCCAACGGCCCGACCTGGCCTCCCGACTCGTTCATGTACACA
>JAOPVX010000072.1 GCA_025965975.1 Mycobacterium sp. | reverse complement strand
GCTCGCGCACTTTGATACAGACAGATCGAAGCCGCTGACGCCACATTGAGGCTTTCGGCGCTGCCCGGCATCGGTATGCGGACCCGATGCGTCGCCATGTCCGCTAATTCGCGTGGCAGGCCATGTGATTCCGGCCCGAACAGCCATGCCGTCGGCGCGTCGAGCGCCGCATCGTCGAGACTGACCTCCCCGTCGACGGTGCTGGCAAGCACCTGCAGGCCCGCCTCACCCAGCGAAGCGACCGCTTGCACCGCATCGGGTTCGGCCACTACCGGAAGCGAGAAGATGCTTCCCGCCGAGGCCCGCAGGCACTTTCCGTTGTAGGGATCGACGCTGTGCCCGGCCAGCACCACGGCGTCGGCGCCCATCGCATCGGCGATGCGGATCAGCGTGCCCGCGTTGCCCGGCTCGGAGATCTCCACCGCGACGGCCACCAGCCGTGGGCCATCAGCGACAGCGTCGGCCAGGGTCAGGTGGGGCAGTGAACACACCGCCACCAGTCCGACCGGAGTCACGGTTTCGGACAACGCTTTTGCGGCGCGCTCGGTCACCAGGTGCACCGGCGCGCCAGTCAGCACCGCGCCGAACCGGCTAACGGCGGACTCGGTGGCGAATACCTCCGACACGAGCCCGCGCCGCAACGCGGCCTTGACGAGATTGGGTCCCTCGGCGAGAAAGCGGGCGGCGCGCCGTCGTCCCACGTGGCGGTGCAGCTTAATCGCTGCCGCCACCCGGTCAGAGCGCTCGGTGAGCGTCAGGCAGCCTCGCCGGCGTCTGATGTCGCCGGCCCAGCGGCTCCGGCCGGTGCGTTGACGTCTTCGGGCAGCGCGCCCTTGGCGACCTCGACCAGCGCGGTGAAGGCGGCGGGGTCGCTGATCGCGATCTCGGCGAGGTTCTTGCGGTCCACCTCGACACCGGCGGCCTTGAGGCCCTGGATGAGCCGGTTGTAGGTGATGTCGTTGGCGCGGGCGGCCGCGTTGATCCGGGAGATCCACAGCTTGCGGAACTCGCCCTTGCGGGCACGCCGGTCACGATAGGCATAGGTCAACGAGTGCAGCTGCTGCTCTTTGGCTTTGCGGTACAGCCGCGACCGCTGGCCGCGATATCCCTTCGACGCCTTGAGTACGGTGCGTCGCTTCTTCTGAGCGTTGACTGCGCGCTTTACGCGGGCCATGGGGGTGTTCCTCTTTCCTACGGGCTGATGTGCCGAAAAATCAGCCGTTCAGCAGCTTTTTGATGCGGGTCTTGTCGTTGGCCGACACCTCGGTGCGGCCGTCAAGGCGCCGGGTGCGCTTGGTCGGCTTGTGCTCGAGCAAGTGCCGACGGTTGGCCTTCTGGCGCACGATCTTTCCGGTGCCGGTGACCCGGAACCGCTTCGAAGCGCCGCTATGGGTCTTCGCCTTGGGCATTGATGTCCTCTAGTTCTGTGATGTATCGGTCTGCGATACGCCTGGGTCTTCGGGTGGGGCCGCCGCGGGCGCCGCCGACGGTTCTGCTCGTCGGGCCGGTGGTGCGTCGGCGTCGTGCGCCGCCTTGGCGCGAGTCTTCGCGCCGCGGTGCGGCGCCAGCACCATCGTCATGTTGCGGCCGTCCTGCTTGGCCGAGGTTTCGATGAAACCGTAGTCGGCGACGTCGGCGCCGAGGCGCTGCAACAGCCGGTAGCCCAACTCGGGCCGCGACTGCTCGCGTCCGCGGAACATGATGGTCACCTTGACCTTCGACCCCGCCTCGAGGAAGCGAACGACGTGACCCTTCTTGGTCTCGTAATCGTGTGGATCGATCTTGGGTCGCAGCTTCTGTTCCTTGACGACTGTCTGCTGCTGGTTCTTGCGAGACTCGCGCGCCTTCTGAGCCGTCTCGTACTTGAACTTGCCGTAGTCCATGATCTTGCAAACCGGCGGTTTGGCGTCTGGAGCTACTTCGACAAGGTCTAGATCGGCATCCGCGGCGACGCGCAGGGCGTCTTCGATGCGCACAATGCCTACCTGCTCGCCACCCGGTCCGATCAGTCGGACTTCGGGTACTCGAATGCGCTCGTTGACGCGGGTCTCAGTGCTGATGGGGCCTCCTATGTTGTCCACTAGGAACCCCACCATCGGCACCTCTGCTCAATTGAACAGAAAGGCCCTGCTCAAAGCAGGGCCCGAAGCCGACCAGGACAGGCATCGGATGCCTGTGACCGGACCGCTGTACCGGTATGGTCAGCGGTGGGAGTGGGACTCCACTTGCTGTCCCTGGCGTACGCCGGGACGGTCGCGCACGCCAGTCTAGCAGGCTTGACGTCCTCCCCTTCCTGATGCCAGGCGATTCCAACTCCACCCAACCACCTACGCGGCAGGAGCGCAGAGTTGAGGTTCACGGTTCGCAGACCGGCTAGCGCCGAGGTCTCCCCGTGCTGTCACCGCCCGTCCTGCGGCGATGTTGCGTGCAGCGTTCACCTCCGTGTTGCGCGACGCAGTCAACGCCACCGCCTGCTCAGCGATAGGAAGCAACCGATATCGCGCCACACCAGCAACCTACCCGCGACCACCGACAAATCACCGAAAGGAGAGTCGGCGTCTCCACACCTACGGCCAAAGCCGGGATTCCACGCCGCAACGACCCGATGACCGAGCTTCCTGACATCCGTGAGCTGGCCGATATCCCCGCGGTGGAGGTGATCACCCGCTCGGCCGTAATGCTGATGAGCGCTGCTGCCGAGAAGCTCGGGCTGTCGGCCGAAAACCCCGAAGACAGCCCGCACCGCGATCTCGACGAGGCGCGCCGGCTGATCACCGCACTGGCCGGGTTGGTCGCCGCCTCGGCCGAGTATCTGGGCCCGCACGCCGGTCCGGTTCGCGACGGGCTGAAGACGCTGCAATTGGCGTTCCGTGAATCCAGCGCGGCACCAGACGAACCCGGGCAAGGCCCAGGCGAGAAGTTCACCGGACCGGTCTGGTAGCCAGTCACACCCATTTCCAGGATTAAGCGAATATCCTCGCGGCCTATGACCGTAACCTTGACCCGTCGGACGTCCAGGTACTGGTGGGTGCCAGCGGCGGCCGGCTGGACGGTCGGCATCATCGCCACGCTGTCTCTGATCGCGAGCGTCTCGCCGGGCATCCGGTGGGTCATCAAGGAGCCCCGCGAGTTCGTCAACGACTACGTCTTCAACTTCCCCGACACGAGCTTCGCGTGGGCGTTCGTGTTGGCCCTGCTGGCGGCGGCTCTTGCGGCCCGCAAGCGAATCGCCTGGTGGATCCTCGTCGGCTACATGGTCGCTGCGACCGCGTGGAACATCGGCGGCCTCATCACCAGCCCAAAGGTGGTGATGGACGACATCGGCGAAGTGATCGGGCTCGTCTTCCACGTCGCGGCGATCCTGCTCCTGGTGCTGGCCCGCAACGAGTTCTGGGCGAAGGTCCGCCGCGCGGCGCTGGTCAAGGCGGCCGCCACGCTGGTCGTGAGCATGGCGGTCGGCACGCTCATCGGGTGGGCGCTCCTGGAACTGTTCCCTGGCACCCTGGCTCGCGAAGACCGGTTCCTGTACGCGCTGAACCGGGTGAGCGCGTTCGCGGGCGCCGCGTCTGATGCGTTCTCCGGGCATCCGCACGTGTTCATCAACGCGCTGCTCGGCCTGTTCGGCGCACTCGCACTGATGGTGACCGCGATCGTGCTGTTCCGATCGCAGCGCGCCGACAACGCACTAACCGGCGAGGACGAATCCGCGATCCGCGGTCTCCTGGAGCTGTTCGGCAAGAACGACTCGCTTGGCTATTTCGCCACCCGCCGCGATAAGGCTGTGGTGTTCGCGCCCAACGGCCGGGCAGCGATCACCTATCGCGTCGAGGTCGGGGTGTGTTTGGCAAGTGGCGATCCCGTCGGCGACCCGAAGGCGTGGCAACAGGCTATC
>JAOPVX010000038.1 GCA_025965975.1 Mycobacterium sp. | reverse complement strand
TGGTTCGGGCTCTCGGTGAGCTCCGTGGCCGTCGATTCTGGGGTGTTGACGTCGTCGTCCACGTCGTAGTCGTCCTCGTCGAAGTCGTCGAAGACACGGTCACGCACGGCCAGCTTCATCCAGGTGGTGACGACGCCGGGCGCGATCTCCAGGTCGACGTTGTCGTCGGTTATGCCGGTGATGGTGCCGTGTAGGCCCGACGTGGTGTGCACGCGGTCACCGATCTTCAGCGAATTGTGCAGGTCAATGGTGGCCTGCATCGCTTTCTTCTGGCGCCGCGACGCGAAGAACATGAACGCGCCCAGAATGATGAGCAGGGGCAGGAAGACGACCAGATCCATGGCAACAACTGTCTTTCGTGTCGGTCTTGTGGTCAGGCGCCCAGACCGCAGGTCAGGGGCCTCGTCGTTGACCAGTGTGCCATTGCCACCGCGGGCGGCCGAGCCCCCGGTCGTCTGCGACCTGCTGTTAGCGTCGCTGAGTGCTCGGACACGTCGGCATCAACGTTCCCGACCTGGATGCCGCGAGGCGTTATTACAGCGCCATCATGCCGCTGGTCGGATTCGAGTCGTACCTCGACGCCGACGACCAGTTCGCGTACCGCCCGATGGCCGGCAAGCCGGGCACCCACCTGTTCTTCTACCCATCGGCCGAGCGGTCCCGGTACTCGCGACACCAGGCCGGCCTGCAACACATGGCGTTCACGGTGCGGACCCGTTCGGCGGTGGACACCGTCCACACCGTCGTCGCCGAACTCGCGGCGCGGTTTGGCGGGCGTGTGCTGCACGCGCCGCAGGTCTTTCCTCAATATCCGCAGCCGTACTTCGCGACCTTCTGGCTCGATCCGTGGGGCTTCCTGCTCGAAGCGGTATGCCACTACGACCGTGACTGACAGCGAGCAACGAAATCCGTTGTGCCAATCCAATCCGGCCGATGGTTCCGGTTCCAGGTGCCGAGGTTCTCGATCGGATCGGTGCGTTCGAGACTAGGCTCAGACGGCGACGCGGCATGCGTCGAACCCACCGGTCATCAGGAGGCGAAAGTTGAGCACCCCCGAGCAGAGCCGCTATCTCGCCACCGCGATTCCCGGTCCACGATCACTGGAACTGACCGGGCGCAAGAGCGCCGCGGTATCCCGCGGGGTCGGCACCACGATGCCCGTGTACGCGGCCCGTGCGTTTGGCGGCATCGTCGAGGACGTCGACGGCAACCGGCTCATCGATCTGGGTTCGGGCATCGCCGTCACGACGATCGGCAACTCGTCACCGCGCGTGGTCGAGGCCGTGGCCGGCCAGGTCGCCAACTTCACCCACACCTGCTTCATGATCACGCCGTACGAGGGCTATGTCGCGGTCGCCGAACAGCTCAACCGGCTCACACCGGGGGGCGGGGAGAAACGGTCGGCGCTGTTCAACTCCGGGTCGGAGGCCGTGGAGAACGCGATCAAGATCGCAAGGACCTACACCCGCAAGCAGTCCGTCGTGGCGTTCGATCACGCCTACCACGGCCGCACGAACCTCACGATGGCGCTGACCGCGAAGTCCATGCCGTACAAGCACGGCTTCGGTCCGTTCGCGCCCGAGATCTACCGTGCGCCGTTGTCATATCCGTTCCGCGACGCCGAATACGGCAAGGAACTCGCCACCGACGGCGAGCTGGCCGCCAAGCGGGCGATCGACGTCATCGACAAGCAGGTGGGCGCCGACAACCTTGCCGCGGTGATCATCGAACCCATCCAGGGTGAGGGCGGTTTCATCGTTCCCGCCGACGGCTTCCTGCCCGCACTGCTGGACTGGTGCCGCAAGAACAATGTGGTGTTCATCGCCGACGAGGTGCAGACGGGGTTCGCCCGCACCGGCGCGATGTTCGCCTGCGAGCACGAAGGCATCGAACCCGACCTGATCTGTACCGCCAAGGGCATCGCCGACGGCCTGCCGCTGTCGGCGGTCACCGGCCGCGCCGAAATCATGGACGCCCCGCACGTCAGCGGGCTGGGCGGCACGTACGGCGGCAATCCTGTCGCGTGCGCGGCGGCGCTGGCCACCATTCAAACCATCGAGGCCGACGGCCTGGTCGAGCGCGCGCGCCAGATCGAACAGCTGATGAAGGACCGGCTGGGCCGGCTGCAGGTCGACGACGACCGGATCGGCGACGTCCGTGGCCGCGGCGCGATGATCGCGATGGAGTTGGTCAAGTCGGGCAGCACCGAACCCGACGCGGAACTGACCAGGGCGCTCTGCGTCGGGGCGCACACCGCGGGCGTGATCGTGTTGTCCTGCGGCACATTTGGCAATGTGCTGCGATTCCTGCCGCCCCTGACGATCAGCGACGAGCTTCTCGTCGAAGGCCTCGACGTACTCGCCCTGGTCCTCGCCGATCTCTAGGCCGACCCCGAACGACAGGAGTTCATTCATGACCAAGGTTCAGAATTTCATCGGCGGCGAGCTCGTCGACTCCGTCAGCGGCGCGACCATGCCGCTGGTCGATCCGAGCACCGGCGAGCAGTACGCGACCGCGCCGATCTCCAACGAGCAGGACATCGACAACGCGTACGCGGCCGCGTCGAAGGCGTTCGCCGACTGGAAACGCACCACGCCGTCGCATCGGCAGAAGGCGCTGCTCGACTTCGCCGACGACGTAGAAAAAAACGCGGAAGAACTCGTCAAAGCCGAGGGCCGCAACACCGGCAAGCCCAACCACGTCACCATGGCAGAAGAGATCCCTCCGATGGTTGACCAGATCCGGTTCTTCGCCGGTGCGGCAAGGATGTTGGAGGGCAAGTCGGCCGGCGAGTACATGGCGAACCACACGTCGTGGATCCGGCGTGAGCCGGTCGGCGTGATCGGCCAGGTGTCGCCGTGGAACTACCCGATGATGATGGCGATCTGGAAGTTCTGCCCGGCCATCGCGGCAGGGAACACCGTGGTGATCAAGCCAAGCGACACCACGCCGGTGACGACGGTGATGCTCGCCGAGATCGCGGCCAGGCACCTCCCGCCCGGTGTGCTCAACGCCGTGTGCGGCGACAGGAACACCGGCGCCGCAGTCGTCGCGCATCCCACGCCGCAGATGGTCTCGATCACCGGCTCTGTCGCTGCGGGCCGCGCGGTCGCGGTCAGCGCGGGCGGCCACCTCAAGCGCACGCATCTCGAACTCGGCGGCAAGGCGCCCGTGATCGTTTTCGACGACAGCGACATCGCCTCGGCCGCAGAAGGAATCGCGACGGCGGGTTACTTCAATGCAGGCCAGGACTGCACCGCGGCGACGCGCGTGCTGGCCCGCGCGTCGGTGGCGGCCGATCTGACGGACGCACTGGCCGAGCAGGCCAAGGGGGCGGCAACGACGTTTGGCAGGCCCGCCGACGACGAGGACGCCTGGGTGCCGCCCGTCAACAACGTCAACCAGATGGAGCGTGTCCTGAGCTTCCTCGAGGATGTGCCCTCGCACGCCAAGGTGGCTACCGGCGGACAACGCCAGGGCGACAAGGGTTTCTACGTCGAGCCGACGGTGATCGGCGGCCTGCTGCAGGATGACCGGCTGGTCCAGCAGGAGATCTTCGGACCCGTGATCACGGTGCAATCGTTCTCCGACGAGGACGAGGCGATCGCATGGGCCAACGGCACCGAATACGGGCTCGCGTCATCGGTGTGGACCAAGGACGTGTCCCGCGCGTTGCGCGTGTCGGCGGCGCTCGACTTTGGATGCGTGTGGATCAACACCCACATCCCCTTGGTCGCCGAGATGCCGCACGGCGGGTTCAAGTCGTCGGGCCACGGCAAGGATCTGTCGATGTACGGGTTCGACGACTACACCCGTATCAAGCACGTGATGGCCTACACGGGCTAACGCGAATCGTCGCGGATTTTCGCAGTACCCGCACGCTCGGTGCGGAAACATCCAATGTGCCAGCGCAAGCGGTGTTGTTGATGCGCCGGGCCGCCGCTCGAAGGTCGTTGGCGCGAAGCTGAACCCGCTCCGCCGGCCCTAGTGAGCGTGGGTGTGCCGCCGGCCGAACATGCCCGCCCACGGGCGGTGCGCACGCTCGGTCGTCGGCGTCGGCTGTATCTCGGTGACCTCATCCGACGGCGCAGGTTGCGGCGCAGCCGTCGCAGCCACGGGGCGTTGCACGTAGGCGATGTCGCGCGCGGTGCGCACCGACAGCCTGCCCAATGCGATCGCGCCAAGGAACACGATCAGCGCGCCGAGCCCGTAGAAATACGTCAGCTCCAACCACACTCGCCTGGTTTCGGTGGCCGCCAGCGGCGCGCCGACGTCGCCGATGCCCAACGGGCCGGCCAGCGCGCGGCCAACGACAAACCACGCGCCGGCGAGCACCGTCAACCAGCCGCCGAACATCGCGGTCGCGCGATTGGTCGAGCCGAGCAGCAGCAGGCCGCCGACCGCGGTGGCGGCACCGGGCAGAACCTCGAGCCAGCCACGTGCGGTGGTCCAGATCCAGTCCTGGTCGGGGGTGAAGGCGAAGCCGAAATACGGTCCGACGAACGGGATGAGCCCACCCCAGACGCCCAACAGAATCAGCAGAAATCCACTTGCTGCGCCCCGGCTGCGCGGCATCTGCAGCCTGCCGCCGCGGGCGTGAACACGCATGTCACTCATGAAGCCTCCTCGGTCAACGGTCGAATACCCGATCTCGCGGCGGCATAACCCCACGGCCGCTGGCTAGGGTGGCGGCATGCGCCTCGACGAGGACGCCGTGCGTGAGGTCCTGGCCGACGCCTGGCAGCGGTGGGCACGCCGGTGCGCCGAGCTCACGCCACAGCAATGGTCGACGGCGACGCGGTGCCGGGCATGGGACGTGCGCGGGCTGGTGGCTCATCACAACCCCGACTCACAACCCCGACCGTTCGCTTCGACATGCTGAACGCGGCGACGACCGATCAACCCGCCGCGGTCACCGACGCTGCCGAGATGTTGCGCCGCTTCAACGCTCCCGGCGGCATCGCCCACACGTCCGCCGACGGCATCGCCGAGCGGGCCACCACCGACGCGACGAAGCTCACCCCGGCGCCGCTGTGACGCGTTTCACGCCAGTGTGCCGAAATCCTGAGCGCCACACCGATGTCCAAGGAAACAGTGATCTGCTATCCGGTTGTCGGCAGCACGACTTCGGCGGTGGTGGCCGAGGTCGCGTTGATGGAGGCCGCTGATGGAGGCCACGGTGGACCTGCTCGATATGGCCGACGCCGTCGGCGGCGTGCAGCCGTCCGAGAAGGCACTCACCGCGACTCGTGATCTGCTGATCGCCGTTCCCGATCCGACGGCGGCGATCGAAGTCCTCACCGGTCGGGCCGCTCCACCGGCCGCGGTGCCGGCGATCCGGTGACAGGCGTCACACCATTCACAGCGAACTGGCAGCCGTGGACGGAATAAAGTTAGTTTTGCTAACGTAGTTGACTGTGGGCGCAGCGTGGCGCCACCCGCCACCTGCGATTTGCCGAGGATTCTTGATGTCGACTAATGCCCGTGAAGAGCGGCTCGCGCGCCGCATCGCCGACTTGTATGCCGCAGACCAGCAGTTCGCCGACGCCCGGCCAAGCGAGGCCGTCGCGCACGCGATTGAGGCGCCCGAGCTGTCGCTGCCCCAGATCGTGCAGACCGTCGTTGACGGTTATGCCGACCGGCCGGCGCTCGGGCAGCGCGCCGTTCAGTTCGTCACCGACCCGTCGACGGGCCGGACATCCGCGGAGCTGCTCCCCCGTTTCGACACCGTCACCTACCGCGCGCTGTCGGACAGGGTGGGAGCCGTCGCGGCCGCGTTGACGCAGAATCCGGTGCGACCAGGCGATCGGGTCGCAGTTCTCGGATTCACCAGCGTCGACTACACCACGGTGGACATGGCCCTGCTGCGCATCGGGGCGGTGTCGGTTCCCCTTCAGACCAGCGCGGCGGTCACCCAATTGCGGCCCATCGCCGCAGAGACCGAGCCGGTCGCCATCGCGTCGAGCGTCGACTTCCTCGACGACGCCGTCGAACTGGCGCTGACCGGACACCTCCCCGAGCGGCTGGTCGTTTTCGACTACCACGGCGAGGTGGACGATCACCGCGACGCCCTCGAGGCCGCAACCGCGCGACTGGCCGGAACCCCGGTCGTTGTCGAGACTTTGGCCGATGTGCTGGCTCGCGGGAACGCGTTGCCTGCCGCACCGGCGTTCGACTCGGGCGACGACAACTCCCTGGCGGTGCTGATCTACACCTCTGGCAGCACCGGGACGCCAAAGGGTGCGATGTACCCGACGCGGATGGTCATGAACTCATGGCGCCGGTCGAGCATGGCGATGTGGGGCAATGAGGGCGCCACCCCGTCGATCACTTTGAATTTCATGCCGATGAGTCACATGATGGGCCGCGGCATTCTGTACGCGACGCTCGGAGCCGGCGGCACAGGGTATTTCGTTGCCAGAAGCGATCTTTCGACGTTCCTCGAAGACCTGGCCTTGGTGCGGCCAACCCAGTTGAGTTTTGTGCCGCGGATCTGGGACATGGTGTTCGGTGAGTTCCAGAGCGAGGTCGACCGCCGATCCGCCGACGGCGCCGATCGATGGGCCGCCGAAACCGACGTGCTCGCCGACCTGCGCCAGAACCTCCTTGGCGGCCGGTTTGTCTCGGCGATGACGGGCTCCGCGCCTATCTCCGCAGAGATGAGGACGTTCGTTGAAGGCTTGCTCGACATCCATTTGACCGATGGGTACGGCTCTACCGAGGCCGGCGCGGTCTTCGTCGACGGCCAGGTGTCACGCCCGCCCGTGATCGACTACAAGCTGGTTGACGTTCCCGAACTCGGCTACTTCCTCACCGACCAGCCCCACCCAAGGGGTGAGCTGCTGGTCAAGTCCGAGACCCTGTTCCCCGGTTACTACAAGCGACCCGAGGTCACCGCGGACGTGTTCGACGCCGACGGCTACTACCGCACCGGCGACATCGTTGCCGAGGTGGGGACGGATCAGCTCAAGTATCTTGACCGCCGCAACAATGTACTCAAGCTCTCGCAGGGCGAGTTCGTCACCGTCTCGAAGTTGGAAGCGGTGTTCGGTGACAGCCCGCTGGTCCGCCAGATCTTCGTCTACGGCAACAGCGCTCGCTCCTATCTGCTGGCCGTCGTCGTGCCTACCGACGATGCACTGGCCCGCCACGAGGTGGAGTCGCTGAAGCCGCTGATCAATGAGTCTCTGCAGGACGTCGCGAGGGCGGTGGGGCTGCAGTCGTACGAGATTCCCCGCGACTTCATGGTCGAAACAACGCCTTTCACGCTCGAGAACGGTCTGCTCACCGGTATCCGTAAGCTCGCACGACCGAAGCTCAAGGAGTACTACGGCGATCGGCTCGAACAGCTCTACACCGACCTGGCCGACAGCCAGGCCAACGAGCTGCGGGAGCTGCGCCTGCACGGCGCCGAGCGACCGGTGCTGGAGACCATCAGCCGGGCCGCGGGAGCGCTACTGGGTGCGGCGGCGACCGACCTGCAGCCCGACGCGTACTTCACCGATCTGGGCGGGGATTCGCTGTCCGCGTTGACATTCGCCAACCTGCTGCACGAGATCTTCGACATCGACGTGCCGGTCGGCGTCATCGTCAGCCCGGCCAGCGACCTGGCGGCCCTGGCCGCCTACATCGAGGCCGAGCGCCAACCCGGCACCAAGAGGCCGACGTTCGCCTCGGTGCACGGCCGCGACACCACCGAAGTGCATGCCGCTGACCTGACACTCGACAAGTTCATCGACGCGAAGACTCTTGCAGCGGCTGGCTCGCTGCCGGGTCCGAGCGCGGAGGTGCGCACGGTCCTGTTGACCGGCGCGACGGGATTCCTCGGCCGGTATCTGGCCCTGGAATGGCTGGAGCGGATGGACCTGGTCGACGGCAAGGTGATCTGCCTGGTGCGCGCCAAGTCCAACGAAGATGCGCGGCGGCGTCTCGACAAGACGTTCGACACCGGCGACGCCGAATTGCTGCGCCACTACCGGGAATTGGCCGCCGATCATCTGGAGGTCATCGCCGGCGACAAGGGCGAGGCCGACCTCGGACTCGATCCGCAGACCTGGCAGCGGCTGGCCGACACGGTCGACCTGATCGTCGACCCCGCCGCGTTGGTCAACCACGTGCTGCCCTACAGCCAGCTGTTCGGCCCCAACGCACTGGGCACCGCCGAGCTGATCCGCATCGCGCTCACCACTAAGCAGAAGCCGTTCGTCTACGTGTCGACCATCGGTGTTGGCGCGGGCATCGAACTGTCGAAGTTCACCGAGGACGCCGACATTCGGGTCATCAGCGCGACCCGCAAGGTGGACGACAGCTATGCCAACGGCTATTCGAACAGCAAGTGGGCCGGCGAGGTGTTGCTGCGCAAGGCGCACGACCTGTACGACCTGCCGGTCTCGGTGTTCCGCTGCGACATGATCCTGGCCGACACCACCTACGCGGGTCAGCTCAATCTGCCGGACATGTTCACCCGGTTGATGCTGAGCCTGGTCGCCACCGGCATCGCGCCCGGCTCGTTCTACGAGCTCGACGCCGACGGCAATCGGCAACGGGCACACTATGACGGGCTGCCCGTCGAGTTCATCGCCGAGGCGATCTCCACACTGGGCGAGCGGGTGGTCGACGGGTTCGAGACCTATCACGTGATGAACCCGTACGACGACGGCATCGGGCTCGACGAGTACGTCGACTGGCTCATCGAAGCGGGATATCCGGTCGCGCGCGTCGGTGAATACGACGCATGGTTGCGGCGGTTCGACACCGCCGTCCGTGCGTTGCCGGAGCGGCAGCGCCAGGCCTCGCTGCTCCCGCTGCTGCACAACTACCAGCGGCCCGAAACACCGATTCGCGGGTCGATCGCCCCGACGGATCGGTTCCGCTGCGCGGTGCAGGACGCGAAAATCGGTCCGGACAAAGACATTCCGCATGTCACGCCGGCGGTTATCGTCAAGTACATCACCGACCTGCAACTGCTTGGACTGTTGTGATGATGTTGTCGGCCACGAACTTCGGCTGATACAGCATCATGTTGTGGCCGCTGCCGTTGGCCACCACGTTTGTGGTGCCCAACGCGGCGGCCAACATGTCGTTCGCTTCGTGGATCTGGGCCAGCGTGTAGTTGTCCGGCGTGAGATTCTCCGGTGGCGCGAACTTGTCGGAGCTCAGCACGACGGCCGGGACACGGGGCGGCGGTGGTGCGGCCTTGATGCGGGCGAACGCGTCGTCGAACAACACGGCTTCTGCCCCTGGGTCGGGTGGCACCTGTCCGTCCGCGTTGAACGCCGCGTTCTGCGCGGGACTGCCGAGCACCGGCAGGAACTCCGATGTGGGGTCGACCATCACAAGTCCCGCCACGAGCTCCGGGTGTGTGCGCGCGAGTAAGTCGAGCACCAAGCCGCCGTAGGAGTGGGCGACGAACACGAACGGCCCTGGCAGCTGCGCCGCGCCGATCAGCGCGAGCACGTCGTCGACGTCCTGGGCCACGCTATGTGGTTGCGGCACAGGAGTGGACAGGTCGAAACCATCCGGCCGGGTGTTGGGCCGGTCGTAGGCGCATACGTGGGACGCTTTAGCGACCGTGGGTTGCACCGCTTCGGGGCTGTGGCCCAGTTTGGCCTGTTCGATCAGGTCGTACGGCGAGGACCGGATCGGATCGTCCGGCGGCACAACGACGTTCCACGCCTCGGCGTAGCTGCCCTTGCCTGGAATGATGAAGACTGTTGGCAAGCCGGCACCCTGGCAGTCCAGGAAGAGCTTTCGGCCGCCGCCGACGTCGAACAGACCGGATGGCACTCCGACGGGGTCGGCCCAAGCCCGTCCACCACCCGCCGCGACGGCGAGGATCACAAGCAGCACGCGAAGCGGTCGCCACCTCACCGTTGCGACGCTACATCGCCAGTCCCACCACCATGAGCACGATCGCGATCAATGGCAAGATTCCCTGCGTGATGGCCGCACGCGCTTTGTCCGGTGACGACGCGAGCAGCACCGCGGCCGCGGCCAACATCGACCCGGTGCCTGCGAAGATCAGGGCAAGGCCGACACCGTACCGACCCGTGCCACCGATCACGAGCCCGGTCACTGTGATGATCGCCAGGAACAGGTTGTAAAAGCCCTGATTAAACGCCAGTTCCTTGGTCGCAAGCGCCTCGTCCTCGGTGATCCCGAACGTCGCGCGCGTGCGCGCCGACGTCCAGGTCAGCGACTCCATCACCCAGATGTAGACATGCAACAAGGCCGCGAGACCCGCGAAAATCAAACCGGCATAAACCATTACGCACCCGCTCCCACTAGTCGAACAGTCCGGCCTGGCCCATTCCACTGACTCCGCTGGGCGGCGTCATGCCCAGGTGCGTCCACGCTAACCCCGTTGCGACGCGACCCCTGGGAGTTCGGGCGATCATCCCGGCGCGCACCAGGAACGGCTCGCACACTTCCTCGACCGTGGTGGCCTCCTCACCCACCGCGACGGCAAGCGTGGACACCCCGACAGGACCGCCGCCGAAACTGCGGGTGAGCGCCGACAATACGGCGCGGTCGAGCCGGTCCAGCCCGAGCTCGTCGACGTCGTAGACCTCCAGCGCGGACTTAGCGATGTCCCGGGTGATCACCCCGTCAGCGCGCACCTCGGCATAGTCGCGGACCCGGCGCAGCAACCGGTTCGCGATGCGCGGGGTGCCGCGCGAGCGGCGCGCGATCTCGGCACCGGCATCGGCACCAACCTCGATGCCGAGAATGCCGGCCGATCGGGCCAGCACGCGCTCCAACTCTGTCGGCTCGTAGAAGTCCATGTGCGCGGTGAACCCGAACCTGTCGCGCAACGGACCGGTCAGTGCGCCGGACCTGGTGGTCGCCCCGACCAGGGTGAAGGGCGCGACCTCGAGCGGAATCGACGTGGCGCCAGGGCCCTTCCCGACGATGACGTCGACGCGGAAGTCCTCCATCGCCAGGTACAACATCTCCTCGGCGGGCCGGGCGATGCGATGGATCTCGTCGATGAACAGCACGTCGTGCTCGACGAGGTTGGACAGCATCGCGGCGAGGTCGCCCGCGCGCTCGAGGGCGGGACCGGACGTGACCCGCAGCGACGTGCCGAGTTCGCCGGCGATGATCATCGCCAGCGACGTCTTGCCCAGCCCGGGCGGGCCCGACAGCAGGATGTGATCCGGTGTGCCGCCGCGGTTCTTGGCGCCCTCAAGAACCAGCTGCAGCTGTTCGCGCACCCGCGGCTGACCGATGAACTCGCGCAACGACCGCGGCCGCAGGCTGGCGTCGACGTCACCTTCTCCGACGGTCAGGGCGGCGGAAACCTCCCGATCCGAAGTGTCCTCCGGCTCGTCGTCGTCGAACCGACTCACTTCTTACCCAACATCGACAGGGCCGCGCGCAGCGCGCTTGCGGTGGTGGCCTGCGGTTCGTTGGCGAGGACCTTGTCGGTGGCCTCCTCGGCCTGCCTGACCACAAAGCCAAGTCCGACAAGCGCTTCCACCACCGGGCCGCGCACCGAGTGGCCGTTCAGGGCGATGGCGCCCGAAGCGGCATGCACAGGTCCGATCTTGTCGCGCAGTTCGAGCACCATGCGCTCGGCGCCGCGCTTGCCGATGCCAGGCACCCGGGTCAGCGCGGTGACGTCCCCGTCGGCCAAGGCCACCCGAAGCGAGTGTGCGTCGTACACGGCGAGCGTCGCGAGGGCGATCTTCGGCCCGACCCCGGAGACGCTGAGCAGCGTCAGGAACAGGTCGCGGGCGTCGGCCTCGGCGAACCCGTACAGCGTCATCGAATCCTCGCGCACGATCATCGCGGTGATCAGCCTGGCCTCGCCGCCGCGGCGCAGTGTCGCGAGCGTCGACGGGGTCGCCATCACCTTGTAGCCGACGCCGGCAGCCTCGATGACCACGTGGTCGAGCGCAATGTCGAGGACCTCGCCGCGTACGGATGCGATCATCTCGCCGCCTTCAGTTTCGCCTTGTACTTCTTGAGCTGTTCGGCGGCCATCGCCTCGGCCGCCGCCATCCGGGCGATCATGGGCGCGCGCCAGCAGTGACAGATCGCCAGCGCCAACGCGTCGGCGGCGTCGGCCGGCGTCGGTTTCGTCTGCAGCGCAAGGATTCTGGTGACCATCGCGGTGACCTGAGCCTTGTCCGCATTGCCGTTGCCGGTGACGGCGGCCTTGACCTCGCTGGGTGTGTGGAAGTGCACGTCGATGCCACGTTTGGCGGCCGCCAGCGCGACGACGCCGCCGGCCTGCGCGGTGCCCATCACCGTCGACACGTTCTGTTGCGAGAACACCCGCTCGATCGCGATGACGTCGGGGCGGTGGGTGTCCATCCAGTGTTCGACGGCGTTGCTGATGGTGAGCAACCGGCGTTCCAGCGGCTCGTCGGACGGGGTTCTGACCACGTCGACGTCCAGAGCGATGACCTGTCGACCCTGACCGCCCTCGATGACGGACAAGCCGCAGCGCGTCAGCCCGGGATCGACTCCCATTACCCGCACGCCAGGCCCCTTCTGTGAACACCTGTTCGAGAGCCTAGCGGCTGGGCGCGACAGCTCCGGGCAAGACACGCGGCAGCAGCGCCACCCCGCGGAACCGCGGGGCCAGCGCCCGGCCGGCCACCAGCAGCGGCTCGGTGCTGCGCAGTGTGCGGGCCAGAACGAAGGCGCCCTCCAGCGCGCCGATCAGAGCGAGCGTCACCTCGCGGGCCTGCGACGCATCGAGTCCCCGCGACGCGAAGTAGGCGCTGCCGCCGTCCACCCAGCCGGCGAAGACCGACGCGCAGGTTTCGCGGAGTTCGTTGACGGTGTCGGCGACCTCGGCGGCGACGCTGGCCACCGGGCACATGTTCGCGAAACCGGTGCCTGCCATATCGTCGGCCGCCCGGGTGAAGACGGCATCGACGGCGTCGCCGAGGTCGGTGTACTCATCGACGATCGACGGGATCAGCAGCGAGTAGGCGTGTCCGGCATTGATCAGCGCCTCCCGCGCGACCTGCACCTTGCCGCCGCGGAAGTGGTGGTACAGCGAGCCGATGGGCGCGCAGGAGGCCGCCGCGATGTCCTTCATGCCGACCGCGCCGTAGCCCTTGTGCCGCATCAGCTCCGCCGCCGCCGTCAGGATCGATTCCCTGGTGGACCTTGCCATCTTCGCCTCCCGGCTACAGACTAGAGCATACGTTCTAGAATTAACGTTCTAATGCCGAAGGGTCCCCATGAAATCCGTCGACGTCACCGCAGGAACCATCGAATACCGCGAGGAGGGTGACCCGAACGGTCCGCCCGTCGTGCTGCTGCACGGCCTGTTGATGAACGACGCCCAGTGGAACCTGGCGCTCCCGCTGCTCCCGTCGGGCTTGCGCTATCTGCTGCCCGTGTTGCCGATGGGCGGGCACCGCATCCCGATGCGCGAGGACGCGGACTTGACGATGCCGGGGATGGTGAGCCTGCTCGCAGATTTTCTGGACGCACTGGACCTCGCCGACGTCTCCCTGGTCGTGACCGACTGGGGCGGGGCGCTGTTCCTCACCGACATCGGCCGCGACAAACGCGTTGCGCGGCTGGTGATCTGCCCATCCGAGGCGTTCGACAACTTCCCACCCGGATTCCCAGGCAAGGTCGCGTGGCTGGCCAGCCGCAACACGGTGATGGTGTCGCTGGCGCTGCGGCAGCTCAAGATCGGTTGGCTGCGGCGGCAGTGGTTGATGTTCGGTCAGATGGCGAAAAAGCCTGTCCCGCAAGACATTGTCGACGAGTGGTTGGCGGCAGCCCTGGCCGATCGGCGGATCCGCAGGGACCTGGTGAAGTACTGCCGCACCAAGTTCGACGGCGAGGACCTCACGCGCGCGACGAACCGACTCGCTGACTTCACCGGTCCAGCGCTGGTGTTGTGGAGTGAGAACCCGGTGATGCCGGTCGAGCACGGCGACCGGTTGGCCGCTCTGCTGCCCCACGGCGAACTGCGGCAGGTCGAGGACGCCTACGTGCTGGTCATGCTGGACCAGCCCGAGCAGACCGCCGCCACGGTCGGCGAGTTCCTCACACGCTGAGCGATCGCCCAGAGTAGCTTCTCCGTACACGCCAACGGTGCGAAGTTTCTGCCGGGTCTGCACGTCGGTCTGCGGATCCTCGTCGAGGTCGACGGCGGCTTGCAGAACACCACCTGGGACGCCTGCCTCGACGATCTCGGCGCGAAGCTGAGACCCAGTTGACGCGAACGCCGGCACTCGTGCGGGGCGCCCTCCTCAGGCCAGGCGGGAATGAAAACCACCCTCGCCGGCGCTGATTTGTATAGAAACTCTATGTTCTGTTTCTCTCCGGAAGCGCCCCGCCGGG
>JAOPVX010000407.1 GCA_025965975.1 Mycobacterium sp. | reverse complement strand
GCGCGGAGATGGGCGGTGGCGCTCGACGCGGGTGGTCTGGTTTTCGTCGACAGCGACCAGTTGGTCGCCGACTAGTTTTAGCTGTCGCGGTTTACCCACCGTCGGGCGACCATCTTTTCCAGTTGCGGCGGCGCTATCGGACAATAGGGTGCCAGCCAGCGTGCGGAACCCCAGATCGCACTCTAGTCAACGCTCGGACTGCTCGATCTCGTCAAGCTGTCTGTCGATGTCCGTTAATTCGATTGCCAGACGCCGCAATTGGCGTACGACGGCTGCGCGCCGCTGCTCAAGCAGCGCGCGGCGCTCTTCGCGGCCCATGTTGTGCGCGTCTGTCTGCATGGTGGTCACTCCCGGTGGTCTGGCGGTGAAGTTGCAGACACCCGGCAGTGTGCGGCTGGTGCGCTGACCCTGGCCAGCCCGCGCCGCGACTGACAGCACAATTGACAAACAACCGACACCGAGCCGTGACCGGGCGCCCCGGCAGCGGAACCGACCGACCGGCTCAGTGCCCGCAGACGCGCGTGTCGCTCATCTTCGAATGCCGTGGTCTGCGGCTCTGGCAGCACGGGTCTGCACACCGTGGTGTCCACGGCGACACGTCACGGGCCATCGTCTCGTTGCCGTCCCATGGGGTGATGGTCTGCGAGATAAGTTCTGATGGACCGCCGCACGTTTCGCAGAAATGGTCCGGGTCTGGCTGAGTGTGAATCTCAAGCGGCATGGCGTGGACCGCGTCGGGGGCATCGGTCCCGGGACACGCGCGGACCGGATTCGAATGTGGCCGCATCTTGGCCACAATTTGGATACCGGGGGCAAACCCATTCAGCGTTGTGCGCGGCGCGCGCGGGAAAAGTCTCTGGCTACCGAGCTTGGCTGCGAGGGGCACATGGAGTGGGCCGAGGCGATGACATGACGGCGGTTGTTCTGCACCCCTATTGATTTACCCGCCTCATCCGTTCGCCGGTTCAAGTCCTTTCCTCCCGGCCTGGCTGACGGACGACCTACATGAGCCGCTGGCGCGTCACCGGAATCGCTGCTCACGCGGTCCGGGGGCGGTGCTGGAGAAGTGTTCGGCGATCGCGGCGGCGATCTCATAGGCGCGGCGACGGGTTTTCGGCGACATCTCATTGGTCACGCCGATCACCCCGCCGGGGCGCAGGTGTGGATCGACGGGCACCTCGATGACCACCCGGCCGTGGTCGGCGAAGTGCTGCGCCAGGATGGTGCGCGTCCGCCTGTCGGCGTGGCCGTCGGAGTCATTGAGCACCACCACGGCCGGTGTATCAGCTCGGCCATCCCGTGGTTGGCCAGCCACTCCAGAATTTGCCCGGCAGCCGAAGCGCCATCCACTCACAGTGAGGACACCACGATCAGCGCGTGGAGATCGCGCACCATGAAATGCGGGGCCACGGCACTGCGATGCCCGGGGCCGCGGCGGGTGCCAGCACGAAAGGACGTCTGGCGAGGAGACCTCATCCCAGCGCGGGTTGGTCTTGCATCGGTGGCGGTTAAAGGGGTACCCGGCGATCCTTGTTTCTCTCGCCGTGCACATGAATGACGCCGCCTTCCATGGTGGTGCGGATGTCTCCGACCGCCGCGCGGTCACGCTCGGACCCGTCGGTGCGACGCCGCGACCCGCTACGGCGTCGATCGCCGCGGATCGTATCGACGTCGACACGAGCGCGTTACTCGCATTCTTCGACGACTTATGTTCCGCAACGTCGCGGCCGCGAACGTCGATCTGTGCGAGGCGCGGAGGCAAAGGCACCGATCCACTGCAGGTGGCGGGCAGCAACTGCGACAACGATGCCTGTCTCCTGCGAATCACCGATCGACCGCGGCGGTGTTCACAAACCGCTGGAGATCTCAGCCGGGCAGGGATAGCGAGCGGCTCGGCTTGCCGACCGTGATGCCAGGCATGGTCACCGTGACGGACGCTATCCGGACGACGCCCGGGGTCTGCAGAGGCTCGGCCTCGATCACGGGTGGGCTGCCCCCCCGGGACGGACGGACCGGTGCGAGGACGTTCCGCACGACACCGATCGGGGTCCGCGCCGAGTTCTGGATCTGTTCAAGCGTCCGGAAGACCGTATCGAAATTACCTGCCTGCTGTGCGGTGCTGACCGCCCCGACGACTGGCCGCATCGATCGCAGCAGGAAGACCGCCTCCTCAAGCAGCTCCTCGGTGAGCCGAAGGATGTTGAACGTGGTCCTCGCGACTTCGAGCGGCACGGTGACGGTGCAAACGGCGACTCGAACCGGTCTCCCCGCCGCCCCAACCACCTTCTGGCACGTGTCCTCGATCATTTGGCCGGCCGAAGCCGCTCGCCGGGGCAGGAAGCTGGAGGTGAATGTCACAATCGACCCTCTCCGGGCAGGGCATCTTGGTTGACGCCGAGGGTAC
Source organism: Mycobacterium sp. (assembly GCA_025965975.1). Lineage (GTDB taxonomy): Bacteria > Actinomycetota > Actinomycetes > Mycobacteriales > Mycobacteriaceae > Mycobacterium. The sequence continues at coordinate 765 of JAOPVX010000407.1, read as the reverse complement.
CGTGGATAGCCGCCGAGCGCGCCTCCAGCCGCGACCGGTACTTGACACCCCGGGTACTCACACGGAGAACACTGCTGTGATCTTGCTGGACGAGTTGCGTTCTCGACCCACTGTGTCGGCGTGAGGCTCTAGCAGTCTCGATCCCTGCCCGGGGGCACTGCCGGGGGCACAGGGTCGGGTTGGCGCGATGCTGACGCAGGCGGAGTCGATGTTGCTTAGAGCCAGGATTGCGAGTACGCGGCGGGTGACCAGCACCGGGGGCGAATACCTGCTGCCACCGATAGTCAAAGTCGCGTGACATCGTCGCGTCTGACACCTTTGTCGCTGACAACCGTCGCCTCCATTGTCGTCCGTCACGCAGTTTCCACGGACCGTCAACGTTCCTACCCTGTGGTTAATATTTTAATTGGTCAGACCATAACAGGAACGGCAGCGGCTGGTCAAGGGTCACATACCCACGGACCGTGCCGGTCGCCAAGGCGCGCTCGACCAGCAGGTAGCAGCTAGTCACTAGATAAGCGCAGTTCAGAAGTTATTTGAGCATGGTCGGGCTGACACAGTGTCGGGCTGACAGTGTGGGGCTGACAGTGTGGGGCTGACAGTGTGGTGATCCAGGACATGCGAATGGGGTGTCGCAAGTGATCGGAATAGCCTGAGTCGGCCAGTTTCGGCGGATGTCGAAAGCCCGCTTAGTGATCACCGCTGTTGTCGTTGAAGGCCGGAGCCAGTCGGCGGTCGCCCGCGAGTACGGCGTCTCGCAGGGCT
>JAOPVX010000402.1 GCA_025965975.1 Mycobacterium sp. | reverse complement strand
ACTCGCAGCTAGATCGCTGCGTCGCGCAGTTCGAGCCGTTTCACGTGCCGCGGGTGAGGCCGTCCACGTGGTAACCGGACCTTGGGGCGGCTGCCATCCGTTGATGTTGCCCAGTGCAACCAATTTTCTCAATCCTTCTCTGTGCGAATCCGGAGCCTTCTTCCGCGGCGCGGGAGTGGCTGAATGGCTGTGCGCGAATGACTTTCGCGCCTGCGTGAATTTCCCTTAGGCGTTGTTCGCTTCAGTGAAGCCAGTCGTTTTCGGGTAGCGCGACAGCGGTAGCGCAAGCCTGCGATGGTCGACTCCAGCCGTTTGAGCGAAGCGCCAGGTGCGTCATCGCGTGCCCCCGGCGGAAGCGCCGATCAGGTGTCCGATCCCGAAGACAAGCAGGGCGGCAGCCCCGCCGATCAGCAGCTGGCGTGTCCCTGACCGCAGCGCGCCCCGGCCGTTGAGCAGGCCGATCGTCGCGCCGACGGCGAACAGGGCCACGGCCGCCAAGATGATCGCGACGGACAGCGCGGCCCGGCCCGAGCCGAAAAGGTAGGGCAACACCACGACGATGGCGCCGAGCGCGAACGCGAACAGACTCGACAACGCCGCCGACCACGGTGAGCCCAACTCGTCGGGGTCCAGGCCGAGCTCCTCGCGGGCCATGGTGTCCAATGCGACGTCGCGGTCCTTCATGATCGCAGCGGCGACCCGCTCGGCCTCGACGGGATCCAGGCCCTTCGCCCGGTAGATCAATGCCAACTCCTCGGCCTCGGCCTCGGGATCGTCGCGCAGTTCCACCGCTTCCAAAGCGATTTCGCGTTCGTAAGCCTCCCGCTGGCTACGCATCGAGATGTACTCCCCGGCCGCCATCGAAAACGCGCCGGCCAGCAAACCGGCAAGCCCGGCGAACGCGATGGTGGTGCTGGCCGCACCGGAACCGGCGAAACCCATCACAAGCGAGCTGTTGGACACCAGGCCGTCGTTGACGCCGAACACCGCGGCCCGCAGGGCGCCGGAGCGGTCACCTCGGTGCCAGCGCTCGACTTTCCTGATTCCGCTGGGGTCGTCGGTCGTCCGGAGCCGGGTGAGGACCCTGGCGTGCGAGCGCTCGTCGACGGCCATCGCCGCTGTCGCATCAGGGTCGCCCTGATAGAGGCCGGCGTCGGCGTGCTCGGCTCGCTCGAGATAGGGCAGCATGGCGTCGATGGAGAACCGGCGGGCCAGCCAGGACAGCGCCCAGGTTCGCAGACCGGCCGGCCCGGCGGGTGGCACCGGCGCGCCCAGTTCGCTAAGTTTGCCGGCCCAGTGCGTCGCGTGCTTGCGCTCCACCGCGGCCAGTTCGCCCAGGACCTCCCGGCGTTCACCGGTAGCGGCGTCGGCCAGGCTGCTGTAGAGGTCGGCGCTGCGTCGCTCGGACGCCAGTAGGCTGCGAAACCGGCTCGCTGCGTTCGTCTCTTGGCTCATCGCGGTGGCTCCTTACTTGTCGGTGGGGTTGAGTGCGCGGAAGACCACGCCCGCCGCCACGCCGGCGATCAGTTGGGGGACCAGATAGAGGACCGTCGACCAGGCGAACAGCCCCATGGCTGCGCCGCCCAGGACGACGGCGGGGTTGAACGCACCCCCGGAAATCGCACCGACGCTCACGGCGCCGACAAGGACCGTGAAACCGATCGCGAGCCCGTAGAAGGAGTTGTCCGGGTGGTCCTTGCTGGTGGCGACGTTGAGCACGACATACGCCAGGGCGAAGGTGTACAGGAACTCGACGATGAGCGCACTTGCCAGGGCATGACCGGTCGGTGCCAACGGATGGGCCTGCGATGTGCTGACCGTCGCGCGGACAACGACCGCAGCGAGTAAGCCGGCGACGAGTTGAGTCACCCAGTATCCGATCGCGTCACCGGCACCGATCCGGCCGCGGACGAGCGCTGCGATCGTGACCGCCGGGTTGTAGTGGCCGCCCGAGATGTGCCCGCCGGCGTAGACCATCACCATGAGCACCGCGCCGATGGCCAACGGGGCAAGCGAGCTGCCGCCGCGGACAGCCGCACCGACCGTGAAGACCAGAAAGAAGGTTCCGATCAGCTCGACGACCAGCTTGCGGCCGGTGCCGGAAATCACGGTGTTCGAGAGCTCGAAAGCTCGTGTGGTCTGCGAGGTGGCGGTGGCCATAGTCAACTCCTAATTCGAAACTGGACGTTTAGTTTTCTGGAACGGATCAAGTCTTCGGCCGCCGCATTTGATACCGCACACGATGTGTGATGTCCGTCTCGGTGCGCAGGGGAAGCCGTTGCGCGTCTGCCCGCAGGAAGCCGATCTGCGGTCCCGCCTCGGCACGTACCGCACGTGTCAGCATCGGCTCGGAGATATCGACCCGGGGAAATAGTCGATAGTAAGACAGATGAACACCACGTTCAGTAATTCGCCGGACGCATCGGCGCAGATGCGCCGGGGCCGGCCGCGCAGCGAGCAATCCCGCGCGGCGGTATTGCGCGCGACGTCGGAATTACTGCACGAGGTTGGCGCGCAGGCCATGACGACCGAGGAGATCGCCGCCCGCAGCGGAGTCAGCAAGGCGACGATCTACAAGTGGTGGCCCAACAAGTACGCCGTCGCGGTCGAGGCGTTTCTGTCGGAGATGATGGCCCAATCGCCCGATCCCAACACCGGGTCGGCGCAGGAGGACTTCCGCAGTGTGCTGCGCGGCATGGTGCAGGTCTACTCGGGGTCCACAGGTCGGGTCTTCGCGCAGCTTGTCGGGGAGGGGCAATCTGATCCCTTCGTGCAAAGGGAATTGCGGGAGAATCTGGTGGCACCTCGGCGCGAACTGATACGGGCGATCTGGGACCGAGGTGTTGCGCGTGGTGAATTGCGCACCGACGTCGACCTGGAGGCCGCGTTCGATCTGCTGTTCGGGCCGCTGCTCTACCGGCTCCTCATCGGCCACGCGCCGCTGGACGAGGCGGGGGTGACGCGATCGTCGACGCGGCGATGCGCGGACTGGCCCCCGGTGACTGAGATCACCGGGATCTTCGGGACGCTGCACGCCGAGCTTGCTGTTGCAAAAGATGGAAACTGAACGTCCAGTTTTGAATTGCGGTGATGATCCCCCCGGGGCTTCACCGCGTGAGCAAGGAGCAAGTAATGAAGAAGATGCGACTTATCGCACCGCTCACCATGGCCGCGACGGCGGCAGCAATCGGGTTCGCGCCGATCGCCGCGGCCGATTCGACCGTGGTCCAGACGCCGGGCAACGCGCAGGTCACCGCTTCGCCAGGGGCGGCGGCGCTGCAGGCTGGCCAGCTGCAGTACCCGTGGTTTGGGTATGGGTTTGGGTATGGGGATCATGGGGGGCATCGCTAACCACTAACCATCGA
>JAOPVX010000374.1 GCA_025965975.1 Mycobacterium sp. | reverse complement strand
CGGTGAATCCCTGTACCGCGGCACGGGTCAGCTCCGGTGTGGTGGCGGTCTCTGAACACCAGCGCAGGAAGCCCCGGACACCCTCGGTATAGCTGGCGACCGTGCTTGGCGACTTGCGCTCAGCTTTCAGTGCCAGTTGCCACGACGGCAGTAGTCCGGCGAGGTCCGGCAAACTTCCATCCATACAGTTATTTTGACACAGAGTTCTGTACTCGTGTGTTATCTTCGACCTAGCCAGTAAACCCGCTGGTAGAACCATGATCCCGAGTGAGCAGCCGCTCAACATACTTGGCGATGATGTCGACCTCGAGATTGACGTGGGTCCCGACCTCCGCCTTGCCGAGCGTGGTGAGGTCCAACGTCGTCGGGATCAACGACACCTCAAACCAGTCGTGGCCGAGACCGGAAACCGTGAGAGATATGCCGTCAACGGTGATCGAACCCTTCTCGACGACATACCGGGACAGCGCCGTCGGCAGCGCGATCCGCACGACTTCCCAGTGTTCGGACGGTGTCCGCGCGATCACATGACCGGTGCCGTCGACGTGTCCCTGGACGATGTGTCCGCCAAGGCGGCTGTTGACCGCCGCCGCGCGTTCGAGGTTGACGTGGCTGCCAACGCCGACCGCGCGCAGGCTCGACCGGTCCAGGGTCTCGCCCATGACGTCGGCGCTGAATGCGCCGTCGGGCAGCACCTCGACCACGGTCAGACAGACACCGTTCACCGCGATCGAGTCGCCGTGCCCGGCGTCGGCCGTGACGACGGGCCCTCGGATGACCAGGCGGGCCGAGTCGCCGAGGTCTTCCTTGTTGACGACCTCGCCCAGTTCTTCGACGATTCCGGTGAACACGCCGCAAGACTATCCAGACAGCCGCTTCTCGCCGAAGAACGTGGCCACCGGGTTGAAGTTTCCGATCGCCGCATGGGGCTGACGGGGCCCGGTGTCCAGCCGCGCGATGCGGTAACCCAGGCCACGGGCGGCATCTTCCAGTGCCCGCAGCAGCGCCGGAGCCACCCCATGGCCGCGTGCGGCGGGCACCACGTACATGCGCTTGATCTCGCATGCGCCGTCCGGAAGTCGCTTGATTCCGCCGCCGCAGACCGCTTGGCCGTCGCGATAACCGACGAGGAACGTGCCGCCGGGCGGGCCTGGGTCAGCCGCGGGCATGTCCGGAGCATTGAGGTGCAGTCCGCCGTAGAGCTCGCGCATCTCCTCGATCATCGCCCCCACTAGCTCGGCCCCGGCACCGCCGGCCCGCCCACACGTGTCGAAAGCCCAGTTCCGAAGCCACGATTCCACTTCTACCGGCAACACGCGCGACGCGTCCACATCGCCGCACCCTCTACGATGCAGTCATGCAGACGCGCCTCCTGGCCATCTTCGCCGCCCTTTTCGCAGCCATCGCCCTCGTCGCCGGGTGCTCCTCGAAGCCGCAGGACCCGGCCAAGCCACCGCCGGACGCCGCCAGCCTGCTCAAGCAGGCCGGTGAGACCACCAAGTCCCAGTCGAGCATGCACCTGAAGCTGAGCGTGCAGGGCCAGATCAAGGAACTGCCGATCGAGTCGCTCGAGGGCGATCTGACCAATGCGCCCGCCGTCGCCGCCCAGGGCACGGCCAACATCGTCTTCCTGGGACAGCGGCTCGAGGGGGTCGACTTCGTGGTCGTCGACGGCACGCTCTACGCCGCACTCACCAAGGGCAGCTACCAGGACCTCGGCCCTGCCTCCGACATCTACGACGTGTCGGCCATCCTCAACCCCGACACCGGCCTGGCCAACGTGTTGGCCAACTTCTCCGACCCGAAGACCGACGGCCGTGAGAACCTCAACGGCGTCGACACCGTCCGCGTCACCGGGACCGTGAGCGCTGACGCCGTCAACAAGATCGCGCCGCAGCTCGCGGCGAAAGGGCCCGTCCCCGGCACCGCATGGATCCGCGAGGATGGCAACCACGAACTGGTCCAGGCCAAGCTGGAGCCGACGCCCGGCAACAGTCTCACGATGACATGCTCCAACTGGGGCAAGTCGGTGACCGTCACCAAACCCGCCGTCTGATGCACGCGTCGCCCGGAGCCGATCGGCCGGCGACATCGGGCCGGCGTGTCGCGATCACCGCCGGCAGCCTCGCGGTGCTGCTGGGTGCCCTCGACACCTATGTCGTGGTCACGATCATGACCGACATCATGAAAGACGTCGGGATCGGGATCAATCAGATCCAGCGGATCACGCCGATCGTCACCTGGTATCTGCTGGGCTACATCGCGGCCATGCCGCTCCTCGGCCGGGCGTCGGACCGGTTCGGCCGCAAAATGGTGCTGCAGGTCAGCGTGGCCGGATTCGCGATCGGCTCGGTCGTCACCGCGCTGTCGAGCGACCTGCTGCCGCTGATCATCGGGCGCGCGATCCAGGGCACCGCCAGTGGTGCGCTGCTGCCGGTGACGCTGGCGCTCGCGGCCGACCTTTGGTCCGCCCGCAACCGCGCGTCAGTGCTCGGCGGTATCGGCGCCGCGCAGGAGCTGGGCAGCGTGCTGGGCCCCCTGTACGGCATCGCGGTGGTGTGGCTACTCCACACCTGGCGCGACGTGTTCTGGATCAACGTGCCGCTGGCCCTGATCGCGATGGTGATGATCCATTTCAGCCTGCCGTCGCGGCAGAAGAGCGAGACGCCTGAGAAGGTGGATGTCGTCGGCGGCGTGCTGCTGGCCATCACGCTGGGCCTGGCCACCTGGGGCCTGTACAACCCTGCGCCGGACGGCAAGCAGGTATTGCCCAGCTATGGCCTGCCCTTGCTGCTGGGCGCGCTGGTCGCCGCGATCGCGTTCTTCGTCTGGGAGCGGTTCGCCCGAACCCGGCTGATCGAACCCGCGGGTGTGCATTTCCGACCATTCCTTGCGGCGCTGGGTGCCTCGCTGTCCGCCGGGGCGGCGCTGATGGTCACGCTGGTCAACGTCGAGCTGTTCGGTCAGGGTGTGCTCGGTCAGGACCAGAACCAGGCCGCCGGCCTGCTTCTGCGGTTTCTGATCGCGCTGCCGATCGGCGCCCTGCTGGGCGGCTGGATCGCGACCAAGATCGGCGATCGGACCGTGGCGTTCACCGGCCTGCTGATCGCCGCGGCCGGCTACTGGCTGATCTCCAAGTGGCCCGTCGACCTGCTGGCGGCCCGCCACGACCTGGGCCTGTTCACCGTGCCGGCGCTGGACACCGACCTCGCGATCGCCGGCCTTGGCCTCGGCCTGGTGATCGGACCGCTGACGTCGGCGACACTGCGGGTGGTCCCCGCCGCCCAGCATGGGATCGCCGCGGCGGCGGTGGTGGTGGCCAGGATGATCGGCATGCTGGTCGGGATCGCGTCGCTGAGCGCATGGGGCCTGTACCGGTTCAACCAGCACCTGGCCAGCCTGCCAAGCGCCGGCGGGAACACGCTGGCCACGCGGCTGGCGGCGCAGGCGGCCCGCGTCCGCACGGCCTACGTCATGCAGTACGGGGAGATCTTCAGCATCACCGCGATCGTCTGCCTGGTCGGCGCGCTGCTCGGCCTTCTGATCAGCGGCAGGCGCGAACACGCCGACGAGCCCGCGCCGGCGATCGACGCGGACGACACCCCGACGACGCTGATCGACGCGCCGACACAGGCATTCGACGCCCCGACACAGGCGATCTCACGGCGATCGCCCGATCAGACGGTGCGGATCCAGCGACAGCAGCCGCCGGGCCGCCACCGTTCCCATTAGGCGAGGGGGCGTGCGTCGGTGGCAGGGGGGCGTGGCCGGTCAGCAGCGCTCGACACCCGGCCGGATCAGCGGGGGCTCGTGGACCGTTGTCGGCTCCTCGGCGGTCAGGCTTCGCAACGCATCGAAGATGAGCGACTTGAGGCCTTTGGGATCTACGGGTCGAGTACTGAGCCAGTCCTGCAATGCAGTCACGCTCGTTGTCCTTTGTTAGTGCTCACCAGGCGCGCAGCTCGTCGGTGAAAGCGCTTTGGTACGACTCTACCGGCGTGATCGCCGCGATTGGCCGTTCGCCCTGCCGGGTACGGGTGCGAAAGGGATCACAGTTTGAGGGGAGAAAATTCATCGCAACGACACTGAATGGCAAGAAGATTGCGTGTCCGGCCGTGTCGCCAACCCCGACTGCCCGCCCACCAACGGTGGGCACTCGCCACCCGGGTGGGAGGCGTTCGTCACAGACAAGTCATAGCCGAACTCGGCCCGCGAATGTTAAGGCGTCGGTAATCTCGCGGACATGCTGATGGCCGCGCTGCGCGACATGCAGTGGCGAAAACGGCGGTTCGTCATCGCGATCCTTTCCACTGCCATCATCTTCGCGATGACGCTCGTCCTCACCGGGCTCGCGAACGGTTTCCGGGTAGAGGCCGAAAAGACCGTCGATTCGCTCGGCGTAGATCTATTCCTGGTCAAGGCGGGCGCGTCAGGCCCGTTCGTCGGGGCGACACCATTCGCGCCGGTGGACCTGCCTCGGATCGCCGCGACTCAAGGCGTGGTCGCCGCCGCCCCGCTCGCGTACGCCGGCGGCACCGTCACGCAGGGCGATTCGACGCGCAACGCCGACTTGTTCGGCGCGCCGGAGCGCGGCCCCGGCATGCCCGCGGTGTCGGAAGGCCGGGCAGCGTCGACCCCCGACGAGGTCGCGGTGTCGAGCACGCTCGGACGTCAGATCGGCGACGACGTCGAAATCGCTTCGCGCAGACTGCGCATCGTCGGCATCGTGGAGAACTCCACGGCGCTGGCAAACCTGCCCAACGTCTTTCTCACCACACAGGGCGCACAACAACTGGTGTACGGCGGTCAACCGCTTGTCTCGTCGATCGGCGTTCGCGGCACCCCCGGGCAGATACCCGACGGTTATCGCAGTATCGACAGAGCAGGGGCGATCGCCGATCTGCTCCGGCCGCTGAAGGTGGCGGTGAGTTCGATAACCATCGTTGCGGTTCTGCTCTGGGTGGTCGCGGCGCTGGTCGTCGGGTCGGTGATCTACCTGTCGGCCCTCGAACGCCTGCGAGACTTCGCGGTGTTCAAGGCGATTGGCGTCCCCACCCGCGACATCGCCGCAGGACTGGCGATGCAGTCGGTCATCGTTGCGCTGCTTGCCGCACTTGTCGGCGCCGGGCTTTCGCGGCTGCTCGGACCGCTGTTCCCGATGCAGGTCATCGTGCCTGCGGAGGCCTTCATCGCACTACCGGTGATTGCCGTCGTCATCGGCCTGATCGCCAGTGCTACCGGCTTACAGCGGGCGGTATCGGTCGACCCCGCTATCGCATTCGGAGGTCCATGAGCGTGGGCGATCTCAGCATTCAGAACCTGGTGGTCGAGTACCCCAACGGAGCAGACACCGTCCGCCCGATCGACGGCTTCGACCTCGACGTGGCAGGGGGCTCCCTGGTCATCCTGATGGGCCCCAGCGGCTGCGGGAAGACGACGCTGTTGTCCTGCCTCGGAGGGATCCTGCGGCCCAGTTCCGGGGCGATCAAGTTCGGCGATGTCGACGTCGCGGCACTCAACGCCCGCGAGCTGTCGACATACCGCCGCGACACGGTGGGCATCGTGTTTCAGGCGTTCAACCTCGTGCCGAGTCTCACGGCCCTGGAGAACGTCATGGTGCCGCTGCTCGCCGCGGGGACGTCGCGACGCGCAGCTCATAAGCGGGCGGGACAGCTGCTGGCCCGGGTTGGCCTGGAGGACCGGATGACCCACCGGCCGGGCGATCTGAGCGGTGGGCAGCAGCAGCGGGTCGCGGTCGCGCGGGCCATCGCTCTCGATCCGCCGCTCATCCTCGCCGATGAGCCCACCGCGCA
>JAOPVX010000351.1 GCA_025965975.1 Mycobacterium sp. | reverse complement strand
TAGGTGTGCACGATCTGTTGACGGCGGTGCTCGCCGCTGCCCACAACCTCACGGTCGTGCACTACGACTCCGACTTCGAAACGGCAGCAACGGTATTGGCATTCGAGCACCGATGGGTGCTACCGCGGGGCACCCTCTAGTGGGCCGATCCAACGAGGGACCCCAGCCCATTGATTCATCTGATGAAAACGGAGACCTTTTCACGGATAACGACGATTATCCATCAACCGGACAGCGGTGCGGTAGCCGGAGGTCAGAGCTGAAAGCCCTGCCCGGCAGCGGATATAGCCCGCATAACACAGAGCTCAATCTGCGATCTCTGAAGCTGTTGGGCCGGCTGGGCTTCCAAACCTTGACCAGCTTCGTCGAATTCGATGCGGAACAGAATCTCGCGGCCGCCGCACTCGGCGAATACCGGCACTAACTGTCACCACAGCCCGGACGCGGCGCAGCGGCTTGATTGAGGCTGACCACCTGAGCAGTCGAGGCGAAATATGTTACAGCGCAGTACCATAACGAATACATAGGACTGACCGGTACCTTCGGTATTCGATCCCGCCGTATTCGGGGGCCGAACGCTATCGCGGCATCCTCGCCGAAGTAGGTGGAGATGCTGCGTCTATTTCGACGGAACGTGTGGTGCCGAGAAGGTTACCCTAGTGCGTGGGGAGCAGGCGGCTGTTGCTGTGCCGGCCCGGTTGTCTGCGTTCGTCGTGTGGCTGATGGGCGCGATTCCTGTGTCGCTATGGAGGAGGCGTCGTTCGGAAGGGCGACATTAAGCGAGCGATTAGTTTCGGCAGTCCTTGCCGTATTCAGTCTCGCGGCTCGTCGCCGTCGGGCGCGGTCAAGGTTGGCAAGAAGACGTGGTGGGCCTGATTCCCGCCGGCTCGGCGGGCCTGGCGCACTGCTGATCTGGCGATCTCGAGCAGCTCCTCGAGCACTGCGTATGGCGGGAGTTGCGCCAGTCCGCGGAGCGGTGTGCTGACCACTCCGATGCTGGCTGTCGTGCGAGGGGGAGTCGTCTTGATCGCGCTGCGGACGCGTTCGATAAGCGGGGAAGCATCACTCGTGGGGAAGCTGTCAGCGATCAGGAACTCCGCATCTGGAACGTGCGCTATCACGGCGCTGTTTCGGGTTGTTTCGCGCAACGTCTGGCCGACCGCCACGCCGGCCCGCTTTCCGGACACGCCGCCCTCGGTCTGGGTGAGCAGGGCGAAGTTGTCCAGGTCTATGACCACGATGACGAAGTAGCGGTCGTCGTCGCGTTGGCGGGAAGCGATGAACCCCGCCGCGGTCCGGTAGAACGCCTCTCGGTTGAGCAGCCCGGTTAGGGGATCGATGTCGGCGTTGAGGACATCGATGCCCAGCAAGTGCACCAGCGCTTGGCATGCGAAGGGCGTCGCCAAGTTGACCACTGTGAGAAACACCAGGGTGGAGCAAGCCAGGAAAGTATCGCCGGCCTCGGCCACACGGTACGCCAGAACGACACCGGTCACCGCGGCGACCAAAAAATTGAAGGCCAAGTATCGCGGGGTATGGAAGAACGCGATATACCCGCCGAGCACCGCGAATGACGTGGCTCCGAACATCCCATTGAACGGGTTCGCCTGGATGAGGCACGCGGCGGCGATGCAGAAAGCGGAAATCGCCACGAATGCGGCGGACTGGGTGTGGCTCGGCCAACCCCGCCGCAGCCACCCGAGAGCCATCATCAGGCAGCACACCGCGATGCCGATTGCGATGACCCGACCAGTTTCGGCTTCGGGGCCTGCCGGAGTTCCGAGCGACACGAGAACGACCGCGGCGAAGCCGATCAGCGACGCTGCGATAAGTCGGCAGGTCCCCGGCTGCGCCGCACGGGCCGCCAAAAGAGCGGTCAGCCAGTAGTAGTGATCGGGTTGGCGCCACCAGTCGCGCAATGCGCTTATCATCTGGCACCTCGTTGGTGACGCCTCGCTCTCACATTGCTGCGAGACCGTTAGTCCGTTTGACTGGCTCAGGTAAAACGCTAGCAAGTGAAGCGGCATCCGGGCCGAACCAATCTTTCCCAGCACAGAGCCCGCATTCGGAACCTCCATCAGCTCAGCGATCACGTCGATGCGGGCGCGGCGAAAAGCGCAACACCCGGTATTACAGAGTGTCGCGGGAGATCCGTTCACCATCGGCACCGACGAACAACGGCGCCGCCGACGGCCAGGCCGTCAATCCCCAGCCGGGGGAGCGCTGTTTGGCTGTGGCGGGGAACCGGGTCGCGCGGCTGTCGAGATGGTGCTCGAGGACCTCGACTAGCGCCGTTTCGATTGGGACTCGGCGGTCCTTGCCGCGAACGTGGATGACGGCCCCGTCGTCGCTCCGTTACCGGTCCGGCGTCGCGAGGATCTTGAAGAGCATATTGTTGACGTCGGTGAGGGCCACGGCCGTACCCCGCGGGATGGCTCCTCTTAGCCTTGAGCGCGTTCTTGCCGGCGGTCCGTGCGGCGCTAAACAGTCAGGTAGGTGCCCTGGGCGGTGTGGCCTCCAGCGTCTGGTGAGGTCGTGGCCTTGGTGACGGTGAAGGCGAACTTGCCGTCGCGGACTTCACGTCCGATGCGGCCTAGTGGCGCCGGCAGTGGGGCCACTGCGTGGGTGGTTGTGGGAGTACTCGACGAAGTACTGCTGCTCACTCGATGATGCCTTCCACGTCGTCCGAGAGCCGGGTTTCCATAGCCGAACCGTAGTTGCCCCCTGCAATCTGAGGTCGGTGCGCTAGGGCCACCATCACCACGATCAGTGTCAGTCGCCTCCCGTTACGACAAGGGCGGTCCGACGGTGGTAGAGGCGCTCTACGACGCGCTCATGCAGATCGAGGCCGAGGTCATCGCACTGCGCGACAAGTCATAGCGCGCGTTCGACCGCTCGTCGACAGGGGCGCCCTTATTATCCGGGCTCAGCCCGGTGCCGGGCACCTGGTTGTTGGGCTCGAACGCGGCCTGCTCGATCTCGGCGTGGTGGTCGGTGAAGTTGCGGTTCAACGTCAACTTGCCGACCTCGATGAGCGGGTAGTCGTCGTGCGGCCACACCTTGGTCAAGTCGAATGGGTTGAACCGGTGGCTCTTCGCGTCCTCGAACGGCATGATCTGCATCTTCAGCGTCCAACTCGGGTAATCGCCGCGCTTGATTGCTTCGTGCAGATCG
>JAOPVX010000346.1 GCA_025965975.1 Mycobacterium sp. | reverse complement strand
TCGGGTTGTCCAGCGAGAAGTCGCGGAACGCCACCCCGGCCTCGATCATCTCCAGCACCAGCGACGCCGTGCCCACCTTGAGCATCGTCGTCGATTCGCACATGTTGGAGTCACCGACGATGACGTGCAGCCTGCGGTACTTCTCGGCGTCGGCGTGCGGCTCGTCGCGGGTGTTGATGATCGGCCGTGACCGCGTCGTCGCCGACGAGACGCCTTCCCAAATGTGCTCGGCGCGTTGGGACAGGCAAAACGCTGCGGCCTTCGGCGTCTGCAGCACCTTGCCCGCACCACAGATCAGCTGGCGGGTAACCAGGAACGGCAGCAGCACGTCGGAGATCCGGGAGAATTCGCCTGCCCGCACGATCAGGTAGTTCTCGTGGCAGCCGTACGAGTTGCCCGCCGAGTCGGTGTTGTTCTTGAACAAATAGATGTCGCCGCCGATGCCCTCGTCGGCCAGCCGTTGCTCGGCGTCGATCAGCAGGTCTTCGAGCACCCGCTCGCCTGCGCGGTCGTGGGTGACCAGCTGGATGAGGTTGTCGCACTCGGCGGTCGCGTACTCGGGGTGGCTGCCCACGTCGAGATATAAGCGCGCACCGTTGCGCAGGAACACGTTCGAACTGCGGCCCCACGACACCACCCGCCGGAATAAGTAGCGGGCAACCTCGTCGGGGCTCAGCCGGCGATGGCCATGGAACGTGCAGGTGACACCGAATTCCGTCTCGATGCCCATGATTCGTCGCTGCACCTCATCGAGACTACTGGTTGCTGCCCAACCACGGCGGGCAAGCCGCGCCGAACGGTGCGGTTGACGGTGGTCGGGGTGCCGCGTCCGGTTTAGCCGGGCAATGCCAGCGAGCCCGCCGACGCCCCCAGGATCCGCTCCAACGCCTGGATATACGCGTCCAGCACGCCTCGGATGTGCGGACCACTGATGTCCGCGCCGACCGCACCGTCGGCCTCCATCGCGTCGATAAACGCATCGGTCAGGTGAAGGGCCATGCCGGTGATGATCACCGCGGCCGCACGCGGATAGTCGGTATCGAAAACCCCTTCCTCGCAACCCTGTCGAATGATTGCCTCCAGCAAAGGCGTCGTGGTCCGCATCGATTCCTGCGACAACTTCTGCCGCAACAGCGCGTTGTTCTCGTCGCGCCAGAGCCGCATCGTCGTTGACACCGCAGTGAGGTTCTCTGCCTTCCATGCGCTTGAGGCCGCGAAGTAGGCGTGGAGTTTGTCGATCGCCCCGAGACCAGGATCGGCAACTATCGCCTGCAGCCAGCGGGTGCCACTCTCGGCCATCATCTCGACGATGCCTTCCAGCATCGCGCGCTTGGAACGGAAGTAGTGATACAGGGCGCCCTTGGACATCTGGGTCTTCGCCAGCACATCGTCGATCGTCGTGCGCTCGTAGCCCTTGTCATGCATCAATTCGAGCGCCGCGCGAAGGATGTCGCCCCGCCTCGCCGCGTATTCGTCGGGTTTGACCAGTCGCGCCACCGCTGCGGCCGCCTCCTGCCGTTGACCGTGTACTCGGCACCAGTCTAACCTATTAATAGACCGTCAGTCGGTTTATTAAAGGAGGATGCCAAATGCCTCGGTCCACCGCAGCGGACGCACAGCGCACGCGGGCATTTGCCCGCGTGATCGGCCCTTTCGTTGCGGTAGCCACGGTGATCGTCGCGATCCGGTTGCCAGACCTCACCGGCCTGGTCGACGACCTGTTCGCCAACGCGGTGCTGCCCTGGATGCTCGGCGCGATGATGCTGATCGCTGGTCTGATCGTGATCGCGTTCCACCAGTACTGGCGCAGCGTCACCGCAGTGCTCATCTCCCTGTTCGGCTGGTTTGTCGCGCTGCGCGGTGTGACGTTGATGGCCTTCCCCGCCACGATCGAGACCGGCGCTGGTGACACGTTGGCCAGCCAAGGCCTACTCCTGATCGCCCGCATCTTCTTCGGATTGATGACGGTCATGGGGTTGTGGCTGACCTACGTCGGCTGGCGACCGGGCACAACCGCGGATCGATAGCAGGCCTGTGGATAACTTGCTGGGCCGTGGCGGCTGATGTCGGCCGAACCTTGCACCAATCAGGCTGACATGTGGCCAGAATGGGCCAATGTGGTCGCGCAGCGCTCCCGTCGACGGGTTTCGGTTGGCCTTCGACCGCTTCGGGACACGGGGCGCCCCTGCCGTCGTGCTGCTGCACGGATGGCCAGGCAACCGGCATGACTACCGCGGGGTCGTTCCGATACTCGGCGAGGTCGCCGACATCATCGTTCCCGATCTGCGCGGTTTCGGCGGCAGCGACAAACACGCGGTGTCGGTGCGCCACTTCTACAGCGCCACCGCCCAAGCCAGCAGCGTCGTCGGGCTGATCAAGGAACTGGGTCTGTCCAACGTCGTCATCGCCGGCTACGACGTCGGCAGCCGTGTCGCGCAGAGTGTGGCGCGGATGCACCCCGACCTGGTGCAGGCCCTTGTGCTCTCTCCCCCCGTGCCCGGCGCCGGCGATCGCGTGCTCACCGCGCACGCGCAGAGCGAGTTCTGGTATCAGGGCTTCCACCAGCTTCCGCTCGCCGGCCAACTGATCGACGGCAATCCCGACGCCGTCCGGGAGTACCTGCGGCACTTCTGGACTCATTGGTCCGGCCCCAATTTCACTGTTTCCGACGATGATCTGGACCGATTGGTATGCGATTACGCCCTCCCTGGCGCCTTCACCGCATCGATCGCCTGGTATCGCGCCGGCGCAGGGATGATCGCCCAGTCTCTGACCGAATTGCCGCCCGACCGGGCCATCAAGATCCAAGCCCCGACGGATGTACTGTGGCCGCAACATGATCCGCTGTTCCCGTGCGAATGGGCCGATCGACTGGAGCACTACTTCGTCGATGCGCGTCTGCACCTCGCCGACGATGTTGGGCACTTCACGCCGCTGGAGTGTCCCGATCAGTTCGCGGAGCTTGTCCTCATCGGCGCGCGACCCAGCCACGGCTAGCGAGCGCGCAGGCCGTCGAGCAGGAATCCGAGATGGCGGCGCCACAGCGCATCGTCGCCGTTCGACATCGCGATGACTTTTGACATCGCACCGATCATCGTTGCCAGATCGCCGGCGCCGAAGTCCGGCCGAAGCACGCCTGCTTCCCCGGCCCGGCTCACGACCGACTCCAACACCCCCCCGGTGCGTCCGCATTCGGCGACGACGTCCACCTGGCCGACGGTAGTGCGCGCGATCGCGTCGTTCATCGAGCGATTGCGTGCCTGCATGACAAACAACCCGTCCATGAAGGCCGCGAATCCCCGCCATGGATCGATGTCGGCCAGGGCGGCCTCGGCGAGGCGATCGACCTCGGACACCCAGTCGGGCAGTACCGCGTCGAGCAGTGCCCCGCGATTCGGGAAATGGTTGTACAACGTGCCGATGCTGACGCCGGCGCGCCGCGCAATCTCGTCGAGCGGCACGTCAACGCCGCGCTCGGCGAACAGGTCGGCGGCGGCCGTCAACAATTGTTGACGGTTCCGCATCGCATCCGCCCGCAATGTCGCCACCAGGCGATTCTAACTAAGTTGAGGATAGACTCAACTTCTGCTACTAAATTTGAGTATGACCTCAACTTCTGCTCCTGTGATTCTCGTACTCGGCGCGGGCCCGGAGCTCGGCATGTCCGTCGCACACCGCTTCGGCAACGAGGGCTACGTGGTCGCGTTGGTCTCCCGCAGCGCCGAACGTCACGCCGACTACCTGAAGTCCCTGGCCGACGCCGGCGTTGACGCGGCGGCGTTCACCGCCGATGCCGCCGACCCCGACCGGCTGCGCGAGGCCGTCGACGCCGAGTCCGCGCTGCGCAGCGTCGTACCGGCCGTCGGCTTCGCCGCGTTGCTGCTTCCCGAGCTCATCGAACGCGGCTCTGGCGCACTGTTGTTCGCCGGCGGACTGAGCAGTGTCGTGCCCATGCCGCCACTTGGCGGATTGGCGCTCGCGTCAGCGGCGCTGCGCAATTACGCGATCACGTTGAATGCGGCGCTGCAACCGGCGGGCGTCTATGCGGGCACCATCACGATCGGCGGCCTGATCGAGCGCGGAGACATCCATCGGGCGATGCAGGCCAACCCCGATCTGTTCGGGAACCTCACCGCGGCCACGCTTAACCCCGACGAGCTCGCCGACACGGTGTGGCGCCTCTACGCCGAGCGAACTGGGGGCCGAAGCGGTGATCAACGCGTTGGCGGCCTGACTGCGCGCGGCGTCGTCGACCGCACCGGTAGCCCGAATCGCGCCGCCACGCCGTCGCTGAGCATCACGTGATCCGGCAGCCGCTTGCCAAGATCGCCGAGCCCGACCGACGCGAGGAGACCGTCATCCTCGAAGCCGATCAGCTCGGCCCGACGCAACGCCCAGACGGGGTGTTCGTTGGGCAGATACCAAGTGCTGCCCCCGCGAACGACGTGTAAACCCCACCGTGCGGTCAGATAGTCCTCGAGCGGTCCGGACGTCAACGGATCACCGATCTTTACCTCGACGAAGCTCGACGCATTGACCCCCCGCCGGCGCAGCGTTGAGGTGTACGCACGACTGTCCCCCCGCCCGCGGTAGCTCATTCGGGCCCACCGATAGGGCACTCCGAAGATCCACCTGCCCGCTGCGACCATGTCGAGCCGGTTCGTGTCGAGGCTGACGAAGACCACCCCTCGGCGGCCCGTTCGGTCCACCGAATACACCCGGACGTTGGTCTCCAGGAACGTACCGAAGAACGCGGGACCGCGAGCGAAGCCGGTGTCGGCGATCTGAAAACGCACCACGCCGACGAAACTGCTGCCCTCGAATGTATCGGGCTCGGTGTCCGGCGGATACAGGTGCGCGATGCTGGCCGGCTTGACGGCCCAATGTAGGAAGGACACGTTCAGCCAGTTCTGCCGCAGTATCCGCGGCCATGGCAGAGTTGGCGTCTCCGGCGTCACCGACTCGGCCATGACAAAAGATCTAGTCGGCGTCCGGCTTCGCCGCGTCCGAATCCTCTTCAGGCAGAAGCGCTTCCAACGCCGAGCCGGTGACTCTCCGGAATGCCCGGCGCGGCCGGTTCGCGTCAAGGATGGCGACCTCCAGCGTCGTCGGCCCCAGCGTGCGCGGCTCTGAGCCGCCGTTGGCGGTGCCCGCCTTCAGCGCGTCGATCGCGATCCTTGCCGCTTCCGACAGGCCGGCATTCTCGGTGTAGGACTCTTTCAGCGCCGTGGAGATCGGCTCGGTGGTGCCGCCCATCACCACGAAGTGCGGTTCGTCGGCGATCGACCCGTCGTACGTAATCCGGTACAGCTCAGGCGGTTTGGTTTCGCCGAAGTGGGCAACCTCGGCCACGCACAGCTCGACCTCGTAGGGCTTGGCCTGCTCGGTGAAGATCGTGCCGAGGGTTTGCGCGTACACGTTAGCCAGCTGGCGGCCCGTCACATCGCGGCGGTCGTAGGCGTAGCCGCGAGTATCGGCGAACTGGATGCCGCCGCGGCGCAGGTTGTCGAACTCGTTGAACCGGCCGACGGCCGCGAACCCGACGCGGTCGTAGAGCTCGCTGACCTTCTGCAGGGACCGCGACGGGTTCTCCGCGACGAACAGCACACCGCCGGAGTACGCCAGCGCCACCACACTGCGGCCGCGGGCGATGCCCTTGCGCGCGAGCTCCGAACGCTCGCGCATTGCCTGCTCGGGCGAGATGAAATATGGAAAGCTCACGAATCTCCCCGCGCATCAGCCGACGGACCAGACGACGTTCGGAATGTGTCTGCGCCCGCACGACTTTCGATGACCTCGCGAGCCAACTCCGCGATGCGCGCTTCCAACACCTCCTCGGCACCCTCTGCGGCGAGCACCACCGCGGTCGGATAGATGCCACGAACCAGGTCGGGGCCGCCCGTTGCCGAGTCGTCATCAGCCGCGTCGTACAGCGCTTCCACGGCCACCCGCAGCGCCGAGTCCACGTCGACCACCCGCGAGTAAAGCTTCTTGATCGAGGATTTGGCGAAGATCGAGCCGGAGCCCACCGACTGGTAGCCCTCTTCCTCGATGTTCCAGCCACCGGCCGCGTCGAACGACACGATGCGGCCCGCGGCCTGCGGATCCGGGTCATTGAGGTCGTAGGCCGCAAGAAGGGGCAGCGCGACGAAGCCCTGCAGCGCTGCGGCGAGGTTGCCGCGCACCATGGTCGCCAGCCGGTTCACCTTGCCACGGAAGGTCAGTGGCACGCCTTCTGTCTTCTCGTAGTGCTCGAGTTCGACGGCGTAGAGCCGGGCGAACTCCACCGCGATCGCCGCCGTGCCTGCGATCCCCGTCGCCGTGTAGTCGTCGGTGATGTACACCTTCTGCACGTCGCGACCGGCGATCATATTGCCCTGCGTCGAGCGGCGGTCGCCAGCGATCAACACGCCGCCGGGGAACTTCAGCGCGACGATCGTGGTGCCGTGCGGCAGCGCACCCGATGGCACCGCATCGACGGGACCCGACCTGTTGACGGGCAGAAGTTCAGGCGCCTGGCGGCGCAGCAGTTCAGAAAAGGACGACAAGTCCACAGGGACGGAAAGTGCTCCGGGTAGGGATGAGGGGAAGGCCGGCTGCTCGCGGTGCGGCCAGGTCACTGTCCACCCTTCTGGACGTACGCGCGCACGAAGTCCTCGGCGTTCTCCTCGAGAACGTCGTCGATCTCGTCCAGCAGGTCGTCGGTCTCCTCGGCCAGCTTCTCGCGACGCTCTTGCCCGGCGGCCGTGCTACCGGTGAGGTCGTCGTCCTCGCCGCCGCCGCCACCACGCTTGGTCTGCTCCTGAGCCATCGCTGCCTCCTGCTTATGTCATCGGCGGGCTCACAGCCGCCCGCCGGTTACTCCACACTACCGGTCAGCGCCCGGAATGCCTGGGATAGCGCGCCTAAGTAGTGAGCTGTTCCACCAGTTCGGCGGCGCTGTCGACGGAGTCAAGCAGGGCTCCGACGTGCGCTTTGCTCCCGCGCAACGGCTCAAGCGTCGGAATCCGGACGAGCGAATCGCCGCCAAGGTCGAAGATCACCGAGTCCCAACTGGCGGCGGCGATGTCGGCGCCGAACCGGCGCAGGCACTCGCCTCGGAAGTACGCACGGGTGTCCGTTGGTGGGTTGTCGACGGCGTCGAGCACCTGCTGCTCGGTGACCAACCGCTTCATCGAACCGCGCGCCACCAGCCGGTTGTACAGGCCCTTGTCCAGCCGTACGTCGGAGTACTGCAGGTCCACCAGATGCAGCCGGGGCGCCGACCAGCTGAGGTTCTCCCGGTGGCGAAAACCCTCCAGCAGCCGTAGCTTGGCAGGCCAGTCCAAGATCTCCGCGCACTCCATCGGGTCACGCTCGAGCAGATCGAGCACGTTGGCCCACGTCTGGACGATGTCGGCCGCGCGCGGGTCGGGGTCGCGACTGTCCACCAGCTTGGCCACCCGGTCCAGGTAAATCCTTTGCAGCGCAAGGCCGGTCAGTTCACGGCCGTCGGCCAGCGCGATGGTGGCGCGCAACGACGGGTCGCGGCTGATGACGTGCACGGCGTGCACCGGCCGGGCCAGCGCCAGATCGGTCAGGTCCATGCCCTCTTCGATGAGGTCAAGCACCAGCGCCGTGGCACCGAGCTTCAGGTAGGTCGACGTCTCCGCCAGGTTCGCATCGCCGATGATGACGTGCAGCCGCCGGTACTTATCGGCGTCGGCGTGCGGCTCGTCGCGGGTGTTGATGATGCCGCGCTTGAGCGTGGTCTCAAGGCCGACCTCGACCTCGATGTAATCCGAACGCTGGGACAGCTGGAACCCGGGCTCGTCGCCCGACGGTCCGATGCCGACCCGGCCCGAGCCGGTGATCACCTGCCGCGACACCAGATGCGGCGTCAGGCCCGCGATCACCGCCGAGAACGGTGTCTGGCGCGACATCAGGTAGTTCTCGTGCGATCCGTACGACGCGCCCTTGCCGTCCACGTTGTTCTTGTAGAGCTGCAGCTTGGCGGCGCCGGGCACGCTCGCGACGTGCCGGGCGGCCGCTTCCATCACCCGCTCGCCTGCCTTGTCCCAGATCACCGCGTCCAGCGGGTCGGTGCACTCCGGCGCGGAGTACTCAGGATGGGCGTGGTCGACGTAGAGCCGGGCGCCGTTGGTGAGGATCATGTTGGCCGCACCGACCTCGTCGGCATCCACCACGGGCGGGGGCCCAGCCGAGCGGCTCAGGTCGAAACCGCGGGCGTCGCGCAGCGGCGACTCCACCTCGTAATCCCACCGCGTGCGCTTGGCACGCTGGATCCCCGCGGCCGCCGCGTATGCCAGCACCGCCTGCGTGGACGTCAGTATCGGATTCGCGGTTGGATCGGACGGCGACGAGATGCCGTACTCGACCTCCGTTCCGATAATCCGTTGCATCTGTTCAGCCTAGGGGACGTACCGCAGTAGCCTGCGACCGTGCCATCCGAGCAGGACCAAAATGTGTCAGGAGCGTTTCGGTTCGTGGCCGCGCTCGGTCCGGCCATGGCCGCGGCCAACTACCCGGTTACCATGGTCAGGGGGGCGATGTATGCGACGTCGCGGGCGTACGGCCTCGACGCCCAGTTGCTGGCCCTGCCCAACTACGTCCAGGTCGGCAGCGAGACCGGCGACAACCTCTACATCGCCAACCCGGACTTCGACGTGCGGTACGACCAGTCCTTCCAGCTGGCCAAGCTCGTGGCGCGCGTGCCGAGCGGCTCGGTCACGCCGGAAGAGGGAATGGCCGAACTCGACCGAATTCGCCACCAGCAGAGGCGATTTCCGGTGTGGGTCACCGTCTTCGGCTATGCAGTGCAAAGCGCCGGGCTGGCATTGATCCTGCAACCAACGCCGTGGAGTCTGGTCGGCGCAGCGACCCTTGGCCTGCTGGTGGGCGCGCTGTCCGTGGTGGGCCGCCGGATCGAGGCCATCGGCTACATGCTGCCGACCATCTGCGCGTTTCTCGTGGCGTTCATCGTGTTCACCTTCAACAGCCGATGGCATGTCGGCGCCGACAGCCTGCGCGCATTGGCGGCTCCACTGGCGGGCTTCATCCAGATCGCCCAGTTGGCGTTCGGCATTCTGATCGCCGCACAGCTAGCCGGGATCGCCGATACCAACCTGGATACCACCGAGTTCAATAGGCTCGGCGCGTGGGCGCCGCTGCTCGGCGTGGTGATCTACGGCCTTGGCGCGAAGCTGTATTTCGGGCCGCCGACGTCTTTTCTGCCGTGGATGCTGCTGATGCTGCTCACCGCATACGGAGGCCAGTGGGTGGGCAACGCCGTGCTCGGAAGCTACGCCAGCGGCTTCGGCGGCGGGCTGACACTGATCATCTGCGCGCTGGCCATCTCTCACCGCCCGAATACACCGCCGACGGTGTCGCTGGTGCTTCCCGGCTTCTGGCTGTTGGTGCCGGGCTCCCTGGGCTTCATGGGTCACTCAGCTCCTCGGCACCCACAGCACCGCGGTGTTCACCGCCACGCTGATCTCGATCGCCGTCGGCGTGCAGACCGGTCTGCTGCTATGGCGGGCGGCGATCCAGCTGACGTCGTCACCGGACCGGCGAGCCATGCATGATTGACGTAACGCAACGACGGGCCGCCGATGCGTGGTTCCTGGATCGTGGTTTACCTGCAGTGTTGAGGCCGGGTGCCCTTGTTCGGCGGCTCTGGCCACGGTCGGCGCCCGTGTTGGCCGGGTTCGCGGTCTTCATGGCCAACTCCGCGCTCGTCGTGGCCATCACCGGCAAACACACCATTGACATCGACGGCCATCCGACCCGAACGGAATGGTTCATCCTGGCGCTGCTCGTCCTTGTGCTGCCCATCGCGGCGTTGGTCGGCTGGCTGGTTTCGCGCATCGCTACGGTGCGGGCGCGGAGCGTCGCGGCGACCGTGGCGATGACCATCGCGATCGCCGGTGCCATCATCGGCGGCCCCAGCCCGCGGCTACTGGTGGACCTCTTCTTCGAAGCCGTCGTGGTCGCCGCGATCCTGGTGCTGACCGCTTGCGGCGTCGGCTCGATTCTGGCCTGGGCCGTGCAGATGACAATGTCGAACCTTGCCGCAGCGGGATCGTTGGCGACCCGCGCCCTGCCACTGCTGTTGCTGACGTTTCTGGTCTTCTTCAACTCCCCGGTGTGGCTCATGGCTGCCACGGTCTCGCGTCCGCGATTGTGGCTGGCGCTGGTGTTCCTCACCGTGATCGCGGCGGCGTTCGTGGTAACCGTCACCGCCGACCGGGTCCGGCCGATCATGGAGGGCAACCCAGCCGACGACTACTCGGCGCGACTGGCCGGCACGCCGTTCGAGACGATGCCGGATCCACTGAGGGTTCGTGCGCTGAGCCGCGGCGAGCGGCTCAACGTCCTATTCGTTGTCGTCGCATCGCAACTCAGCCAGATTTTGATAATCGCGGCGATGACCGCCCTGCTGTTCTTGATTCTTGGCCTCATCCTGCTGTCGCCCGAATTGCTTGCGGCCTGGACTCGTAACGGTCGCAGCGACGGCAGCGTGCTGGGCATGACGATCCCCGTGCCGGATTCGTTGATTCAAATCACGTTTTTCCTCGGCGCGGTGACGTTCATGTACATCAGCGCGCGGACCGTGAGCGACGCCGAATACCGGACACGGTTCTTCGACCCGCTCGTCGACGACCTTCGGCTCACGTTGAGGGCCCGAAATCGCTACCGCGCCGCCGTATCTGCACCCTGAGCAGTAACGCTTGCTCAGCTTCGCGGCGGCGCCAGATTCCGGCCGCGGTCGGGTCGCGGGCCCTACAGTTCGCCGAGCACCGTGAGTGGCGTCCGTCGCGCGAGGCGAACCGTGGCGGCCGATACGGCGCCGATGGCGACGACGATCGTGACGGCGGTCGCGGCGAGATACGTCCACGGCACCGCGAGCGCTGTCGGTGGGGGGTCGAAAACGCCGGTGAGTACGCCCACCAACATCCGCGACAGCGCCCAGCCGAGGACGGCCCCCGCGGCAAGACCGCACGTGATGAGGATTGCGGCCTCGGCGAGCACAAGTGACCGCTGTTGGCGGCGGGTCGCCCCGAGCGCAGTGGCGATGGCGAAGCTGCGTCGCCGTTCGGCGAGTCCAAGGGCCTGGACCAGACCGCCAGCCGCGGCGGCAAGAACCAGTCCGAAGCCCAGCTCGATTCGGGTGAGCCCGGCCAGGCTGACCGCTGTCAGGCTGGAGCCGACGGCGCCGCGGGCGGTGGTGATGTCGGTGACCGCCGCCGATGTGCCGACCGCGGCTTTGATCCGATCGGCGACGGCGGCGATGTCGTGCCCGCCGGTGTCGACAAGGAACGCTCCGATGGCGTCGGTGCCGGTGTGTTGGGCGAGGTAGCCGGCGTTGGCGACCAAGAAGCTGTCTTTGGGTGCCGTGGGAAATTCGGTGACGATGCCGATGTAGTGGAACCCCACGGTGACGAGGTGGTGGGTTCGCGCGTCCTGGATCCTCAGGTTGACGGTATCGCCGGGACGAAGTTGGAAGTCTTTGACCGTTTCGGCGCTGACCAGAAGCGAATCGGGCTGTGCCGCAAGCGTGTGCATCAACTGCTCGACGGTGCCGCCTTGAAAGTAGTTGTCCTGCAACGCAGTGACGTTCCTGATGCTGCTCGGATTAACGCCGTAGAGGTCCTGCAGATCGGCTCCGACGTAGGCGAAGCGGTGCTGAATCGGTTCCACGGCACGTACTCCGGGCACGGCCGAGAGCTTTGGCGCGGCTGACACGGAGCTGCCGGGGGGTTCCGTGATGGTGATATCGGCGCCGTTGGTCAGTTGGGCGTCAACTTCGGCCTGAGCACGATAGGTGGCGTTGAACGTCGCGGTGGATGCGGCGAAGGCCAGCGCCAGTGCCAACAGCACAATCGCTCGAGCCAGCGGCACGCGCTGACGGGACAGCGAGTGGGCGACGATGCGCGACAACTTCCCCGCCACCGGTCGCAGCGCGCGGGCAACGACGGGCCATCCTCGGCCAAGGAGCATGTCGCTCAGTCGCCACACCAGCAGGGCCGCGCCGATCCACAACAAGGCCGGCGCGACGAACGCCCAGTACGACACCGAAATCGTCGGGACACCTTCAGGGGCGAGGACGATTTGATATCCGGTGCGCCCGGCCTGCCAGAACAACACCCCGGATACCACAAGAACCGCGACATCGATGCCGGAGCGGGTCCACCGCGGCGGCCGGGTCCTACTCACATCGGCTCTGGCCGTAACGACAGTGGAGTCGCGCAGGTCACGACGGGCCGGGGCCAGCACCGCCGCGGCGGCGGTCGCCATACCGACCGCGGCCGACGCGGCGGCCCATCCCACGGCGGTGCGGGCGTCGGCGCCAAGGCTGGGAGAGCCGAATTCTGTCAGGCCCACCAAGGCGGCGGCGGCGAGACCCGCCGCGCTTCCGGCGAGACCGACCACGGTGGCCTCGGCGGCCGCCAACCACATCAGCTGGCGCTGCGTGGCCCCGCGGGCGCGCAGCAGGGCCTGATCGCGACGGCGCCGATCAGCACCGGCGGTGACGACGGTAGCCGTCAACAGGCCTGCGAGGACCGCGGCCGGAAGGCCGAGAAACAAGAACAGCACCCTGGCGTAAGCGGCGTCACCACGGGCGGCGTCGAGCGCGGCAGCGAGGTTGTCGCCGACCAGCGCGCCGCCGGCGCTGCGGGCTTCGAGGTTGTGGGCCGCGGCGCTGACCTGGGTGTAGGCCGACCCCGGCGCGGGGTGCAGCGTGTGGTCGAGGGCGGCGTGGATCTGCAGTTTGACCAGATCGGGGCGCACAGCCGAGACTGGGTCGAACACCTGATGCCACCGTGCCTGGCCGAGGAGTACCACGTTGTCGGGCGGTGCGACGGGCTGAGCACCCGGGGGTGCGCCGACCTTCTGGAACAGCGAATCCGCGTGGGGCAGGTCGACCACGCCGTCGACGACGACGTCGACCGGCGCCATGCCCGCCCGCTCGATCCGGACCGTGTCGCCGGGGGCCACATGCAGGTTGGCTGCGGTTTGTTGGGCGATCAGGACGCCGCTATCGGCGCCGACCAGTGTCCGGATGGCGTCGGGAAATTGCTCGCGGTAGTTCGACGGGATGCCCAATACCGTTGCCGGGCCCGTTGTTTGAGTGCTTCCACCGGTCTGTGCCACGAATCCGCTGGACTGGGCGAAGCCGACCGGCAGCGCCGCATGTACGCCGGGTGCGGAGTGCACGGTGTCCAAGACCGTGGCTGGTTGGGCGCCGGGCTGCACTTCCACCTGCCAGTCGACGCTTACGCTGCGGATCGCGCGGGCGGTCATCGAAGCCTGGGCCGCTGCCAAGAAACCACCAAGGCAGGCCACCAGGGCGACCGCGGCGGCCACGCCTGCGACCGTCGCGGCCATCCTGCCCCACCGACGACGCAGCAATCCGAGTGTCCACCTGGCGATCACGTCATATCCCGATCGGCGTCGGGGTGGGTGACGAGCCGGCCGTCGCGCATCACCCATCGATCAGGCAACCTGGTAGCGACGGCGGGGTCGTGGGTGGCGATGATCACCGCAGCGCCGATCGCGCTCGCGGTGTCAAGCAGAACCGTGATAACCCGCTCCGCGTTGTTGTGGTCCAGCTTCCCTGTGGGTTCGTCGGCGAGGATCAGCGCGGGGCGGGCGGCAAGCACCCGCGCGATGGCAACGCGCTGCAGCTGGCCTGCTGACAGCTCATCGGGCAGCTTGGCAGCCAGGTCGCCGATCCCGACCAGGTCAAGAGCGACGCCAGCGTGGCGCCTCGCCGTGTCGTCAGCCTGACCACCGAACAGCAGCGGCAGGGCAACGTTCTCTGTGACATCGAGGCTGGGCAACAGGCTCGGACCCTGGAACACCACACCGATTCGGCGGCGGGGGTCATGCCGGTCGTGCTCAAGTGCGGGCCACCGCACCGCTCCGGCGGACGGGACGTCGATGCCGGCGAGCAGGTGCAGCAGCGTTGACTTTCCCGATCCGGATGGCCCCGTCATGGCGATCCGGGCCAGCGACGGTATCCGGCAGTTCACCTCGCGGACGGCGTGTACTGCGGTGGTGCCGGAACCGAAGGTACGGCTCACGGCGCTGCATTCGGCGACGATCGACCTCGTTGTGGTGTCGATGGCGGCTTCAGATTCCCATGGACCGGTGGTCATCAACACACCCGTCCGTCGTCGAGGCGTACGACCCGTTCCGCCGCGGCGGCGATCGCAGGACTGTGGCTGGCGACGACGATCGCGGTGCCGCGTGCCGCGGTGTCGGAAAGCAGGCCGAGAACCCGCGCTTCGGTGACGGTGTCCAACTCGCCGGTGGGTTCGTCGGCGAGCAGCGCCGTTGGAGCGTTAGCGAGCGCAATCGCCAGTCCGGCGCGGGCCAGTTCTCCCCCCGACAGCTGGCCCGGGTAGGCGGCCGCCCGGTCCGAAAGGCCGAGTTGGCCCAGCACGTCGGATGAATCGAGGTGGGTGCGCCCGGGCAGGGCACGCACGATCGCTACGTTCTGGGCAAGGGTGAGGTGGTCGAACAAGTTGGAGTGCTGAAATAGCATGCCGATGTGGCGGCCCCGGATCCTGGCTTGTTCGGGTTCGGGGCGGTGGCTGATCCGCTGGCCCGCGACGCACACGCTGCCGCCGTCCGGGTTGTCCATTCCGGCCAGACAGGCCAGCAGCGTCGATTTGCCCGAACCGGACGGACCGGTGACGGCAACGAATTCGCCGCGCTGCACGGTCAGTGAGACCCCTTGCAGTGCAAGGGTTTCCTCGTCGCCAGCGCGGTAGAACCGATATAGCGAGCGGGCCTGGACCGCGGCCGGCTCTGCCGTCACTGCCATCGCAGCGAGTCGGTGACGGTCCGCCACGGGTCGACGTTGTCGGCGCCGACGGGTCCGGACAGTGTCAGGACCATCTCCTGGCCGGCGTGCCAGTATTCGTACCGTTCGAAGGCGTCCGTCTGGGTTTTGCCGGTGACCGAGTTGGGGGGTGAGCTGCCCTGGTAGGTGATCAGCATCACCTGGCCGGCCTTGCGTTGCACCGCCGTTACGGTGCCTGCACGGTAGTTGGGGGTGGACGACGCGATAGCCGGAAGCTCGTAGACACTCACCGACTCGGTGTTGGGGGCGGCTGCGGTCGGGCGCGTCTCGATACGAACGGTGTTCAACTTGTCGGTGAAGATGGTCGCCGCGCCCTCGGTCGTGCCTGCCCACCCTTCTGGCACCGACAGCGTGAAGAGACCGCCGGCCGGCGTGAACGGCACGAACGCCTGATTGTCGGGAATGTCGCCGCCCGGGTTGTTCTCCGATACTGCCGGGGCCGCGCCGCTCGCGGTGGACGAGCCAGGCGGCGCGGTCGCCGTGGATCCGCACCCGGCAAGGACAACACCGATGGCCGAGATCGCCGCGGCAATCGCAAAGCGGCTCGAGGTGTCTGTCATAACTTCCTCTCCAGGTGCGGTCCGCAGACGTCGCGCGACGTCGGACATGGGTTCAGCCTGGCCGCGCGGCGCTGTGGAGACACTGAGACCATCGATAGCCGAGTAGGACTCTGCTCTACTGGTTTCATCGGGTCCATTCGCCGGGGGTGTGGACGCATCGTGCGCGTGGATACCGGTGCTGATGCTCTCGGCCAAGGAAGGTGAGTACGACCTGGCCGACGGGTTGGATCGGTGCCGACGATTACCTGACCAAACCGTTCGTCGTCCTTTCGGCGCGCCCGCGTGCCCCGGTACGAAGCCTAAGTCGGCTATCTTCGGCGAGAGATCAGGACACCGTTCGGCGTCGCGGCGATCGAAACGGTGCCGCGAGAGTCATACCCACGCTCGTGCGTTCGGCGGGTGCCTCACCGCAGCGACGTCAACAGTGTTGTGAGAGTCTGCGTCTCGGTCGCGGGGTCGGGATTGCTGGCCCGCAACGCCTTGAGGACTCTGTCGATCTGACCGTCTAGGACCGTCCAGGAGGTGTCGTCAAGGGGCTGCAGCGTCGACTGGTCCTGGTCCCACGCGGTTTCGAGGTCCTTGATCCGGGCAGTTGCGGCAGGTTGGTCGCCGGCCTGCACCATGCCGAGCGAGTCCGCAGCGATAGTGCGCAACTTCGCGACTTCAACCGCCGGGAAATGTGCGGTCGCCGACTGCCCTGGTGCGACTGTCGCGCTGACGGACGAGGCGGACTCCTCGGCGCTTGCGGGGGTTGCGTGCGGCTGCGCGGCGGCCCCCACCAGCAGCGCGCCTGTGGCGACGGCGACTACGGCGTAGAACCCGAGCAGGATGCGCTCGCGACCCGGATGCGTGGTCACCGCCGGAGTAGGGGTCGATTCCGGCTCTTCGATCACGTCGGCGCGGGTGCGCGTCAGGTAAACGACAGTCACGAGGATCGCGGTGAGAAAGATCACACTGGTGAGCGCAACACCCAAGCCGAGGCCCTGTTGGTCCGTCGGGGAACCTAACCAGTCGCCGAGGTTCGCACCCAGCGGGCGGGTCAGAATGTAAGCGAGCCAGAAGGACAGCACGGCGTTGGCGCCCAGCCGCCAGCCGACCACGATCGCGACAATCAGGGCGGCAGGCAGGAGCACCGACGTGCCAGGCCCCCAACCGGTGAGGTCCAGAGTCCAGTCACCAGCCGCCGTACCGAGGGCGAAGGTGACCAGGACCGCGAGCCAATAGAACAACTCTCTCGGCAACGTGACGATGCTGTGGATCGACAGTGTCCGCTCGCGCGCCCACCACACGCCGAAGACGATGGCAAGGGCGACCGCGAAGACGCTCGTGCTCAGTGCGAGCGGAACGCCAAGACTATCCGTAAGGATATCGGTGTAGAGCGTGCCGGTAACGCTGACCACGACGACAGTCAGCCAGTACACGAATGGCACATAGCGGTTGAGGCTCAGCTGCCACCCAAGAACCCCGGCGAGTACCACCGTGAAGATGAGTGCGGTCGGAATCAGACCGTAACCCAAAGTTATGTTGATCCAGTCGGCAAAGCTCTCACCCACGGTCGTGCACAGGATCTTGATGACCCAGAACCACACTGTGATCTCGGGCACCTTGCTCAGCATCACGCGGCCCGTTTTGACGGCTTCAGATCTTGATGTCTCAGTCACAGCACCCCAACGTAGAGACGCGCAGCTGAAGTCCCGCTGAGAAGACGTTACGAACATGCGGCGAAAGTCGAAGGCGCACGGTGGGATCGGCTGCGCACACGATCTATCGGCGCCCCCATACGTTGACGGGGCTAGTGCACAAGCAGCCAGGCCAGGCTGGCGCCGCCGACGACCACGCAATAGATCGCAAACGGGGTCAGGGTGCGGGTTTCGAAGTACCGGGTGAGGTATTTCACAGACAGGTAGGCGCAGATGAAGGAGGCGGCGCTACCGGCGAGCACCTGGCTGTGGATGCCGTCGCCAAGGGGTCCGAACAGATCGGGGATCTTCAAGCAGCCCGCGGCCAGGATGATGGGTGTGGCCAGCAGGAAGGAAAACCGTGCGGCGTCTTCGTGGGACAGGCCCCGCAACAGCCCCGCGACCATGGTGACGCCCGAGCGGCTGATTCCTGGCAACAGCGCAAGGATCTGGGCGCAGCCGATGAGCACGCCGTGCGCGAAGGGCAGCCGCGCGAGCCCCTCGTCGACAGTGCCGGCAGCGGTGTTGGTCGTCGCATCAGCGCCATCACTCGTCGATCCCGCACACCCGGGAGTGGCGATCGCGCGGCGGCGGCGTGTCACTTCACCGGCGTAGAGCACTGCGCCGTTGACGATGAGAAAGGATGCGGCCGGTATCGGCCGGCCGAGAGTGGTGCGAAAGAGGTGCTCGAGGGCCAGACCTGACAGCCCCACCGGGATCGTCGCCAGCACAATCAGCCAGGCCAATCGTTGCGCAGGTGTCTGAATCTCGCGGTGCCACAGCGACGAGAAGAATCCGCCCACGATGCGCAGCCAGTCGCGCCAGAAGAACGCCAGCAGTGCCGCTGCGGTGGCCACGTGTAGTCCCACGATGAAGGCCAGGTAGGGCGATTCGGGTGCCGAGACGTTCAGGTCGCTGGCCCATCGGCCACCGATAAGGGCCGGGACCAACACGGAGTGGCCCAGGCTCGACACCGGGAAAAGTTCGGTGACGCCCTGGAATGCGCCAACGATCAGCGCCTCGGCGTAGGTCAGTGTGCTCACGAGACACCGGCTTTCCAAAGTGTTTTTGCAAGGGTGTTTTTGCAAGGGTGTTTTTGCAAGGGCCAAAGTGTTTTGCAAGGGGTAGCGCATCGCGCGAGCGTCACCGTCCGCGGATGGATAGGCCGCGGAACCCGCATATCTGCCCGGCTGGATCAGCCCGCCGACTGCAGTCGGTAGCCGACGCCGCGGATGGTTTCGATGGTATTGGTACCGAACGGAGTGTCAATCTTGCGACGCAGGTAGCTCATGTACACCTCGACAATATTGGCAGGCCCTCCATAGTGAGCGTCCCAGACGTTGCTGAGGATGTCGGTCTTTGTCACCACCGTGTCTTTGCTACGCATCAGAAAGTCCAGCAGCCCAAATTCACGCCGGGTCAACAGGATCGGTATGCCGTCGCGTTCAACGATCATCCGGGCCGGGTCCACCGACAGGGTGCCGGCGGTCAACACTGTCGGCCGTTCGGGTGTCCCCCGCCGTAACAGTGCGCGCAGCCGCGCTATGAGCACCCGAAACGAGAACGGTTTGGTCAGGTAGTCATCGGCACCCAAGTCGAAGGCGTCGGTCTCGTCGAACTCACCGTCTTTGGCGGTCAGCATCAGCACCGGTGTCCAATTCTGACGCGCCCGCATCTGCCGCAGCACCTCATAGCCGTTGAGTTTGGGCAGCATGATGTCCAACACGATCACATCGAAGGTGTCCTCGGTCGCCTGAAACAGGCCATCGGCACCGTCGCCGGCGTTGACTACCACGCATCCTTCAGCGCGCAGTCCCATCGCCAACGTGGCCGCCAGCCGCGGCTCGTCCTCGACAACGAGAACCTTCATCGCCCACCGCCAGTGCTAGGGGTATCCGGCATACCACCACGACGACGAATCCGCCGTGGCCCTGCCACCCTGACAGCTGCACACTAAGGGGACGCTGAGACTGAATGGGGCCGGTGCCTCCGGTGGCTCAGCCGTTGGGGGCCGCGCCACGCTGGGACTCGCTAGGGCTCGCTCGGCTGACCCCAGAACGGAGTGGCTTTCCTAGAGGGGGTCGCCACCGGTACGGCCATGGTGGTCGGCGCCGCGCTCGTGCTCGTTGTCGCGCCGGTGCTCATCGCCGCTGGGCCGGCGCCCGTGACCACGCCTGCAGACTCGGGCTGGGATGACACAACCCCGAGGTAAGCCAGCATCACCGCTGACCCGGCGCCGGCGACCGCTGCGGCCAACCTGGCGTAGTTTCGGTGATTCTCAACGGTGTTCATACTCGACGGTGACATCGTGACCCCTAACAAACGGTTAGAGCAGACCGTGCGGTGCGCGGCCCGATAGTGCTTACTAGCCTTGCGCGGCGGCGGCGGCCTTCGCTGCACGACCGTCTGGGCTGCCTGCTGAAATGCCCGGTGTCGTGGCCGATGCCGGCTGGGCGTCACAGTTCAATGACACTTCCACGATCGTGCCTGCGGCCGAGTGATTGCCCTTCTGGGCAGAACTTTTGTCCCGTTGGGCACTGACCACGCACTCGGACCGGCGCAACCGGTCACCGACCGTGCTCGCGACAACCACCTTGAATCCGGCGCCGCTCAGCGTCGAGGACGCGTCGCTGTATTTCTGGCCGGTGACCGTGGGCGACGCGCCAGCTAGCGGGGCGCCAAACAACGCCAGCGTGAACACCACCATGGCGGCGCTGACGCCGCGCGTGATCAGGGCTACCCCCATATCAGTCAACCTCCCCCAGTTGGCCTTAGTGCCAAACGTGCCGCGTGTCGAGCCCGACACCCTCCATCGGCAGCTAAATCGGCAGCCACATCCGCAGCTACATCGCCAGTGTGCGCGCAGAGTGCTGATAGCACGCTGAGGAAAGAGGCGTCGAGAGTTCGTAGGGCATCCACGCCGTGCGACAACGACAAGTCATTGCCGCAAGTGGCCGGGGCGCGCGGGTGTGGGCGTCACAGTGGCCATCGGAGGCCGGCCGCACACCCACGACAAGGGATTCTCTGTGAAGGTACGCATTCGAGTGCTGGTGGCGACGGCTGCCCCGGGAGTGGTTCCACTCGGGCAGTGCTGTGTACAACCTGGCAGGCCCGGGTTCCGATCAGTTCGCGGCACACTGGAACTCGGCTACCAGATCGGTTTCCCGTGGTCGCTGGGGGTCGGCATCAACTTCAGCTACACCACGCCCAACATCCTGATCGACCACGGCAACTTCATGAACGCCTTCGCCCAGATCATCATCCCGAACTTGTTCCCGAGTGTGTCGATCAGCGCCGACCTGGGTGACGGCCCGAGCATTCAGGAAGTCGCGACGTTCTCGGTCGACGTGTCCGGTCCGCACGGCAAGGTGGCGGTGTCCAACGCGCACGGCACCGTGACCGGTGCGGCCGGTGGTGTGCTGCTGCGTCCGTTCGCCCGCCT
>JAOPVX010000342.1 GCA_025965975.1 Mycobacterium sp. | reverse complement strand
CTCGTCGACAATGGCCTCGCCGGCAGCATCATCAGCGTGACGTCGATCGAGGGTGTCAGAGCGGCACCGGGATACGTCACCTACGCGGCGGCCAAGGCCGGCGTCATCAACTACACCAAGACCGCGGCTCTCGAGTTGGCCCCGCACAATATTCGGGTCAACGCGCTTGCCCCGGACCTGACCGTCACCGAACGGCCTGTCCTTCAGCGCGGGCCACATGATCCCAATGGGTCGACCGGGCCACGTCGACGAGATGGCAGGCGCCGCAGTGTTTCTGGCGTCCGACATGTCGAGCTACATCACCGGGCAGACGATTCACGTCGACGGCGGAACGCAGGCCGCCAGCGGTTGGTACCACAACCCGCAGAGCGGCGACTACCAACTCGGGCCCAGTTAGTCAGTGTGCCCAGCCGTCGGCGGCTTGGTCGTCGAAGGTGCGATCGATTCGCTCGAACCGTCGCCGGATCGAATCGCGCGCCGCGCGGTGCGGTAGCACGTAGAGGCGGTTGGCCAGGATCGCGTCTGCCGTTAGGCGTGCTACGTCCTCGACGTTGAGCACGGAGTCGTCATCCTGGGCGGTCGGCGCGGACGCCAATTGCTGGACGGTCTCCGCCTCCGAGTGGGCCGGGCCGTAGTCATCGCTCCTGACGCGCTCGGTGTTGGCCAGCAGGTTGGTTTCCACGATCATCGGGCAGAGCACCGATACCCCGATGCCGTTGGGCCTGACCTCGCGCGCCAGGGTCTCGGCGAGCGCGACGACACCGTACTTCGCGACGCAGTAGGGTCCGAGCCCGACGTTCGGGATCAACCCGGCGAACGACGACGTGAAGACCATGTGGCGCTCGCCGCCCTGTGCGATCAATCGCGGGAGGAACGCCTCGACACCGTGGATCGGTCCCCACAGATCGACATCGATCACAAAGCGCCAGTCGTCGTGGCTGGTCTGTGCAATGGGACCGGCGTACGCGATGCCGGCGTTGTTGAACACGACGTGCACATCACGGAACACGCGAAACGCCTCATCAGCCAGGTGGCCGACGTCGTCGAGCTTTCGTACGTCGCATATGACGCCGTGCGCGTCGACCCCGTCCGCGCGCAGGGTCGCGACCGCGTCGTCCAGCGCCGACTGATCGATGTCGCCGAGCATCAACCGGGCGCCACGGCGGGCGAATTCGCGTGCCGTGGCGAATCCGATGCCGTTGGCTCCGCCGGTGATGACTGTTCCGCGCCCTTCGAAACTCTCCACGGCGGGAACACTATGCCGTCACTGGCGGTCGTATGGCTTGTCTGGCGCGGGCTCGCCCAACTTGGTGCGGATCGCGCCCCACGGATCGGCGTATTGGCCCGGCGCCTTCCAATAGGCGCCCCTGCGCTTGAGGATCGTGCGCACAAGTGGAGCAAAGGGTGGCAATAGATAGCGCGTCCAGCCGGCGTTCGCCCGCATCTCTGCGAGCATGTCGTCCCACGAATGGTGCTGAAACTGCAGGGCTTCCTGGGCGCGGGTGGCGTCCATCCAGTCGGTGACGAACCACTCGTCGTCGTTGTCAGGGTTGCCTGGCCGGCCCGTCGGCAGGCCGCCCTTCAGCCCACGTGCGGCGCCCAGTGCGGGCCCGATGTCGCCGTATTTGATCTTGTGTGTGTTGTCGCCTGCGATCAACAGGATTTCCCCGACCACGTCGGCAGTGGTCGCCGCGGCGAAAGCCCAAGCGACATCTCGAACATCCACACTGTGCATTCGTCCGTCGGTCGGCAGCGCGCTCTCGAAATACAGGGCGTCGGTCGTCAACGGCATGGCCGACGGGTCGACGCTGAACACACCGCCGAGCCGAAGGACCACCCATTCCAGGCTTGACGCGCGAACGATCTCTTCGGCCTCGATCTTGTGCGCGCTGTACAGGTCCGACGCCCGCATCGGCATGTCCGCGCGAACCGGCTCCGACGAGCGGTGCGGGTTGCGGGAACCGAACACAGCATTGCTCGACGCCTGCACCCAGCGCGGTGGCGTTGGGTGTGCCTCGGCGATACGGACCAGCGTGGCGGTCGCCTCGACGTTGACGCGGCGCGCGAGTTTGGCGTTGCGGTAGATGGGGGGTGGAATCATCGCGGCGAGGTGAATGATCGCGGCGGGCGACACTTCGGAAACCAGCTGCTCGACTTGATGAGGGTCCGTGAGGTCGGCCCAACGGGCCTCGACGCCGTTGGGCAGTTTCGCGGCCGCCTTGCGGTTGGCGGGGGTGTCGAGATCGGTCGCCACGACCTGTCGGCCGATGGCAGCCAACCGGCGCACGGTCGCCGACCCGACCAGGCCGAAGCCGCCTGTGACCAGCACGGTGTCGGGCATATGTCTCCCAGATTATTGCATTCTCTTTTTTTGAGAGTAGCATATCCGCTGGTTAGGCCCGACAAGTGCATCGGTTCGGGTACCGGGGGCGAGAAGTGGGAACAGTCAGGGCATGAGCAGCAGGGCGGACAAGCCAGAGGTCGCCAAGTGGGATCCCGGGTTCACCCGGCAGATCGCGAACTTGGTGGGCCCGGTCATCAAGCGGTACTTCCGCGCCGAGGTGCGTGGCCTGGATTCCATGCCGGCCGCCGGTGGCGCCCTTGTGGTGTCGAATCACTCCGGTGGCATGTTCACCCCCGATGTACTGATCTTCGCCCCGGCGTTCTACAAGAAGTTCGGTTTCGACCGGCCGGTGTACACCCTGGCCCACTACGGTGTCTTCCTCGCCAACGTCGGTGATTGGCTGCGCCGCGCCGGGGTCATCGAGGCGAGCCGCGAAAACGCCGCCAAGGCACTGCGATCGGGCGCCGTGGTGCTGGTGTTCCCTGGCGGCGACTATGACTCCTATCGGCCGACGTTCACGGAGAACGTCATCGACTTCGCCGGCCGCACTGGCTACGTCAGGACCGCCCTCGAGTCCGGTGTGCCGATCGTGCCCGTCGTGTCAATCGGTGGCCAGGAGACCCAATTGTTCTTGGCACGTGGTGATTCGCTCGCCAGGCGCCTGGGCCTCAAGCGGGCCCGAATCGAGATCCTTCCGGTCAGTATTGGGTTCCCCTTCGGCCTGTCAGCGATCTTCCCTCCGAATGTGCCACTACCCGCCAAGATCGTCACGCGTGTTCTCGAGCCGATCGACATCGCTGCAGAGTTCGGGGAGGACCCAGACGTCGGCGATGTCGACCTTCACGTGCGGGCCGTCATGCAGAAGGCCCTCGATGAGCTGGCGCGCGAACGCCGGTTCCCGGTCCTGGGTTAGCCTGCCGCGGTCGCGGGCGCCATCGCGGTGCCGACAGCGGTCACGTCCGCGAGGCCGCACGCCCGCCGGATCTCGCCGAATGCGTGGACCATCGCGTCAGTCGCCTCATGCGGGTCGTCGAACGTCTGGTCGTCCGAGAGGACCGCAATGTCGAGCTGATCGACGTAGCTCCAGACTGTCATGTTGAAGGCGCTGCCCGCCGAAAGCACTCCAACGGAATAGATCTCGCTCACCGGGGCGCCGCCGACGTGGCCACGCTCCGGCGGACCCGCCACGTTTGAGACCGCGACGTTCATCAATCTGTTGTGGGCGGCGCGCTTGGACTGGCGGCGGAACATCGCTGGTGCCAGCGGCGGCGGAAGATACTCCATCATCCGGCCCTGCAGCTCGGGACCGAGCAGATCGTTGTTCTCTTTGGCGCGCTTGGTGGACAGCGCCGTGAGCTCCACTCGCTGTCGCGGGTCGTCGATGTGTACCGGAAGCGAGACCGTGATACCGCTGATCTCGTTGCCTGTGATTCGCTCCGCTGACTTGTCGGTGCTGACTGGAACCGTCGCGAGTATCGGTCGATCAGCACGACCGTCATAGTGCAGCAACAACTCCCGCAGCCCGCCCGCCGCCATCGCCAGCACGATGTCGTTGAACGTCACGCCGAGATACTTTGCGGTCTCCTTGACCTCGGCCAAGGACAGTGTGGCCGTCGCGAATGTCCGGACCGGCGACACCACATGATTGAGAAAAGTCTGCGGCGTCGCAAACATCCTGGCCATGTCGGGGTGGTCGGGCCGCTCCTTGTTGCGCTTACGAACTCGTGCGACTCCGCGCGCAGCGTCCGAGATCAGCCGTGGCAAGGCGGCCATGTTCTGAAAGTGGTCGAGTTGCGCCTCCCAGAGCAGCTGCCCTTTCGGAGGCGGGTCACACGTGACGTACTCGTCGCGCTCATCCTGCGCTGAGCCGGCCAAATCCATCAGCCGCGCCAGGAGGTTCGCCGAGGCGACCCCGTCGGCCAAGGTGTGATGCACCTTGCCGATCAACGCGAAACGGTCGTCGGCCATCCCCTCAGCGAAATGAAATTCCCAGAGCGGACGGCTGCGGTTCAGCGGAGTGCTGGCGATCTCGCCGATCACCTGGTCGAGTTCGCGCCGTCCGCCAGGGGCGGGGACGTGCACGCTGCGGAGGTGGTAGTCGAGGTCGACCGGGCAGTCCTCGAGCCACATCGGATGGTGAAGTTTCCACGGAATGTCAACGAGTTGGTAGCGCAGCGGGTCGAGCAGGTGCAGCCGGCGCTGGATGGTCCGGCGGAACACCTCGAACGTGAACTCGCCGTCAGAGTCGGCGGAATTGATGATCGCGACCTTCAGCGTGTGGGTGTGCAGGTTCGGCGTCTCGCTGTACAGCAGCATGGCGTCCATGCCGTTGAGTCGCTTCACGTCCCACCCCGTTCGCGGCCGACGGCTCTATCGAAGCACCTCGGTACCCCGCAACCGGCCCGATTGAGGCAACTCACGCCGCGGCGCGGGCCCTACTTCAGGCAGCTGCCGCCGTCGATCGGCAGCGTGACGCCGGTGATGTAGCGGGCTTCATCCGATGCGAGGAAGAGCACGGCGTTGCTGATGTCCTCGGGCTCGACCCATCCGATCGGCAGGGTGTGCATCAGCTGTCCGACGACCTTCATGTCGTCGGGGCCCGGATTCTCCAGGTCGGGGCGGAACAGCTTCATCGTGCCGTCGTTCATGAACAGCGGGGTGTTCACATTGGTCGGGTGCACCGAGTTGACGCGGATGTTCTGCGCACCGAGTTCGACCGCGAACGTCCGCATCAGGCCCACCACACCATGTTTGGCGGCCACATAGTGACCGGTGTGCGGGTAGGCCTTGAGGCCGCCGACCGAGCTGGTCAGGATGATCGAGCCGCCACGGCCGCCCGCCAGGATGTGCGGCACACCCGCCTTGACCGTTTTCCACACACCGCCAAGGTTGACGTCGATCATGTCGGTCCAGTCACGCTCGCTGGTCTTGTCCAGCGTCGCGCCACCGTTGCCGATGCCGGCGTTGGCGACGATGATGTCGAGCCGGCCGAGCTGCTCGACACCGGCGTCAACGGCGGCCTTCAATGCGTCGTAATCGCGCACGTCGACCTCGGCCGTGTAGATGCGGCGGTTGTGGCCCTTGACCAGATCCGCGGTCTCGGCCAGATCCTCGGGCGTCGACAGCGGGATCTGAACGCTGGCGATCTGCTTACAGATGTCGATGGCGATGATGTCGGCGCCCTCTTGGGCCAGCCGCACCGCATGTGCGCGGCCCTGTCCGCGCGCCGCGCCGGTGATGAAAGCGACCTTGCCTTCAACGCGTCCTGACATTGCTACCTCAATTCCT
The DNA here is from genome assembly GCA_025965975.1 of Mycobacterium sp. Taxonomy (GTDB): domain Bacteria; phylum Actinomycetota; class Actinomycetes; order Mycobacteriales; family Mycobacteriaceae; genus Mycobacterium. The sequence continues at coordinate 4,524 of JAOPVX010000342.1, read as the reverse complement.
AGTTGGTTTTTCGTGCTCCTCGCGTCCGCGGCGTTTTTCGTGCTCCCTCGCGTCCGCAGCGAGAAGCGAACTCGTTAAATGAACGCCGGCATCGAGTCCCAGCCCCGAACCGTGGAGGTGGGGGAGAGCGCCGCGTTGGCGTGGTCGACCTCCCACTGGGGGAAGCGTTTGAGGATCTCCTCGAGTGCGATGCGCCCCTCAAGGCGCGCCAGCGCCGAGCCGAGGCAGAAATGCGTGCCGACGGAAAACGTCAAGTGCTGACGCGCTTCGCGGTGGATGTCGAAAGCGTCGCCATCAGGCGGGAATTGACGGTGATCGCGGTTGGCCGCCCCGATCAGCATCATCAGCACACTGCCCTCAGGCACCGTCTGGCCGTGGTACTCCACGTCGCGAGTGACGTACCGCGCGACATGCGGGGCGGGCGGCTCGTAGCGCAACAGCTCCTCGATGGCCTTGGGGACCAGCGAAGGGTTCTCGGCGATCTGACGGCGCTGATCGGGATGATCGGCCAGCACCTTGCCGGCCCAGCCGATCAGCCGGGTCGTGGTCTCGTTGCCTGCGCCGGCGACGACGTTGACGTAGAGCAGCAGTTCGTCGCGCGTCAGTCGTCGGACCGTGCGCGTCTCGTCTTCGAATTCGACGTTGAGCAACTCGGTCATGATGTCGTCGGACGGGTGATCGGCCCGCCAGTCGAGGTAAGACGCGAAGATCTCACCGGAGTCGAAGCCCTCCGACGCGACGGCCATCGGCTTGCCCGCCTCGGTCCGCATGGTGGCGTTCGAGTGATCCCGGATCGCCTCCTGGTCGTCCTCCGGAATGCCAAGCAGCATGCCGATCACGCGCATGGGCATCTGCGCACCGAGATCCTTCACGAAGTCGAACCTCGCGCCGCCGACGAGGGGGTCGAGGCTACGCGCGCAGAACTCCCGGGTCTTGTCCTCCAGCTCGTTGATCTTGCGTGGGGTGAACATTCTGGCCAGCAGCTTGCGGTGGATGTCGTGAACCGGCGGATCTTCGAATATCAGCAGGCCCGAAGGCATTTCCATGCCCGACCTGATCAGCTCGAGTATTGCCCCGCGCGCCGAGCTGAAGGTCTCGTGATCGACCAGCGCCTTGTTCACATCGGCGAATCGGCTGATCGCGTAGAAGTCATGCTGCGCGTTGTAGTACAGCGGCAGCTCGTCACGGAGCCGACGGAACATCGGATACGGATCGGCATTGAGGTCCACGTCGTACGGGTCGAAGTAGACATCGCTTTGTGCGCTGATCGTCACGGTGTCGCCTTTCGCTGCCCCGGCGGGCGTAAGACATATGACCACTATTTGTCTCACAACTCTGGCATCGGCCATGCTCGGGTGTCAACAAGAGACTCGTTTTCGGCAATTTATACTCTCCGCTTAGAAGAACTCGCTTCTCACGCGAGCGCCGCGACGACCTGCGGCAGGTCCAACGTCGAGTGAATGCCCGGTGCCGCCGCGCAGACATAGGGGACTGCGTTGACCGCCCGGTTGGCGGTGTAGGCCGGTGACACCGCGGCCATCCGGTCCAGTGGGATGGGCATCCGGAGAGTGACCTCAAGCGGTGCATCGCCGTCGACCGACACGTGCCAACCCGTCTCGCGGACCTCCCATGCTGGATCCAGGTCTGTGGTGCAGTACCACGTGGCCCGAAACTGCAGCATCGGCAGACCCGCGCGGAAACCGGAGATTGTGACCCGTTGTGCAGCAACGCTTCCCGCTGCCAATGTGCCCGCGGCGATCGCCGTCTCGCGGCTGGCCATCGCCAGCTCCCCGCTTGCTTCCACCGATTCGAGGGGCAGTCCGATCGCATCGGCGACCAACCGCAGCGACGGGCCGAAACTCGAGCGCAGGTAATCGGCTCGGAACTGTTCGAAGGGCCCGGCGGGGCGGCCGAAGCCCATCAGGCCGAAAAGCAGCATCGACGGATTGACGCTCGGGGCCGTCCTCTTGTGCGTGCATGCATATTGCGCAGGTAGCAACGACCCCGCGGCTCTGCCGGGCTGTGATGGTGACGGTCGCGAAGGATCGGCCCTCATGGTGGCGGGTGGCTCCGAAAGGTTGGTATCGAATGGGTTCGTCGGCCCGGCCTTCGCGCGTGAACACCACATACTGGGATTTGACGGCCTTGCCCGGACAAGTCGCCGACGCGACTCGGATGAATTGGCCGAGGAGCTGCCCGCCGAACACGCGGTGATACTCCAGCCGTTGATTGCGGCCCTCGAACTCGGTTACGTTCTCGTCGGAGCGCGCTGCTCCCGTGCCCCCGACGGCACCGGGTGGAGATCAAGGCATGTGAGTAGATCGGACCAGAGATCGGGCACTCAGTGAGTGTAAGTCAGATTCTACAGTTGCGAGAATCTAATTCTCGGGCTAGCTGGCGGCTAATCCGTGGGCGCAAAAGTCCCATACTTCGTCGGCCGTGATCGGGTGCGTGGTCGCGTCGTCGGATCCGCCGCCGGACTGCGCGACGAACGTCACGGTTTGCATTGTCATCGCAGCCATCCGCTTCGGGTTGATCTCGGCGCGCAACTGGCCCGCCTCGGCAGCCTCTTCAATGAGCTCGCTCAGCAACGCCAGCAAAGGCGTATATGCGATCTTCACCTCAGCAGGATGAGAAACCAGCAACCTCGGTGCGAAGTCGGTGAACAGCGGCCGCTTGGCCGTCGGGTCGGGACGAGAGGACTCGAAGAGCAGCTCGATCGCGACCTTCAGCCGCTCGAGGGGGTCTTTCTGGCTCGAAGTGGCGGCACGGATCTGGTCGGCCGACCTGCTCAGTGCGTCTTCGAACAATGCAAGAAGCAGCTCGTGTTTGCCGTCGAACTGCAGGTAGAAGCTTCGTAGAGACTGGCGCGACCGATCGACGACCTCCTGGACGGTGAAGTCCGTGCTGCCCTTTTCGATGATGATCGCCTGCGCGGCGTCCAGGAAACGCTGGACGCGTTGCGCCGCGCGGAGCTTCGCAGTCTTGATCGAGCGTTCGACCGCGCGCTGTTTCCAGGCGGGTTCTTCGCTGGGACTGGTCACCGGCGGCTCGGATCCAGGCCGATTGGTGAGAACATGAACTGACTGTACCGGAGAACGCCTTGCCATTGCGGTCCTCGACCCCCTCGCGGTTCACGTGTCAGAGATTGAAACTTTCTCATCATGAGAATAGTATTCTCATTTTGTAGATAACAGAAGTCTTTGAAAGTTTCTTCCCCCGGGAGCGCCGTGCAGCTGACCTTCGACGCTGACGTCGAGGCCTTCCGCGGGGAATTCGTGGCGTTTCTTGATACATATCTGCCGTCCGAGGCCGACGCGTTCGAGCGCTCGCGATCGAGCAGCCATATCCCGGAATGGGCTCGCCGGTGGCAGCGGCTGATGTTCGACAACGGCTGGCTGCTGCCAGGATTCCCGCCCGAGTTCGGCGGCCGAAACGCCACGCTGCTGCAGCAGTACGTCCATCAACAAGAACTCGCACGCCGGCGCGCCTACCTGACGTTCAATCCGCAGGGTGTCGGCATCATCTCCGCTTCCTTGATCTCGTTCGGAACGCCGGAGCAACAGCGTCGGTGGGCGGTGCCGATCCTGCGGGCCGAGATGACCGCGTCGCTGGGAATGAGCGAGCCAGGCGCCGGCTCCGATCTGGCCTCGCTGAGCACCCGTGCTGCCCGCGATGGTGACGACTTCGTGGTCATCGGCCAGAAGGTGTGGACATCGGGCGCCCATGACGCCGACGTTCTGCTGACTTTTGTTCGCACCGATCCAAACGCCCCCAAGCACAAGGGCATCAGCGCGCTGATGATCCCAACCGACCTTCCCGGTGTGCTACGACGACCGTTCGCGTCGGCCTGCGATCACGATGATATGGACTTCAACGAGGTCTTCTTCAACGACGTGCGGGTGCCGGCCGAAAACCTCATCGGATCGCTCAACGAGGGCTGGCAGGTGGCCAACGGGTCGCTGGGTCACGAACGAAACATGTTGTGGCTGAGCTATGCCGACCGCCTGCAGGAACTCGTCGAGGATTTTCGTCCGAGCACGGAGGCCGACCGCGACCGGTACGCCGCGCTGGTCATGGACAACCAGGCGCTGCGACTGCTCGGCTCGGTGGCGTTGTCCCGCGCCGCGCGCGGCGAAGAGGATGTGGCCGCCTTGTCGGTGCTCAAACTGTTCGGATCGGAGGCCTCCCAAACCGCGTCCGAACACGCGTTGGGCGCCTCAGGAGTTGACGGCTTCGCTCATCCGAGCATCTCGGGCCGCTACACCGCGTTGAACCTCGGCGCCTACGCAAGCGGCTGGTTCGAACGCTACGTCCGTTCGTTCGGCGGCACCATCGCCGGCGGGACTTCGGAAATCCAACGCAACATCATTGCCCAGCGAGTGCTGGGCTTGCCCCGAAATTGAGGAATTAACGTGTATATCGACTATCACGTCGCCGAGCGCATCGCGACCATCACGCTGAATCGGCCCGAGGCAGCCAACGCCCAGAACACCGAGTTCCTCGACGAACTCGACGCCGCGT